>CAXSHS010000052.1:0-20283 GCA_964237325.1 uncultured Acidobacteriaceae bacterium | reverse complement strand
GACCCTTGCAGGCGCACACGAATGGCTTCCGCATGGCCGGTGAGGCCTTCCGACTCAGCAATGCGCATAGCCGCAGGGCCGAGCGCTGCAAGTCCATCCTCTGTGTACTGCTGCACGGTGATGAGCTTCAAATAATCGTAGACACTGAGGCCTCCGCGCAGGCGTGCGTCGCCGCCGGTGGGCAGAGTGTGGTTAGGTCCGGAGATGTAGTCGCCCATGGGCTGCGGCGACCAGCGGCCGATAAACACGGAGCCCGCGTGGCGCACCCAATCCAGGTCTTCCGCGGAGTCCACGGTAAGGTGCTCACCGGCGAGCCGGTTGGTGATCGCGCGCGCCTCCTCGATGGAGCCGGCGACAATGGCAACTCCGTTACGGTCAAGCGAGAGTGCGGCGACGGGGTTTGCCTTGGCCTGCTGCTTGGCTTCAGCGGCGACGCGACGCGCAAGGTCGGCGCTGGTGGTTATAAAAATCGCGACCGCGTCCGGGTCGTGCTCGGACTGGGCGACCAGGTCGGCGGCAATCTCATGCGGGTTGCCGTGCTCACTGGTGACAACAATTTCGGTAGGCCCGGCCAGCATGTCGATACTTGCGTCAAAGGCTACGAGCCGCTTGGCCGCGGTAACGTAGGCGTTGCCTGGGCCGACAATCTTGTCGACGTGCCGGATGGTTTCCGTACCGTAGGCAAGCGCGGCCACCCCCTGCGCACCGCCGACGCGGTAGAACTCTGTAATGCCGAGCAGCGCGGCGCAGGCCAGCACTTCCGTTGCGGGCCGTGGTGAGACGGCGACAATACGGCTCACGCCTGCAACCTGCGCGGGGATGGCGGTCATCAGCAATGTCGAAGGCAGGGGATGGCGACCGCTCGGTACATAACAGCCGACGGAGTCGAGCGGGCGTACGCGCTGGCCGACTGAGAGCCCCGACGCAGGCTCAAAGTCCCACTCCATCGGCATCTGCTTCACGGCAAAAGCGTGGATGTTGTCTGCCGCCTGCTCGAAAGCGTCGCGCATAGCAGTTGGGATTTCAGCGAGTGAGGCGCGCATTTGTGCCGGATCGATTGCCAGCGGCGTTTTCGCGTCGAGCCCGTCGAGCTTGGCGCTCCAGCTGCGCAGGGCCTTGTCGCCGTCCTTGCGCACGGCGTTGACGATACGCTCGGCTGCCGGTAGTACACGGCGATCGGCGGTGGCGCTGCGTGCGGCGAGCTGGTCAACGCGGGCGCGGCCTCGACGGCCTCCAAGCCCGGTGGTGCGAACAATTTCCATGCAACTTCCTTTACAGAACAACCTTGTTCAACGGGTACTCGACGATACCGGTGGCACCGGCGGCTTTAAGTTTCGGGATCACGTCTCGTACCACGCCTTCTTCGAGAATGGTGTTGAGCGCGGACCAGCTGCCGTCGCTAAGTGGTGAGATGGTGGGTGAATTGAGCGCGGGCAGCACGGCTAATACATCGGCCAGATGTTCCTTGCGCACGTTCAACATCAAGCCCACCTGGCCTTGCGCATCGATGGCACCGCGCAACATCAGGGCCAGCGTTTCGACCTTCGCGCGCTTCCAGCTGTCGGTGTGCGCCGTACTGTTCACGATCAGGCGGGTTTCGCTTTCCATCACTATGTCGATGATGCGGAGGCGGTTGGCGCGAAGGCTGGAGCCGGTTTCTGTCACTTCAACGATGGCGTCGGCCAGCATGGGCGGCTTGACTTCGGTTGCTCCCCAGGAGAATTCGACTGTGACCGGGACGTTTTTCGAAGCGAAGTAATTTTTTGTGACTTCGACGAGCTCTGTGGCGATGGTTTTGCCGGCCAAGTCTTCGGCGCGCTGCCAGGGGCTGTCTTCAGGCACTGCCAGCACCCATTTAACGCGCTGACGGCTCTGCTTGGCATAAACCAGGGAACAAGCGCTTTCAACTTTCAAGCCGCTTTCAATGACCCAGTCGATGCCCGTTAAGCCCGCGTCGAGCACGCCCGAGTGGACGTAGCGCGCCATCTCCTGCGCGCGGATGAGCATGCACTCGATCTCCGGATCGTCGATTTGCGGGAAGTAGGAGCGGCCGTTGGCGTAGATCTTCCAGCCGGCCTTGCCGAACAGGTCGATGGTCGCGTCCTGGAGAGAGCCCTTGGGAATGCCGAGGCGCAGCTTGCCCATTTAGCGAACCTCCGCATGCACGGTAATCGGTTCTGGAACCGGTTCTGTACTCTGTTGCGTGACTGCGAGCGGCCGCGTAAAGCAGCTCACCGTGCCCTCATGGCACACCAGCCCGTCGCCTTCTACCACGACACGGAACAGGAGCGTGTCCTGATCACAGTCGGTGGCGGCGGTAACCACGCGCAGCCGATTGCCGCTGGTCTCGCCCTTGGTCCACAGTTTGCCGCGGGTACGGCTCCAGAAGGTGACGTAGCCGCTGCTTTGTGTTCTCTCGTAGCTCTCCCGGTTGAGAAAGCCGACCATCAATATGTCGCCTGTGGCCGCGTCCTGCACGATGCCGGGGACGAGACCGTCCATCTTGTTGAAATCAATTGCTGCCATCTGCTCCTCTTTGTGCCTGATCCGGCAAAAGAAAACCCGCCTGCGCTTGAAGATGCGGCAGGCGGGCCTTTTGTACCAATTTCGGTCAGTTTGCCGGTGTCGCTACCGTTTCCTGCCATGACTCGCCGCCCATGCTGTGCCGGGGTGATGACGATGGACAGGATGGGTGTGCCGACGCATGAGCTAACGCTAGCGTTGTCCTCCCGGTGTGTCAAGCGGAGGTGCATGTGCATGCCCGTGGGGTAGGATCAGCGATGGTTCCCTCTGCATGAATCCTGCCCCTGCCAAGTCGCTCATAAGCCCGCTGCGCGCGGCACCCAACCAGCTCACCTTTTTGCGTTTGTGCCTGGTGCCGTTTCTGCTGCTGGCGATTCTTGAGGGACGTTTCCGCCTCAGCTTCGGGATTTTGACGGTGGCCGGGGTCTCCGACGCGCTCGACGGTCTGCTGGCGCGCTGGCTGAAGCAGCGCACCCGGCTGGGCCAGTACCTGGACCCGGTAGCGGACAAGCTGATGCTGTCTTCGCTCTTCCTGACGCTGCACCATGTGGGGTTGATATCCCTGCGCGTTACGCTGCTGGTGTTTGCGCGCGACCTCGGCATCCTGGTGGTCGGTGCGATCCTGTATGCCGCGCTTGGGCTGCGCAACTTCAGACCAAGCATATACGGCAAGGCAAATACGTTAGTGCAGGTGATCGCGGTGGTGGCTGTGATCCTGGCGCAGTTTGAACCCTACGCAGCGTTGCGTCTGGTGCGTGACGGATCACTGATTGCCACAGGTGTGCTTGCTTGCATTTCAGGCTTTGACTACGCTATTAAGATGGGGCGGCGCATCAATGCGTCAGCCCCCGAGACACCAGAAGTTTTCGATTGAGGGCAATCAGTCGGCTTCTGGATCTTCAAGAGTGGCTGTAAGCCGGTCTTTCTCTTCAATCTCCATGTCGCGGAACTCGTCCGAGTCAAAAACCTCGCCGCAATCCTGGCATTCCACAAACTCGATGTCGTCCTGGCGGGACACGATGCGCACTCTTGGGTGTTTACAAATCGTCGGCATGATGGAATTGCAGACCGGAAAGGTCTGTAAGCGATGATTGTAGCGCCCGTTTGCGCCCGCTCCAAGCCCCTCTCACGCTTAAAGTTCATGAAAGTTGCAGGCAGCCCGTGAGTTGCCGGAAAATCAGACCCGGGCAGAATAATAATCTTTATCGGAAATCGAAAGTAAATGAGCTGCCCGGCATTGCCCACCCTTCCTGCCGGTCCTATACTAAGAAAGTATGCTCAGGTTGACTAAAAAAGCGGATTATGGGCTCATGGCGCTGAAATACCTGGCCGAGCATCCGCAAATACCTGCACTGAGCGCGAAGGATATCGCTGAGGCATACCATATTCCGCCGCAGTTGCTAGCTAAAATTTTGCAGCGGCTGGCGAAAGTGGGTCTGGTACGCTCTACTGCCGGTATGAACGGCGGGTACGCACTGCAGCGGGATGCTTTCAGCATCACTGTATTTGAGGTCATCCTGGCTGTGGATGGACCGTTGTTTTTGACCGCGTGCAGCAGCGGGCCGCGTGTTTGCGACTTGCACGACAGCTGCACCATCAAAGAACCCATGGCCCGAGTCAATGAGTCCATTACCGAGTTGCTGAAGGGCATTCGGATCGGCGACCTGATGGATAGCGACCCGCAACGTGATTCGTCCAGGCGCATGCAGGCCGGTAAGTCCTTAATTTCGATCCAGATGTAGTAAGCGGAAGCATCAGCTTCCGAGGAGAGTTCGATGAGTACAGCAACGCAGATGCAGGAAAACCCGCCGCTGAACGCGCCCGAAGGCGACCAGATTGTTCCCGTGCAGACCGGCTTTGCCGGCATAGCGGCCCACGGCGTGAAGCTGCCGATCTACATGGATAACCATGCCACCACGCCGATGGACCCGCGTGTGCTTGAAGCCATGGTGCCTTACTTTACGGGCAAGTTCGGCAATGCAGCCAGCCGTAACCACGGCTTCGGCTGGGAGGCCGAGCAGGGTGTGGAGTATGCGCGAGAGCAAATCGCAAAGTTGATCGGCGCAACCGCCAAAGAAATCATTTTTACCTCGGGCGCTACCGAGTCGAACAATCTGGCGATCAAGGGCATTGCAGAGATGTACCGCGAACGCGGCAACCACATCATCACGCAAGTGACGGAGCACAAGGCTGTGCTTGATACGTGCAAGCGGATGGAAAAGTCGGGCTTCCGCGTGACCTACCTGCCGGTGAAGGGCGATGGACTGATCGACATGGAAGAGCTGAAAGCCGCCATGACGGACAAAACCGTTCTGGTCTCGATTATGTGGGCCAATAATGAGATCGGCGTCATTCAGCCGGTCCAGGAGATCGGCAAGCTGTGTCATGAGCGCGGGGTGATCTTCCACACGGACGGGGTGCAGGTATTCGGCAAGATTCCCGTCAACGTGGTCACCGATAATATTGACGTGATGTCGTTTACGGCGCACAAGATTTATGGGCCGAAGGGTGTAGGCGGCTTGTATGTGCGTCGCCGCAACCCGCGGGTCCAGATTTCCGAGCAGATTAACGGAGGCGGCCATGAGCGCGGCATGCGGTCGGGAACGCTGAATGTACCGGGAATCGTAGGCATGGGCAAGGCGGCTGAAATTGCGCTGGCCGAAATGGCCGGTGAGGGTGCCCGGCAGAAGGCTTTGCGTAACCGGCTACAGAAGAAGTTTGAGGGTGCCCTGGACTACATTCATATAAATGGGTCCATGGATGAGGACAAGCGTTTGCCGGGCAACCTGAACATGAGTTTTGTGTATGTTGAGGGCGAGAGCTTGCTGATGGGCATCAACGATATCGCAGTTTCAAGCGGTTCGGCCTGCACCTCTGCGACGCTTGAGCCATCGTATGTATTGAAGGCATTAGGGCTTGGGGATGACGTGGCGCATTCGTCGATCCGGTTCGGGCTTGGGCGGTTCAACACTGAGGCTGAAGTGGATTATGTGGCGGACAAGCTGATCGATGTGGTTTTAAAGCTTCGGGAGTTGTCGCCGTTATATGAGATGGTCAAGGAAGGCATTGATTTGACCAAGATCGAGTGGGCGGCGCACTAGAGGAGAGCTTGTGAAAGTTACCCGGCGGCTCAAGAGAAATTGGCCGATTTTAGTTTTCGGACTTTTACTTCCAGGGTTGTTAAACAATCTTCCTACTTCATATCGACATGGAAGGTCTGGCCTTATTCTTAGCCTGGATATGGCTTCAGTTTTAGTTATGGCCGTTTTTACAATATGGATCGATCAGCGGAATCCGCTGCCAAATAAAGTTTGGCGAGACTTTCAAGAGCAGTACGAGGAGAAAAAAGATGGCATACAGCGATAAGGTCGTAGACCACTACAGTAATCCCCGCAATGTAGGCACACTAGATAAGAGTTCGGCTGAAGTCGGTACCGGCTTGGTAGGCGCGCCGGAGTGTGGTGATGTTATGCGTTTGCAGATCAAGGTAAATCCGGTGACGCAGGTTATTGAAGAGGCCAAGTTCAAGACATTCGGCTGCGGCTCGGCCATTGCTTCAAGCTCGCTGGCAACAGAGTGGGTGAAGGGCAAGACCATTGCCGAAGCCATGACGATCTCGAATACCGACATTGTGAAAGAACTGGCGTTGCCGCCGGTGAAGATTCACTGCTCGGTGCTGGCAGAGGACGCAATTCGTGCGGCCATTGGAGATTGGAAGACGAAGAATGGCGTGGCCGAGCACGAAGAGGTTGCGCAGCCGGTTGCTACTGTTTAGCTTCAGTTCTGACGCAGAGGAGTAAGGGTGAGCTGGGTTGATGATGCGCGCAAATTATTGCAGGATTTTGTAGCACCCGAGTTGCGCTATTTCCGCTCGGATGGACTTTTCAGACAAACTTGCAACAGAGCGCCATGCAGCACTGATGGAAAAGTTGGAATCCACTCGTCTGGAGCTCACCCTTAAGATCGATCTTGCTTCAGTAAGTCGCAAGATTGAAGAACTGCAAGGCAGGCCGCAGGGAACAGCACCGCAATAGCGCAACAAGAGGTATAGTCCGGCATGGCAGCACTTCCAAACATATTGAATCCGAGCAACATGGCACCGATGCAGAAGGGAGTGCAGGTGACTGAGCGTGCGCTTAAGCGCATCCGTGTTGCTATGGCCAAGGAAGGTGTGTCGCCGGAGCAAGGCGGTTTGCGCCTTGGCATCCAGGGCGGCGGTTGCTCAGGGCTTTCGTACAACATTCGCTTTGACTCGCAGCCGCGCGAGCGGGACCGCGTGTACCAGTTTGATGAAATTCGCATCTTCGTCGACCCCAAATCATTTTTGTATCTGCACGGCATGGTGCTCGATTACGAAGAGACGTTAATGCGACAGGGCTTTAACTTCGTCAATCCCCACTCCACGAAATCCTGCGGCTGCGGGTCATCGTTCTCCGCATGAGCCAGATGGAAGAGAAAATAGCTTCAACATCCGCGCCCATTGGCGCGGATTACTTTTCTACATTCGAGTTACCGCGCAAGCTCGGCCTGGATGAGGGAGCACTTACGCGCGCTTTTTATAAAAAGAACCGCGAAGTACACCCGGACCGCTTTGCGAATGCAAGCCCGGAGAAGCAGCAATGGAGCCTGGAGCAGACCTCGCTGCTGAACGATGCTTACCGTGCGCTGAAAGATCCGATTGCGCGAACGGAATACCTGCTGCGACTTGAAGGCGTGACGGTTGCGGATGAGGCGCGCGGCGGTACTGAGAATAAGAAGAATGTTCCGCCGGAGTTGCTGGCTGAAGTGTTTGAACTGAATATGCAGCTTGAAGACATGCGGGAGAGCACAGGTGGAGGCGATCCGCAGCTGCGCGTCGATCTTGAGCAGGCACAAAAGCAGCTTGAGCAACGAATGGACAAAATCGATTTGGACATACGTCAGAATTGGGACTTGTGGGATGGCGTTACCCATGTAGAAGACGGAAGGGAGCAGGAACGAGCCGGTAAGAATATGGCCGCGCTACTCGATACAAGGCGTTACATCCGCAACCTGCTTCGTGACGTACAAGAAGCGCTGGGAAGCTGAACGGCTAGACTGAACCTATGGCAAGCGCAGGAAATATAAGCCTCATCACTATCGGCAGCAATGCAGCCCCGGTCAGTACAGAGCGGATCGTCGGTATTGATCTCGGCACAACGAACTCCCTGGTTGCCTTTATGCAGGGCGGACAGCCGGTAGTGATTCCGGGTGAGGATGGACTGAACCTGGTGCCGTCTGTTGTGGCTTTTCCGGCGGGCGGATCTCAGAGGGTTGTTGTAGGCAATGCCGCACATCGGTACCTGGGTGAGTCGGCCGAGCGCGTGGTGTACTCGGCCAAACGGCTGATGGGCAGAGGCCTGGAAGATGTGCAGGACGAGCTGAAGCTGTTCCCCTTCAAACTGGCGGCTGATGCGGCACCGGGTGAGGTTCTGCGGTTGCAGGTGGGTGAGCACCAGTACACGCCGCCTGAAATCGGCGCGCAAGTACTGCGGCAGCTCAAGCGCAATGCGGAACGGTACTTCGGCGCACCGGTGACCAAGGCTGTTGTTACGGTTCCGGCTTACTTCAATGACGCGCAACGGCAGGCGACTAAGGATGCAGGTCGTATGGCCGGGCTGGACGTGCTGCGGTTAGTGAACGAGCCAACTGCTGCTGCCCTTGCTTATGGGCTGGACCGTGCCAAAGCAGGCCTGGTAGCTGTGTACGACTTCGGCGGCGGTACGTTCGACATTTCCTTGTTGCGTTTGCAGGACGGCATCTTCGAGGTCATTGCGACAGGCGGCGACACGCACCTGGGCGGCGACGACATCGACAACCTGCTGCTGACCATTGCGCTCGACGATATTGCCGGCAGTACCGGCAAGGACGTGCGCGGCCAAGCAGAAACAGTGCAGGCGGTGCGCAAGGCTGTGACAGAAGCCAAAATCGCGCTTTCCTCGCAGGTATCTACTAGGATCATCGCCGAGCTATCCGGGCAGGAATCGTACACGCGCGAACTGACGCGCGAACAGCTTGAAGGGCTGATTGCGCCGATCGTCGAGCGGACGCTTGCCCCGGTTCGGCAGGCGCTGGCAGATGCGCGCGTCAAACCGGAGCAGGTGGATGAAGTTGTGATGGTCGGCGGGTCCACACGTATTCCTCTGGTACAGCGGCGGGTTGCAGATGTATTTGGTCTGGAGGCGCGAGGGCGCAAGCTGCATACCGAGTTGAACCCGGATGAAGTGGTGGCGCTGGGGGCGGCGGTACAGGCTGACATTCTTGCCGGTGGTTCGGCTGCAACGGCAGATATGCTGCTGCTCGATGTGACGCCGCTGTCGCTGGGGATTGAAGCACTAGGCGGCGTGGTTGCGAAAATTATTCAGCGAAATTCGACGATCCCGGCGAGTGAAACGGAGCACTTCACTACGGGCGTGGATGGACAGACGAATGTCGCGATCCATGTGGTGCAGGGGGAGCGAGAACTGGCAAAAGACTGCCGCTCGCTGGCGCGCTTCGACTTGAAAGGCGTACCGCCGATGTCGGCTGGACTGCCGAGGATTGAGGTTAAGTTTCTAATTGACGCGAACGGGATTTTGCATGTGTCAGCACGGGAGCAGCGATCCGGCAAAGAGGCTGAGATCGAGGTAAAGCCGACCTACGGCTTAACCGATGAACAGGTGGAGACCATGATCCTGGACTCGTTTGACAACGCCGAGGCGGATTTTGAGCAGCGGCAGTTGATTGAGGCGCGGGTCGAGGCGGAGGACATCCTGGCGCGGGTCGCCAAGGCGCGGACGCATCCGGCGTGGCAGCGGTTGAGCATGGAAGAGCATACCGAGATCGGTTTGGTAGTGGATGAGTTGCACATCTTTAAGGAGGGTGACGATCGCGCGGCAATCCGAGGCAGCATCGAGGCTCTGGACAAGGCGACACGGCATCTGGCGGAATTGATGATGGACCAGGCAGTAACCTCGGCAATCGGTGGGGAAACTATGGCATCTGCAGGGGAGAAGCTGGGTGAAGGGCCGAGTTCGCCGCACCCGTTTGCCAAGGCGGAGATCAAGTAAGCTGTATCGCGGAGAGGTGAAACTATGTCAGTCGTGGAAGATGTTTGGAAGACATTACAGGACTTTCTAGTATCGGAGCTGCGCGAAATTGCGACCAACCTTAAATCGTTGACTGAAGGGCAAAAGGTTTTAGCCGAAGGACAGCGTGACATGGAAATACGGGCTGCTTCGGGAAATCCAGAAATCTGAAGAGAAGATTTTCCTGATGTTGAAGATGTCAGAGATGGCAGACAGGCTGGAGCAGTTGACCCGTGAGAACACAGAATTAAAGCGTGAGAAAACGCAGTGAAGCACTACAAGAACATGCAGGAGTGAAATACGACAATGAGTGAGTACGTGACAGAAAAGCAGGTGATCGACCTGAGCAAGCCGCCCGCGGAGAACATGGTACGGGTGACCTTTCAGCCGGAGGGTCGTACAGTGGAGTTCCCGTTTGGAACGATGCCATATGACCATCATGGCTTACCCATGTCGTTTTTGGATGTGGCAGAGAACTATGGTGTATTTCTGGATCACGCTTGCGGCGGGGTGTGTGCCTGCACAACCTGTCACATCCATGTAAAAGGCGGAGAGCGGGGTTTGAACGAGCCCACGGAAGACGAAATGGACCGCATGGAAAAGGCACCGGGTTTGCAATTGAACTCGCGCCTGGGCTGCCAGGCAGTGATTGAAAAACCGGGTGACTATGTAATTGAAATTCCGAGCTGGAATAAGAACTATGTGTCTGAGGGGAAACCACTGACCTTGAGCGAGAGTAAGTAACACCGAGTGTAAGTGATATTAGGAGAAGCCATGCCGCAGGAAATCATGTGGGCCGATGCTGAAGAAGTTGGCATTCAATTGCAGGAAAAGCATCCGGAGCTTGACCCTTTGAAAGTGCGTTTTACAGAGCTGCACAAACTTGTGACGGCGCTTCACGGTTTTGCGGATGATCCGGCAAAGTCAACGGAATCGAAGCTGGAGGCCATCCAGATGGCTTGGTACGAGGAATGGCAGGAAGCACACAAGTAGTTCACTCATTCCAGGAAAATGCATCACGGAACAGCTCAATATCTGCTTTTTGGGAAGGCCGATCTGCTTGCAAATAGATGGAAATTACGTCGAAACGGGTTGCTGTATCGGCAGGCAGCTGGCGGAGATAATGCCCGGCAAGTCGCCGCAGTGTTTTACGCTTATGGCTATCAACCGCAGCCTCGGCAGTTGCCATCCCGTGCTTTGACCGTGTCTTAACCTCTATAAAACAAAGTGTTTTGTCCTCCCAAGCGACCAAATCCAGGTCACCTGGAGCGCGTCCCGACTGCCAGCCGTGGGCGATCACAGTAAACCCATGCCGCCGAAGGTAGAACATGGCCATTTCTTCACCTGCGCGGCCAGTCAGCAGGTGCTGGGGAAGAGAGCGCGAAGACCGGCGGGGTAGCCGGTCCAGCAAAGCGAAACTCGTCTCCCACAAGGAAGCGCGCGCATTTTTAGAGAAGAACGGCATACATGCCGAAAGCTAATCTGCCGGAACGCGCCTGCCAAGGGTACTTTCGTGTTGATACCTTCTGTTAGGAGCCGGATTCTGCTTTTTGTTCCACATACTTCTGGATGTGCTCGAAAACATGATCCGGAAACTTCAGATCCTTGTAGACGTTGCAGGCGTCCGGATCGTCCGGATTAGGACAAATGGGGAACTCCTGCTCTTTTTGCCACGTCAGAATGCGATCCCGCTTGGGTGGGTTATAGTCTTTCCCTTCCACCTGGCGGATGAGCAAGCTAGCCTGAGCTTCTGAAAAGTCGTGATCCTTGGTCAGCATTGCCAATAACTCCGCCTCATCCAGAAAGTGGCGTGCCACCATGGCGAACGTTAACCGTCCGTAGTGACCGATATCCTTGCCTTCTTCCAGTGCCGCGATCAAATGGGCCATCATGCTGTTCTTCTGCAATTCTTCCATTGGGAGATCCTTCGCTTTCTATTCTCTTTTTGATGCTGAACAGAAGGGGGCTGTTGGCCGATAGTACAAAGCAAAGCCCGCATTGGGGATGCGGGCTTTGCGGAGATTAACTGGGAGGTTAAATTGTTGGACGAGCCCGAGTTACGATGAAGCGTGCCGGGATGAGTTGCCCCGTGGTGGCACTCAATAGCTGCGGGTTGAGCTGCTGGATGTCCGTCAGGCTGCCGGTATTGATGATGTGGATCAGGTTGTCGCCGGAGGTGCTGACAAAAAAGCGAGCTGAGTCATTGCTGAAGACGCCGGCTAAAGGATCGATTGCACCGGCTGCAAGCTGGATGTTGGACAAAGTACCGGCTGTGGCCGGTGTTGCGGAAGGAGTGTAGAGAGGAAGTAAACCGGAGCCTGTAGCGGCGGTGTAGGTAATGAAAGCGCGGGAAGAGTCAGGTGAGGTAAGCACCTGGTCGATCTGCGTAGGTGTAATGCCGGTGAGGGCGAGCTGCCGGAGAGTAGTCTGAATGCCGAGAGCTCCAGGTGCGCTGTCAAGGCCTGGGCAAGCACCGACAGGTGCAATCAAGGGACTTGCGTCCGTTGCGGGACTGTGCATGATGTCGAAGACCTGAGTCGTATTTGCACCCAGAATATGGTTGCCGTCGACGGTAGCAGCCAAGTGGTCGGCAGAGTCGCCGGTAACGGTGGCTGCAAGCGGGTTGTAGGTGACCGGGTTGGTAGTGATGTCCGGACAGAAAGAGCGTGCTGTAACCGCGCTGCCGGTCATGAACACTGCTACTGAAGGTACTGTAATGGCAACATCGGGCGAGCAGAATGGATCGCCGCCGGTATTGTCGAGCGGGCAACTGACAGTGGCATTTGCGCCGGTGAGCGGGTAGGTACTCCAGCCGCTGACCACGTTGTGAACGTAGAGTGTATTGGGCCCAATGACGTAGACGTTTTTACCGTCAGGTGAGTAGACGGCATGCGTAGCAAGACCGCCGGTGCTGATGACAGAGGAGGCAGTCGTTGAAGTGCCGGTTCCGGTAGTGCTGGTCGTGTTGACTGCCGACGGCGTGTAGAGGTAGATAACCTGTCGAAGCTGGTCGGCGATGACGACCTGATTGTTTGAGGGAGAGACGGCGAGTACAACGCCGGGTACCGTAACATCCTGCGTGCCGAGTGTATTGGTGGCGGCGTTGTAAATCATCAGCTCACGGTAGGAGCCGAAGTAGAGGCTGCTGCCGGTAGGGTCAAGCACCATGGAGTTGGGCGGGTAGGGTAGCAGGACGGGCGAGCCGCCCGTGCCCAGGCTCAGGTCGAATGGAGTGAATTGCTGCGAGTCGGGTGACGCTGCCCAAAGCTGGTAATTGTTAACGCCCTGGGAAACGACCCGGATGGGGTTCGCCACAATGGGCAGCCCGGTGCCGAAGGTTCCCAGGCGGTTCAGCGGGGTGGGATTGCAGTTGAGCCCGGTAGCAGAGCTGGAACTGCTGGAAGCGCTTGTCGTGGAGCTAGTGGCGATGCCGGGCTGGCAGATGCCGCTGATTGTGGCTGAACCGGGCAGGGCACCGCCGGTTACGGTGCCGGTACTTGTGACTGAAACTTGCTGTGGCTGAGTCGAGGTGTAGTCAGGGCCGTTACCGGAGAGCGGCGTGATATTCGTTATTAATGTTGTCCCATCAGGATTCAACGAAGTAGAAGTGAGTACAGAGTTGATAGTTTGCGGATTGCCTGCCGTAATGTTAACGATGCCGGTTGCGGCAGCGTTATCGCTGGCGCTGCTGGGCAAGGATATCGAGATCGTTTGCGGCGGACAGGTGTAAAAGTAGCCTGCCGCGGAGCTGGTTCCTACAGCGTCGCCGCTGGTACCGGCAATGGTAGCCGTAATTACGGTGCCGCCCGGCTGGTTGGCAACCGCAGAGCCGTTCGGTGCCGGATTGACGCTGCCGGTGCCGGACCCGGTGCCTGTGGGGATGTTTGTGTTGTTGATGGTGATGATGGAGGGCGTTTGCGCGGTATAGCTGATATTGCCGATTACGCCAGCTTCAATCGGCACGCCATCCTGGCCGAAAGCAGTGGTTTGCTGTACAAAGGTGCCCGTTGAGCCACTTGGTCCGGGTAATGCGCTACCGCTTGGAACACAGGCAGTGGGGGTGGCGATATTGATCGCGGAAACCTGCGGGTGTACATAAACTATGACGGGATTACTAGCGACGCCGCCTACACTGCCTGTTACAGTCGCTGTGCCGGAAGTGCTGGGCGCCGAGCACACTGTAAAGTCAGGGATGCCGCCGGGACTAGTTCGGTTCCAAGTACCGGCGCATATCATGCCCGTGGGGCTGATATCGACAAGCTGTAGATTCGAGCTGCCGTAGGTCGCAGCACCGGTACTGAGCACCGTGCCTTTGCAGCTGGTAGCTGTAAGGGTACCGATCTGTGTGGACTGACCGTAGCTGAGTGAGATGCCGGTTGCGGACTGCGCGGCAGGCAAACGTACTGCATAAATATCGGTAATCTTGAGACCGTAGCCCGCGTTGTTGCAATAGGCAGAAACGTTAGTCGTGCAGCCGGTGGTCGAAAGGCCTACCGGAAGTGCAATGAAAAGCAAAGCTACAAGGGTGAAAAACCGCTGCATGAAACCTCCCCGCCTGCCGGAAATGGTGCGCAGACGGTTGTTGCCACTCACTCGCTGAGGATCGTGCCGGAGAAGAGTTGCCCGCTCAAAAAGTTTACAGTACAAGCCGCGCAGGCTTGAAACTGCCTGTGCGGCTTGCGGCCACTGTGTGGCAGGTATTTGTTGTACCTGCCAGGTACATTGCTGTAGTCTTCGCATTGCCTGGAGCAAGGCGTTTGGTGAACGCGTGTTTTTGCCCTTACTTCAGATATTGATCAAACCAGCGAATGGATCGCTCAAGGACATCGCGCTGGTGCTCCGGGTCGACGAAGCCATGCCCCTCATTTGGGTATACGACCAGGCTGGTGGGTACATTTGCCGCTTTGAGCGCGTGCCAGAACTCGAAGCTCTGCGGAGCCGGGCACTCGCCGTCACGGTCACCCACTACGACCAGCGTCGGCGTGGTGACCTTGTCGATGTAGTTGATGGCTGAGCTTTTGGCGTAGACTGCTGGTTCCTTGTAGACGGTTGCGCCGAAGAAGGGAATCATCCACTGGTCGATAGAGTTTTCACCATAATAGGAAAGCCAGTCAGAGATGCCGGCACCGGCGACAGCGGCTTTGAAGCGGTGTGTTTGCGTGACACCGAACATGGTCATAAACCCGCCGTAGCTCCAGCCGGTGATACCGAGTCGTGCGTCGTCGATTGCCGGGACGCGCTTTTCGACTGCATCCACGCCGGCCAGAATATCGCTCAAGTCGCCGTAGCCGAAATCTTTGCGGTTGGCCGCTGTGAAGGTTTCCCCTTCGCCGTAGGACCCGCGTGGATTCGGTTCAAGTACAAAGAAGCCCGAGGCAGCCAGCGGTGCCGCGCCGAAGCCGGCCCGTGGCCAGCGAGGTGTGACGGCTGAAGAGGGGCCGCCATGAACCATGACGATGAGGCCATATTTCTTCGCCGGGTCATAGTTCGCCGGGTACAACAGCCAGCCCTGCACCTTGAAGTTCTCATTGGTCCACTCGATGGACTCGGTTTTGCCCCAGGGATGCTTCTGGTCTGTGTTGAGGTGTGTGACAGCAGGGAGAACCATGGTGCCGAATGGCCCTGCATAGACCTCAGGCGCTGCCTCGTAGCTGGAGGCGGACCAGGCAGCCACCGCACCGTCATGCGAAAGCGCAAAGGAGCCGGCCAGCCGTCCATCGCTGATGGAGTAAGGCAGGGTTTGCAGGGGGGTATCGGTCAGCTGATTGCGAACGTCAACCCGCGTACCGCCCGGAGCCTTAAAATCAGGTGGGAAGGTAAAGCTGAGCTGGTCTACGCGCTCGTGGCCGCCTTCGATCTCAGTAGCCACCAGCTTGCCGTCGGGTAGGAACTGCAGCCATTGCACAGTAGAAGTCGCGCCCTTGGTCCAGTTGACCGGCGGTGCGGAGCCGTCGGCAGGCAGCAGGTACAAGTCACCGCCGGTTGCGCCCTGGTCGCTCATAAGGCCGCCGATGAGCGCGATTTTGGAGCCGTCCGGGGACCAGCGCGGGACAGCGACTTGGAGGCCGTGCAGTGAACCCTCAACAGTGTTCGGATCGAGGATGACTTCGGGCTCGCCTCCGCTTACCGGCTGCGTGTAGAGCTTGGCGATCCACCAATTATTTTCACCTGGCGGCGCTGCTGCGACATAGGCAAGCTGCCGCGAGTCGGGTGAGTAGGAAAACTCATAGACGTGGAGCCCGGCCGGGCTGATCGGCTCAAGCTTGCCGGTTTGCGCGTCGATGCTTGCCACGCGCTGTACTTCAAGGCCTTCAACGCCGATTTCGCCCGATGGAGGCTTCATGGCGGCAAGCGCGCCCGAAGGCCGGGTCGCACCTTCGACGTACAGGATGCCGAGCGATTTGCCGTCCGGCGCGTACTCAATACCTTTGGCAAAGCCGTGAACAGAGGCGAGCACATGCGGCTTGGCTCCGGCCTCGGCAGTGGTAAGCAGGACCTGGAGATTATTGCCGCAGCTTGCAAGCACTGCCAGGTGCGTGTTGTCGGGCGACCAGGAGAGGCCGCTAATTTGCGCTTTGCTGTCCGTTTTACCGCCGGGGCATAGTGCAACCATATGCCCAGTACCAGTACTGCCTACCGGAACTACAGTCAGGCCGTCCGGGAGATCCATGGCAAGCACTTTGCCGTCCGGGCGAATGGCCACATCGCCGACTCGTTTGGTTTGACGCAGCTGCGCTAGCAGGGTGCCTGTTGCGGAGGCAGGCCGGGTTTGCGCCTGGGCAAGGTCCAAGGCAGAAGGCAATGTAAGAGCAAGCAACAGGCCGGTGCGAAGGGGGATGTGGGCAAAGGGCATGGCATGGATAGTAGCAGCGCCGTCCCATGCGGATGCGCTTTCCCAGTGTACTTTTGCAATGTGCAATAAAACTTCTCTCAACTGGGAGAGTATTTGCATGCTTTATGGTTGCGGCATTGACGGTCGCTCCTGCTCTTGCTACTCTTAGGTTCTGCGGCATCTTGGGGTGCGTCTACTTTGAGTGATGGTCTAACGACTTGCAGGCAGCCAATTTTGTAGCACTTGGTTCATAGCATTCCGGTCAGTCTACCCGTGGAATTCGGCGGTTTGTAGAACCGGAGCCATGGTTCAGCGGAAAGATTGCTGAACTGGCATTCATATATGCCTTCGACACCCGCTACCTTAGCGGGCTATGGGGGATAAGACCAGCGAAACGGAGCCGAGCTTCCACCTTGACTCATAAGAGTGTGAGGGGAACGCGTAGTCACCGTCGGGGTCATTCGCTGAAGTATTTGTTGCAACCCTGGTTTCAGGGAGATTAACCGTGCAGGCAAACTGCCCTGCCGGTATGAATTTGCGGCGTTCGCGCCTGCGATTTGCTCATGTATTTGTGAAGGAGTGGCATTTTGCCTACATTCAGTCAGTTGGTTCGTAAGGGGCGCACGGCGCCGCGGTACAAAACAGCATCGCCTGCCTTGCAGGGTTCGCCGCAACGCCGCGGTGTTTGTACGCGTGTGTATACACAAACCCCGAAAAAGCCGAACTCGGCGTTACGCAAGGTTGCACGCGTCCGTTTGACCAACGGCATTGAGGTTACAACGTACATCCCGGGTATCGGGCACAACCTGCAGGAGCACTCCATCGTGCTGATTCGCGGTGGGCGTGTGAAGGACTTACCGGGTGTGCGCTACCACGTAGTTCGTGGAACTCTCGACTCGGTCGGTGTGGCCGGTCGTAAGCAGAGTCGCTCGAAGTACGGTGCCAAGCGGGCCAAGGCCGGTGTGCCGGCAGCCGCAGGTAAAAAGAAGTAGAGCCGGTTGCATTGAGCGGCCGCGCGGGATGTGCTAAAGCTCCGTGGCAGGTTATAGCGAGCCGGATATTGTGCCGCAGTCGACGTAGGAAATAAAGCAAAGAAAGAGCGGAACCAATGCCTAGAAAAGGTCATGTAGCGAAGCGGGAAGTGGTGCCGGACGCAATCTATCAGTCCACGCTGGTTACCAAGTTTGTGAATTCGATGATGTGGGGCGGCAAGAAGTCAACTGCGCAAGGCATCTTCTATACCGCCATGACAAACCTTGAGCAAAAGGGCGGCGATGAAGCTTTGAAGCTGTTCAAGAAGGCAGTGGAAAACTGCAAGCCGCTGCTTGAAGTTAAAAGTCGACGTGTGGGCGGTGCCAACTACCAGGTGCCGATTGAAGTCAACCCGGAGCGTCGGACATCTCTTGCAATTCGCTGGCTGGTGACCTACGGCAGGGCGCGCGGCGAAAAAGGCATGATCGACAAGCTGACGAACGAGCTACTGGATGCGGCAAACGGGCGCGGTGCGGCCATGAAGAAGAAGGAAGATATCCACCGCATGGCCGAAGCCAACAAGGCCTTTGCGCACTATCGCTGGTAAGCACGAAATCAAGCACCACAACAGGCGTCGAGAAGGCGCGAGATGCAAAGAGAGATACCATGGCTCGTCAAGTACCATTAAATCGCTGCCGGAATATCGGGATCATGGCGCACATCGATGCCGGAAAGACCACGACAACCGAGCGCATTCTGTTTTACACCGGTATTACACATAGGATTGGTGAAGTGCATGAAGGCACCGCCACCATGGATTATATGGAGCAGGAGCAGGAGCGCGGCATCACCATCACGTCGGCTGCAACTACTTGCACCTGGAACAACATTCGAATCAACATTATCGATACGCCGGGTCATGTGGACTTTACCGCAGAGGTAGAGCGTTCGCTTCGCGTTCTGGATGGTGCCGTAGCTCTGTTCGATTCCGTTTCCGGTGTGCAGCCGCAGTCTGAGACCGTTTGGCGTCAAGGCGACAAATACAAGGTACCGCGTATCTGTTTTGTCAATAAAATGGACAAGGCTGGCGCTGATTTTGAATATGTCATTGAAACTATTCGCAAGCGATTGGGCGCACGTCCTGTAGCGATCCAGATTCCGATTGGGGCCGAAGCAAAATTCGCTGGTGTCATTGACTTGGTTGAAATGCGCGCGATTGTCTGGCGTGACGAGACCATGGGCGCGGAGTATACAGTTGAAGAGATTCCGGCTGCCCTGCTGAAAAAAGCGGAAGCCTTCCGCATGCAACTGGTAGAGTCTGTCGCCGAGAATGACGACGATATGCTGCACAAGTTTCTCGAAGGTGAAACCCCGACTGCCGCCGAGCTCAAAAAATCGTTGCGTAAAGCTACCATTGATATGAAGGTGTTCCCGGTATTATGCGGTTCTTCATTCAAAAATAAGGGTGTACAGACACTACTTGATGCTGTTGTCGATTATCTGCCAAGCCCGCTCGATCTGCCGCCGCTGATCGGGTTTGATCCGTCGGATGCAAGCATTGAGCTGGTGCGTAAGACAGAAGACACCTCACCGTTTTCGGCGCTTGCTTTTAAGCTGATTAACGATCCGTTCGGCAAGCTGGCATTCATTCGCTTGTATTCGGGGTATCTCAAAACGGGTGATACCATCACGAACCCGCGCACAGGGAAGACTGAGCGTATTGGGCGCCTAGTCAAAATGCACGCGAATAAGCGTGAGGATATTACTGAGATTTATGCAGGCGATATCTGCGCGTGTGTCGGTCTGAAGGACATCAAGACCGGCGATACGCTTTGTTCGCCATCCGATCCGGTAGCGCTTAGTGCGATCGACTTTCCGGAGCCGGTTATCTCAGTAGCCATTGAGCCGAAGACCAAGGCAGACCAGGAAAAGATGGGCATGGCGCTGGCGCGGCTGTCCGATGAAGACCCGACGTTCAAGGTGCGTACCGATCACGAGTCCGGACAGACAATTATCTCGGGAATGGGCGAGTTGCACCTTGAGATCCTGGTCGATCGCATGAAGCGCGAGCACAAAGTAGAGGCAAATGTAGGCGAGCCTCGTGTGGCATTCCGCGAAACCATTCGCAAGATCGCCGAGGCTGAAGGCAAGTACATCCGGCAGACTGGCGGTTCGGGCAATTACGGGCATGTGAGAATTCGGCTGGAGCCGAACGATCCTGGCGGCGGTTTCGAGTTTGTCGATGCAATCAAGGGCGGCGTGGTGCCGAAAGAGTACATCAAGCCTACAGAGCAGGGAATCCGCGAGGCATTGCACGGCGGCATTCTGGCCGGCTACGAGATGGTGGACTTCAAGGCAGTGCTCTACGACGGCAGCTACCACGATGTTGATTCCAATGAAATGGCATTCAAGATTGCCGGTTCCATGGCGTTCAAGGAAGCCGCCCGCAAAGCAAGTCCGGTGCTGCTTGAGCCGATGATGGCTGTAGAAGTCACGGTGCCTGAAGAGCATATGGGCACAATCATCGGCGACATCAACTCGCGGCGCGGACGAATTGAGGGCATGGAACATGTCGGCGGCTCCCAGCTGATCAAAGCGATGGTGCCGCTGAAAGAAATGTTCGGCTATGTAAACGACATTCGTTCGAGCACGCAGGGTCGTGCCAGCTACTCGATGCAGTTTGCACGCTACGAAGAGGCACCGAGGTTCATCTCGGAAGAGATTATCGGGCGCAACCAGGGTGAAAGCCGTAAGTAATACAGATTCGATTTTGGGTCCGTCAGGACCTGCGACATACAAAATGGATTGGAGCTAGGAAGTCATGGGCAAGGAAAAGTTTGACCGCAGCAAGCCGCACGTGAATGTAGGGAC
>CAXSHS010000051.1:0-20462 GCA_964237325.1 uncultured Acidobacteriaceae bacterium | reverse complement strand
CCGACTTCAGAGAACGGGAACCAGATGTAGGTGATCTTCTCCCGCGCTGCAAACTCGCGTAAACCGGTCTCGCTTGCACTGGTAATAACGAAGCAGATCTTCTTGCCTGCCAAGTCTTTCGGCTCCCGGACAGCCTTGGCGTTAGCCGCGTTGTTGGAAATCATCAGGCCTTCGCCGTCATACAAACTGATCGGTCCAAAGGACAAGCCCCCGGCTGTGTTCGCGACGGTCGGGCTGGCAGACGGCAGCAGGTCGATATGGCCCTCACGCAGCGCCTTGACGCCTGCCGGCTCATCCGGAAACACGCTGATCGTGAAGTGTGCGCCTGCTCCAAGCGTTGCCACCGCTATCGCCTTGCACATATCAAGGTCGAAAGCTGCCCGGTTGCCGTGATCGGTTGCGCGGGAGTAGTCCTCTTCCTCCTTGATGACACCGCAGGAAAGAGATTTCGCTGCGTGAACTCTGTCAAGGACCGGACTGGCAACGGCGCTATGCGCAACAAGAAGTGCAAGAAATACAAGAACAATCATTTTCATAAAATCTCTGCAAAGTGATGGGGACCGGATTTCCTGGTCCCCACGTCAATAGAGTGAAATGCCGGGACCTTACAGTTACGGAGTCCAGGTGCCCGAGGTGGGAGTACCGGGCGTCGAGCTTGGCCGCGGGTTGAAGTCAACAGGTACCGGGTTCGGCAGACCGGTATCGGTCGGCGTGATATGCAGAAGTTGACAACCGTTGTTGCCGCCCTGCGGGAACGTGTTGACCAGGGTCTCCTCAATCTGCGCGTAGTTTGCAGGTAGTACCGGCGCGGCGCCGCTCAGGCGGTTGTTATCAAACGCGCTGAACATGTCGCCCACTCCGGAGACACCGGCATCTGCAGGCCCCAGTTGCGCCTGGCCAAATAGAGTCTGACCATCCAGCCGCGCCTGCTTCTCATCCGGCAGGTTCGCCAGCGGCTCCAGTCCAAACAGCTCGTTGATGAACTTGATCACCGAGCTATGCTCGTCAGCCTCGTGCGCCACAGCATGCGCCACGCTGTAAGGCGAGATCACAATGGTCGGGATGCGTGGGCCCTGGTCAAGCGGCTGGCCGAACGAGTCGTAGTTACGAATTACTTCGGGCGCATGGTCGTAAATGCCGTCCGTCTCGTCATAAGTGATGATGATTGCGCTCTGCGGCCAGTAGGGGCTTGAGGTAATCAGATTCACTTCGTCCGCGACCAGCGCTTCTGAAATCTGCACGTCAGAGTAGCCCGGGTGGTCGTCGCTGCCGTTGAATACCTTGGCCAGCTTCGGGTTTGGGTCTACTGGGCTCAGGCCCTGGATGTTGTTGTAGCCGCCGCGCACGTAGAACACGCCGCCGTCGGCCGGTAGCCGCTTGTTGAATACATCAACTGCAAAGTCGGACAAGCCGTGCAGGTGCGAGTTGACAGCCGGGTTATTCGACACATAGCCGAAATACTGCGGTCCGTTGTGGTGCGGGATGTAGTCGGCGTGCGAAGCTGCTCCTGCCGCGTCGTCAAATTCGTGATCGTAGCCCTGCTCATACCAGCCCCAGTTAGTGGGCTTCACGCCATTGCCTGCGATCTCCGCAATGTCTTTTTCTACATCCGTCAAGTCAGTCGGCTGCGTGTCGGTTTGCACGGTGGTCTCAATTGCCGAACCCATGAACGACAGCGGGAGGCTGGCGAAGGTCAGGTTGAGCTCAGGTGTTTTGCTGGGCGGGTTGGCAGGCTGCCGGTTGGGTCCTGTCGTCACATCCAGCTGCGAGCCCCAGAACGGGTCGCCGTCGCTGACCACCGGTACCCCGTTGCCGCCGAGCGCATTGCTGACATTCTTCGTACTTTCTTCCGGATGTTTCACCCACTGGGTCTCACCCGACTGCCCGGCCACCATGGCGATGGCGTTCGGCGTGGATGCCGACAGAACCGTCTGGTGAAAGTTGTCGAACAGGGTAAAGCGATCGGCATAGTTCCACAGGATCGGCGCGGTGTTGCAGTCCACATGCCCCATTACCAGCTCGCCCATCTGCTTCTGTGCGAGTGTCGGAATGCGCGAAGGAACGCCGTTGGTGAGCGTCACACCTTCTTCCGTAATCGCGTAGCCGTCGTTCTTGGTCACGCCGCCTTGCAGGTCGATCTTGGTCTCATAGGCAGTGTGCGAGTGATTGACCGAATCCGTATCCGATGGATAGATTGGCACCGTGTTGCCTTTTGCATCAGTAATGTTCAGCGGGATGCGGAAGGCTGAAATGGTTCCGACCGTACCGTCCGTGTTCACGATTGGCTGCGTCAGACCCGGTGTCTGCGATGCCGGGCTTGAGAAAAGACCGTCCGCGCCCGGATAGGTGCCGAAATAGAAGTCGAACGACCGGTTCTCCTGGAACAGCACAAACACATACTTGATGTTCTTCTGCAGCAAAGCAAGCTTTTGAGCCTGGGTCAGGTTCGCTTCCTGCACCGGAGTGATGACATATTGCTGTACCGTGCCGCTCGATGGCGGTGCGATGGTGACGGGGGCCGATGTTTGCGCCAGTGCGAATCCGGGCTGCAGAATCGCCAGCAAGGCAAGCGATGCACACCCCTTCTTGAAATATCCGATGTTCATGAGCCGTCCTTGTAGTTTGCGGTCGTTCTGCGTGGGCTTGCCTGAGTCGCTCCCAATACTAGGGAGCCCGGTGCGCCGGAAAGCCGGCTGCAAGACGCATTCAAACTCATGCACATGAAGGGCAGGTAAAAAGTGCTGTAGCAAGTACCTTCACGCAGAAAAGGATATGACCCTGAGCGTGTATGTGAAAACTGCAAGCTAATACCCGGTGTCATCCTGAGCGGAGCCGAAGGACCTGCTTTTTGCGGGTGCAAGCGCAAAAGTCAAAGGCAAAAGCAGGTCCTTCGACTGAAACGGACGCTTGCGCGTCAGTTGCCGCTCAGGACGACACGGTTTTGAAAGAGTTAGAAGAGGGTCTTACCGATTGCAGCGTCCTCATCAAGGTTTCGGCCCGCCGCTCCCAGGTACCGTCCCTGCTTGCTTCCCAACGGGCTTCCTCAATGCCGTCGCGGTAGCCAAGCGCATGCAGCCGGGCAAGCCCCTGCAGCAGTTCTTCTGGAGTATCGACCAGTTCCAGCAGTGGGAGCTTCTCCAGCAGCTCGGCAAAGCCGCGGGTGGCAAGCATAGGACGGCAGGCAGCCAGATGCTCATAAAATCGTGTCGAGCTGCCGGAATAGGTCGGTTCCTTCTTGCGATAAGGCAGCACCGCTACGTCAAAGCACCGTGCATAGCCCTGCAGTTCACCATAAGGCTTGGCTCCGGCGAAGTGCCCGTGCTGCATCACCCATGCTCGAGCTTCAGCTTGTGCCGGGTCGGCGATCGGCATGGATGTAGGCCCGACAAAAACCCACGAAACTTTCAAAGTGTTCTGCCGCATAGCGCCGGCCAGCAGCTCCCAATCCATATTGGCAGCAAGATTGCCGATAACTCCAGCGATAGGACGAGGCAGATGCGCGATGTCGGACGGCAGCGGATCGGGCGCAAGCAGCGGCGCGGGTGCCAGGTTGTTTGCGCGCGTGGCGTTGGGCACTACTGTGATTTTGGCAGGATCGCAGCCAGCTTTCGTCTTCAGGTAGTCCGCCAACCGGTTCGAGTTGGGGCACACGGCAACTGCGACTCGGCACATGCGACGGTCCAGCGCGATCACTTGCCCGGAGTCAAGGCCGTCATAGCCCGCAGTCAGGTCAGTAACGTAGTACACCACCGGTCCAGGCCACTTATCAGCAACTGGCGCGTAGAACGGCGTAGAGCAAATCAGCGGAGAGTTCTTCGGGTCCTCACAGCACGAGCGTAAACGTCGCAGCACCGCATCTTCAAACTGAACAATCCATCGCATCTCGCGGCGCGCATAGCCCCGCTGCAGCGGGTAGTACGTGATTTCAAGCGGAGGCTGCGCCAGGGTCTCTAACCGCTGCCAATCCTGCAACACCCCTGTATAGCGCATCACCGGGTTCCACGCGACCACCGGCACACGCTGCGCGAGCGCGGAGGCGAACTCCTTCATCCAGATGCTGCCCACATCCAGGATCTGCCATGTACCCCGCTGCTCCATCACTCTCCTTCATATGTTTTTAACAGCCGACCCTCGCAGCCCGGCCAATTTGCGGGTACTTTCCATATCGGCTGCCGAGCCGAAGATGTTCAGTGACGATAGTGCTTTTTTCTTTTGGCAGGAGTCGGGTATGATCGCTGCGAAACGGCTGGAGCCGTTTTCCTCTGTAGAGGAACCATAAAAGCTTGCACGGCTTTCCGCAAAAGTCGCAGGTCACAGCTTTGTGTGACTCCACAGGGATAGGAAAACAGCTTTACGCATGCAGCGAGGCACACTCATGAGACGCATCTCCCTTCCCATTCTGCTGGCGGTGCTGGCAGGTATCTCTGCTGTTTCGCTGCGCACCCATGCCCAGTCGCCGCTTGCGGTCACCTACGGAGACAACGGCATCCAGCAGATTACCTACAATGGTGTAATGCTGGAGAACATAAGCCAGACGCCGTCCGACGCTTTTCATATCTGGCACATGAAGGCGACTGACCTCCAGGGCAATGTGCTGACGCAAGGGCAGTACGGCTGGGGCGAAGTCAACAACGGTCGCAGCTGGAATCCCACGACGCATACCTGGACCTATAACTTCACGTGGGGGTCTATCAGCACTGCGTTCAGCCAGTCCGGCAACACGCTGAACCTGGTCGTAACCACCACCAACTCTCAGAACTCCGGCATCATCTTCGACGGTGCAACGATCTACCCCTTTGCTTTGCATTTCCCCAAACTGCCGACGGGCTTCGGAGATCCCAATGCCGAGCAACTGACCTTCAATACCACTGGACCAAGCGTTACGCTAGCTGACTACGGCACCGGTGAGGTCGCAGCGGTAGTTCCCACCGCTACCTTGCCGCTTTACAGTGGATTCCAGCCGGCCGGTTCCGCCAACGCCTACACGCCGCTCATCAGCGGCACGACTCCTGACAATCTCGCCGTTTTCCAGCCTCACAACGACCGCCCCGTACTGCCGGGCCATACAGATGTCCAGACAGTTTCGCTGCGCTTTGCCCCTTCCGGCACACCGGCAGCCGGCCTTGCCGCCGATGTCTTTCAGGCTTGGCAGCAAGCCTGGCCTGCAAAGCTGCAATGGACCGATCGTCGCATTATCGGAACGGTGTACCTGGCGAGCTCGCCGCAGGGGAACCCTGCACAGCCGGGCGGCTATCCCAATAATCCTCGCCGCTACTTCAATGACAGCAATGCCGGGGACTTCGACGTAACCACGGCTGCCGGGCTTAGTGCCTTTCAGGCTCGGGTGCTGGGGCAGGCAGCAAGCATTGTGGGGAACCTGCAGAGACTCAACGCCCAGGGTGCGATTACTTGGGACATCGAAGGCGAGCAGTACCCGCAGTCCACGAGTTACGCCTGCGCGCCCGACCAGATCGCGCAGCTCTCGCCTGAAATGGAGTCGGTAGTCAGCGGGCAAGCCTCACCTTACAACGGCATGAAGCTGGACGATGCTTATTTCCGGACCATCCATGATGCAGGCTTCAGGGTCGGCGTCTGCGTACGCCCGCAGCACTTCACGGTAAACGCGGATAAAACCGCGCAGCAGGTGTACCTGACGGATGACCAGGTATACACCGAACTGCTCCGCAAGATGAGCTTTGCGCATGACCGTTGGGGTGCGACGTTGTTCTACGTTGACTCAAGTGTAGAGACAGATGGTGCCGTACTGTCGGCAGACATCTTCGCAAGGTTGCAGGCGCAACTGCCCGACTCGCTGATCGCACCCGAGGAAAGCACGCCCAAACACTATGCCTACACGGCGCCGTTCCAGAGCTTTCTGTTCCACACAGACCTGGGAACGGACCCCCTGGTGTACAGCTATTATCCTCATGCCTTCAGCGTCAATCTGGTCAACGATGTAGACCCGGCAAAGCTCGCCGCGTATACGCCCCAGCTCACGGATGCGGTGCGGCGCGGCGACATCCTGATGGTGCATTCGGACTACTGGCAGGCCAACAACCCGGTGGTGGTGCAGATATACCAGGCGGCACGCAGCCATTAAGCAACACTGCGGACGTTTTCTGTTTGCAGGGCATCTTCCGCATCGCCGAGTAAAGTGAATTGCTTGATGCGGAAGCTCTCCTGCAAGGTGCGCAGGGCGGGCATCATCAACATGGGCGCGTGGCCGTCGTCGCTGCGGGTCAGATTCAGCTTGCCGCGCCCTCCCAGCGACAGCGTCATGATGCATGATGGCTCTTCGGTGCCGGTGTTAAGAATGCCCGCATAGAAGCTGCCGGCAAAGTCCATCTCCACCGAGGCAAAGCGCAGGTCATTGCATGTGGCATGGACAATGCGCCAGCAGGCATCGAGCGTCTGGGCCTGTTCCATGGATCGCTTCAAGCCGTCGAGGTAAACCCGCTCATGCAGAACACGGGTAAAGGTGCGACGTGACATGACCTCACGCACGACAGAGAACTCGGCATATTTGAGCCTGTGAACCCCAAGAAGAATGAGCCCGCAGAATAAAATGACCGTGACACCCTGAAACCTGTAGCTGAGCACGTTGTACAAAAGCGAAAACATAGCCGCGATACCGCAAACGCCGTACAGGATGAGCGCCACGCCGCGCGGTGTAAAGCCCAGCGCAAGCAGCCGATGGTGAATATGGCCGCGGTCGGCCCCGAAAATGGGCTTACGGCTCAGGTAACGTCGTCCGATGGACAGGCACACATCGAGCAGCGGCAGGGCCAGCGCCATCATGGGCGCAGCCATGCCGAGGAAGGTCGCCGACTTCTGACTCCAGATCAGCCCGAACAAGCCAAGCAGAAATCCGATGGTCAGGCTGCCGCTGTCACCCAGGAACACCGAGGCAGGGTTGAAGTTGTAGCGCAGAAAGGCCAGTAGGCAGGCAGCGAGCGGGATTGTGGCCATGACAAGCCCGGTATTGCCCTGAAGAACGGCCGCAAGCAGGGTGGTAAGCGTTGCGAATAGGCCGACCCCGGCAGCCAGGCCGTCAAGACCATCGATAAGGTTCAATGCATTGCTGCAGGCCAGCAGCCAAAAGATGCTCAGCGGAATGGAAATCCAGTCCGCGACAGGATGGCTGCCGATAAGGGTAATGCGTGCGCCCATAGCAACCGCAAGGGAAGCGGCAACAGCCAGCCCCGCCAGCTTGTTGCGGGGGCGCAGGCCCACTAGATCATCCACCAGACCTGTGACAAAGACCAGCGCCGCCGGTCCCAGCAGCGACAGCAGAAGAGTTTTGTGCCGGATAAAGAGGCGTGCCCCATGCGGTGCTACTGCGAGCAGCAATATCAGAGCTAGCACATAGGAGAAGGCGATAGCGATACCGCCCACGCGCGGAATCGGCTTCCTGTGCAGCTTGCGCACATCATCCGGGCGGTCGACGATGTCAAGCCGCAAAAATAGGTTGCGGCATAGAGGCGTGGTGATAAGGCAAAGCGTAAATGCGATCAGTCCGAGAGCTATGGCCGCATGCATGGAAGGCACCTTGTTTTTATATGTTCTATGCAGGCGAAAGCGCCCGCAAGGTTGAATCTAGCTGTGAGTTCCGGTACGCAGTTCTTCACCCTGATCCTGCGTAAAGACAGGTTCCATTTCGGCGAGCGGAGGATTGAGCCCAAGCAGTTCGCAGATACGAGCCACACCGACAGGCAGGTCGTAATGGTCCACCAGCGCCTGCCGCGCCTGCCAGCCCGCGGCATGAACGGCCACCCGATCCCCGGCAAGCCGCTTGAGCAGTGCTGTTAAAGCCTCAATATCGCCGCACGCGATGTGCCAGCCGCAATGAAACCGGCGGATGATGCGCGCAGGCGTAGCATCCGCCGGCCCGATGAACAGGACTGGCCGGCCCGCGGCAAGTAGCCCGTACACCTTGCTGGGCACCACCATGCCGCAGCATGCGTCCTTTTGGGTAACTAGGCCGATGTCCCCCGCACCCAGACTTTCCCCAAGGCTCATACGCTGCACATACGAGCGGAACTCGACGGAGCGAAGTGCTTGCTGTTCGCAAAAGTCCTGGAGTCGGCGACGCCGCGGACCGCCCCCGGTGAAGATGAAGCGGAAGCCGTCGATATCGTTCAGCGCCGACATGGCCGCGGCAATGGTTTCCGTATCGTGCGCCAGGCCCAAATTGCCCGAGTATAGTACCACCAGCTCTTTTTGGTTCCCGGGGCGCGGCATCGGCTGAATCGCATTCCCATCCGCCCAGTTTTCCGCAACCATGATTTTGTCGCGTTCCACGCCGCGCGCAACCAGCCGAGTTCGCATGCACTCACCCAGCGCCAGGATGCCGTCAGCCCGGCGGCGCGAGAAGTCCGCCAGCAGGCCCACTCCACGTTCGAGCACACCACCGGCCCTGAAGTAGCCGCAGCTCACGGCCACATCCGGGTACACATCCATCTCCCAGATAAAATGGCGCGAGCCCCGGGCAGCCTGGATCAGGGTACCGAGCAGCGGCAGCAGCGGCGGCGTGGTAAGCGTCACCACCATGTCCGGGCGCGGCCCCCGAAGTCCGAGCCACAACGCGCCCAGGTAGAAACTCAGGTACGACAGCACCCGGCCCAACACACCATGGGTAAACGGCAGTGTGCGCACCCGGTGGATGACCGCAGCCGGCGGCGGCCCGGAAGCACCTGCGGCGTAGGTGCCGTCCGCGCAGATGACGTGGACTTCATGCTCCTGCTCCGCCATGCCGACGGCTAAATCGGTTAATAGCTGGCTGGTCGCGGCAGAATCCGGCCAGAAGAACTGGTTCATCAGTAACACTCTCACTGCGCTACCTCCAGATGGACGGGAAAGGTTTCAACAATTGCGGTATCCGCGCGCAGGCGGCGCTGCTTGGCGAACTGCGCAGGGTTCCCAGCATGGATTTCAAAGGCGGGAATGCTCTTGGAAACGACGCTGCCCGCCGCCGCCACCGCACCCTCGCCTAGCACCACGCCCGGCATCAGCACCGCGCGCGCCCCGGCCCAAGCTCCGTCACCCAGCACAATGGGCGCGACCATCAAGCCGAAGTTCGGGTCCTTCCAGTCATGGTTGCCGGTACACAGGTAGCAGCCCTGCGACAGGCATACGTTCCCTTCGAGCCGCACCGTGGTCAGGTTGTCGATCCAGCACTCTTCGCCGATCCAGCAGTGATCGCCGACCGCGAGATGCCAGGGGTACTTGACATGCACACCCGGCTTGATGATCACGCCCGTGCCGATACTTGCGCCGAACAGCCGCAGCAGCCGGACCCGCAAGCCGGACGAGGGAATCAGCGAGGCGCGCAGCACCGGCAGGCCCAGGAAGAACCATGCCGCCTGCCACAGGCGCGAGCGGCCCGGCCGGTACCACGAATTGTCATAGCGACCCAAACGTATCGTGCTCATAGGCTCCCCGACGATTGCAACTCGAAGCTATGCGGCAGGGCGCCGCCCTGGACCCAGGTGTAGAGCTCGGCCATCTGCTCCGCGACTACTTTCCAGCTGTAGCGTTCGGCCACCAACGTCGCCCCGCGGCGGCCCATCTCCCGATTCTTTTCGGGAGAGTTGCGCAGGCACTCCCCGAGCGCCTCCTGGAGCTCGCCTGCGTCGGCGCGGATTTGCCGGCCTGCGGCGTGCGCCTCCACTTCCGGCAGGTTGCAGTTCCGGGTCACAATCACCGGCAGGCCCGCACCCATAGCTTCAAGCACGGCCACGCTCAAGCCTTCTGAAAACGAGGGCAGGGTAAAGCACTCCGCTGCCGCCAGCGCGCTCCAGGCCAGCGGGCGCTCCAGCATGCCCGTCAGCAGTACCCGGCCGGCAAGCTCCGGCCGGGCCGCAAATTGTTCGAGTTCCGCGCTGGTACTGTCTTCGGCCGGACCGGCCAACACCAGGCAGGCATCGGGGTGTGACGCAGCTAGGCTCCCCCATGCGCGGGTCAGCAAATCGAGGCCCTTTTTAGGGTGCAGCCGGCCCAGGAACAAAATCAGACGCTTGCCGCGCGCCGCAGGAAAGGCTTCCAGAAACAGGTCCGGGCTGAGAGCCTCCGGTACCTCCACGCCATTGGGAATGACGGCAATCGGCGTCCCCTTGCTGCCGAACGCCCGGTAATTGTGCGCCTCCGCCTCGGTGAGCGCATGGAGGCAGGCGGCACCCCGGAGATTGCCGCGCTCGAACAATGCCGCATAGACCTGTTTCCTCAAGCGGCTATTACCCAGTGCCCACGGCTCCAGCATGCCGTGCGCTGAAACGATGTACGGCTTGCGTAGGGCGCGCGCGCTGCGTGCCGCAATCAGCGTGCTCTGCTCCCATAGCCCATGGATATGTACCCCGTCGGCTCCCGCCACGCTGCGCCGGAAGACCCTGGTAAGCGAGCGGTCCAGCAGCCACTGTCTCCGGCTGGTGGTCCAGTAGGAAACGGAAACATTGCCGTTGGTCGGCGGCAGATAGCGTTCCCCCGAAAGGCAAAAGGCTTCCAGGTCGATATGGAACCGATCGCTTTCTGAGAGCAGCGAGGCCAGCTGCGGCACCACTGTGCTCAGTCCGCCGTACTTAGGCTCAAGGTGTGTCACCACGCTGAGCCAATTGCTGTGCACGCGCGTTGGAGCCGCTGTCACTGTCATGAACGTGCCTCGCAGCATCCCCGGCAGCACGTGCTCCATTGCCCCTGCACTGGCCTGTTTGGGCATTTCAAGTTGTGCCGGCATGCATAGCTCCTTGCATCGAAATGGCGGTTCCACAAATTCAGTACGTTCGGCAGGTTCAGTAGCTTCAGTGACACGGTTTTGTTCCTCCGGTGCACTTACGCGGGGCGGCGCGCGGCCACTGTGCCGGATGTAATATCCGCATAGGCAATGCCGGCGATCTCCGCGCCGAATGCTTCGGGCGAGTAATCCTGAATCCGTTCCAGCGACAGCGAGCCCATGTGCGCCCATTCGTGCGGAGTCAGCGCCTCCATTGCAAGGAGCGAAGCCTGCAGCTCGCCGGATCGAGCCGGGTCGAAAGTGAAACCGTTGTGCCCGGTCGCTACCAGGTCGTCAGCACAGCCGCAGCTGCTTGAAACGATGACAGGCAGCCCGCAGGCCATGGCTTCATTCACCACCAGCCCCCAGGGTTCGCGGCTACTGGGCAGCACAAAGCAGCCGGCAAAGGCGTAGTACGGGCCAAGTTCCGCTGAGCCCTTGTGCCCGGCAAAATGGATGTCCTTTGCATAGGGCGAGTTCGCAGCCTGCCGTGCAAGCGTCTCCCGCTCCGGGCCGTCGCCGACAAGCACCAGAGGCCACCGGCCGCCCACGTTACGGTAAGCGAGGTACGCTCCCAGAAGACCGCCCGGACCGCCGATGTTTTTTTCAGGGGCCAGCCGTCCGACGTACAGAAAGTAGCGCTCCGGGAGCCCATAGTCCGCGTGCCCCCTGCGCCCGGTGCGGCGCAACTGGGTTGCGGCCCGCCCAAGCCCCGCATTATCTACCACGTCGTAGAAGCGCATCGTGCGATATGCAGGAAAACCCAGCGCGGCCAGGTAGTGACGGTGGCGGCGGCCCCCGGCTACTGCCCACGGGAACAGCGCACGGACCCCCAAGCCCTTTGCCGCTTCCTTGAAGCGCGACCGCGTGTGGTCCTCGCGAGTGCTCTCTGTCATCAGCACGCCCTTGCGCCTGTGCAGACGCGCCCACAGCGCGGCCGCTATGGCAGGCAGAGTGTAATAGCCGGGTACCAGCACTACCTTCGGGTTCAGCTCGTCCAGCTTTCGCCACAGCAGGTACGCCAAGCGCATCTGTCCGGCATCTGCCCAGTTCGTGCCCGGCAGCAGCGTGTGCACATTGTGCGCCAGATCTTCCGGCAGCTCCTCGCGGAAGCGCAGGCCGGCATGGACGCCTACGCCACCTACCAGCTCAATGCCCGCCACCTCACCGACAAGCTCCGGGTGGCCGGCCAAGCCGCGAAAGCGCGCAACATGGTAGGGATACCAGTCAATCCAGATCACGGCAACCCGGCAGGCTCTGCGTACGGGGGCACGGCCTTCGTGGGCCGCCGAGGCAAATGTCGAAGCAGTTTCAAGCACGTTGCACCTCCTGTAGACCATCCGGTAGCCGATTCGGAACGGCAGCGGTACGCGACTCTCCGGTACGCTGCGCGGGTGTCACAGGCGCCTTCAGCGCCCAACGCCACGTCAGCCAGCAGGGAATTGAGAGCAGCAGCGAGCGGAAGATCACTGCCTCCATCGTCTGCATCACCAGGTAAATCGAAAGCGCCGACAGGATCACGTACTGCGCCGTCCACGGCCCGGCGCGCGTCACTGCTTGCTTCCATACCCAGCCGTACAGCCAACCGAGCGCCGCCATCAGCACCACCGCCAGCCACCAGGCCTCCACCCACAGGTCAGCGACGATCCCAGGTGCCGAGCCCACCGCGCCCACCCAGCCCAGCGCGTCGCCGAAGCCGGAACCGCCGTTGCCCGCGTTTTCAAGCAGCTCCGGCACGCCGAAGTCCGCGTACTTGGTCGGCCAGATCGCGCTTGGAATCGGCCGGACCATGATCTGCGCCAGGTAGCGCCGCATCCAAAAATAGTGGTCGCGCCGCTCAGCGGTCAGAATCGCGCCCCCGCCGTAGATGTACTCGTTGCCCGTGTCGGGCTTCTCGACAATGTCGCCGACGCTCGACGTCACGTTAAAATCCGAGCCGAGATAGATGTTGGAGCGATTGGTCACCAGGAACAGGGCCAGCCAGCCCAGCAGAAACCCAGCAGCCGCCATGGCAAGGAGCGGCGGCCGCTTGCGCCGCGTCATATACCAGCCCATCAACGTGATAGCGGCAATGGCAAAGGTAGGCCCGCGGCGCGCCATCAGTAGCGCCTGCGCCGTCCACGGCAGCCCGAACAGCGCTATCATCCCCATGCTCAGGAGACGCGGCCCGCCTGCTGAAAGCGAGGAAACAGCCATCAGCACCCCGACCAGCATCAGTAGGCTGCCGTCGCGCACATAGCCGCTGTCATCCCAGCCGCCGGAGTAGGACGCGCTGAAGGCGTTGACGAAGCCACCTACATTAACGATGGTGACCGACCAGCAACCCAGCCCGATAGCCCCGGCAATGCCCCCGCCGATCAGCAGGCGGCGGCACATGGCAAGTGACATTTGGGGTGACATCTTTGGCGCATGTGTTGAAAAGCCGCGCGCGCCGCGAGCCGGTGCCGCCTTGAGCTTGACCCCGACACTGAGGCAGGCCAGCACAAACGCCCCGATGCCGCAGATGTACAGCGTCTGGATAAAGAGGAGCTGCCCCGGTTCGAAGTAGCGAGCCAACCCATCGGCGGCAAGCAGCCGCGAGGGCATCCAGGCATACAGAAAAATAAACATCGGCCCGATAAAGACCAGCGGGTGAAACACATCGCGGCTGCCGTCGAGCGCGAACAGGATGCCCAGCAAGGAAATCCCGGCGGCAGCCCAGAGCAGGACTTCAAACATGGCGAACCTCACGGGCTGCGTTGCGGATTGCGTCCTGCGCTGCGTCAAGGGCACCCCGGCTCCGGCAAAACTGCTCAAACGCCTGCGCCACTCCTGCACGAAACCGCCCCCAGGTAAACTGTTCAGCCCGAGCCCGAGCCGCCCCCCGCATCGCGAGCAGCGCCTCCGGGTGACTGGCTGCCCACGCAATCCGCTCGGCCAGCAGATCAGCCCGACCCGGCTCGACCAGAAAACCTTGCACCCCATCCTCGATCAGGTCGGGAGCAGCCGTGCTGGTCGTGCTCAGCACCGGCAGCCCGCAGGCAAGCGACTCCAGCAGTACCTGCCCAAAGCCTTCGGCAACTGATGGAAACACGAACAAGTCGGCCTCACGGTACGCCGCCAGCAGTTCGGCGGCGCTTACAGAAGGCCGCACCTCCACCTGGCCGGCAAATGGTTTGAATAATTCCAGGCCATCCACGACGCGACCGCAAACAGTCAACGTGATTTCCGGTATGTTCTGCACATTCTGTTCACGAAGCAGGCGCAGCGCCTCCAGCAGGTACTTGATCCCTTTGCGCTGGTTGATACGGCCCACAAACAGCAGGCGCAGCGGGCCGCCGGCAGGCACCCGCCGCGCCTGCGCAGGCGAAAAGTGCCGCGTGTCCACTCCGTACGGAATCACGGTGATGGCGTCCGCCGGGGTGCCGTTTTCCACCAGCGTCGCCCGCGTAAAGGACGAAGCCACCAGGAAATGCGCAGCCATGCGCGTCTCGTCTACCAGGCGCTCAAAATCCTCCTCCGGCAGCGATAGCTCCCACTCTTTCCCGAGCGACTCGGCGCAGTCCGGGTGGCGCGCCAGCTCCGCCTCGAGAATGCGCCGCATGCTCCCCGGATGCGGGTGCAGCTGAAACAGCATGCCCGGTGTCGGGCACTCGCTGAATGCGTGGTAGCCGTAATAGCTGTAGCTCAGCAGGGTAGCCCCGCTACGCCGGGCCAGCCGCCCGGCCTCACGCCCCAGCGCTGCATCGGTCCTCCGCATGAGCTGCTGCCGCCAGCGGAACGGCAGGTGCCGTTGCTTGTCGGCAAGCAGGGTAGCCAGGCCGCGCAGCGCAAGCTGACGAACATGGTCGGAGCGCAGGCAAGGCGCGTAACGCTGCCCCAATTGCGTACGCAGGGAGGCCGGTAGATAGCGCGCTGTTGCCGCCGCCCAGCTGCGCTCGGCAGGCCAGTACAGGTCCGTGACGAGGGCCTCCAGCTGCCCCGCTTCATCCAGCGCCCGGGCTACCTGGTAGTTGTCGCGCGCACCGCTGTGCACCACTACGGCCCGGCTCGCCCGGGTTTCGGTGCGGGCAGGCGCTCCCATAGGCAGCAGCGACTCCGGACGAGCGCCGTCATGCCCTGCCATGGGCTGCTCCATGCCGCGCTTCTCCTTGCTCGGTGCGATTGCAATTGCCATCGTGCTCGTTCTCCCGTCTGCCCCGGCAGCGATGTCTTGCCGCGTCTACAGCAACGTCTTGAAGTGCCCGGCCAGAAGTTCCGCCGACCGGGTCCAGGTAAAGCCGGCGGCGTGCCCTCGCCCTCGTGCAGCCAGTTCCGCCGCCGCACGTGTATCCGTCAAGACCATGCCCAGCGCGTCCGCATGCTCGTCGGCCTTAGACGGGTCGGCCAGCAGGGCGGCATCGCCCGCCACCTCCGGCAGCGAGGAGGCCCGGCTCGCCACCACCGGCGTGCCGCAAGCCATCGCCTCGACCACCGGCAGCCCGAACCCTTCATAGCGCGAAGGGAACCACACCACTGCCGCCGCCCCGTAGAGCGCCCGCAGCGCGTCGTCTGAAACAAAGCCCAGGGTGCGAAAACGCGGCCCCAGCCGTGCCGCGCGCGCGGCATAGCAGGGGTCGGAGTGGTTCACCACCGCAAGCGTCAAGTCCGGGAACTGCGCCAGCAGCCCCGGCGCCGCTTCCAGAATCAGTTCGGCATTCTTGCGGTAGTGCAACCCGCCCGGTACCAGGGCAAATCGACGATTGTGCAGCCCTTGTTTCAATAGGTACGCGAGCCCCGCAGGCAGAATTGGCTGGAAGAAATGCGGCGAAACCGCATTTGGCACCACCCGCAGCCGCGAGCGGATCGCAGGGAAGAAGTGCGCCAGCCGGTCCGCGGAAAACTGCGAGACGGTATGAAACAGGTCGGCCTCGCGGCTCAACGTTCGGAATAAGAACCGCCACTTCAAACTCTGCTTCCAGAAAGCCATGCCGCGTGTGTGCGCATCGGCAGCAGGTTCAAAATAGGCTGCGTCATGGAGCGTGACGACCAAGCGTGCGCTGCGAGCCGGTACGTAAGACTCAGCCGTGCAGAACACGATCTCGGCTTCCGGCCAGAACCGTTCGGCTTTGGGCCGGTGCAGTGCCAGCCACAGGGCCTGCTGCTGCGAGGTATCCGCCGCAAAAGTCCGGTAGGTAAAACCGTCCCACGGCTTCCCGGCCAGCGGCACCACGCGCGCACGATCCGTTGCGTCGGCCAGGATGCGCAGTTCTATATCAGAACGGATCGCAAGATGTTCGGTAAGCTGCCGTGCCACGCGGCCCGCCCCGGTAGATCCGTGGATGTTGCGCAGGTGCACATAGGCAAGCACGCGCATGGGAGCTGTGATGAGCGCCGCAGCGGCCGGTGTTTGCCCGTGCGGCAGAGTGGCCATGGCGGTAGGGACGGCTGCTGTCATCGCGAGCCTCCGGCTATGCGCAGCAGAAGCCGCGCGCGAAGGGAAGCAAACAGTTCCCAGGCAACTGCCTGGCGCGGCAACCAGCCGTGCCGCCGCCCCAGGTGGGCGAGCGCGGTAAGCGCCGCCCCAAGCAGCACCAGCATCCCGAGCGAGAATGCAACAGCATGGGCAGGCGCTAGCCCTCGCGCCCAGGCAAGACCGGCAAGCGCCACCGCCGTCAGCGAGCCGAGCAGGACTACAGCCGTCATGCCCGCCGGTACCGCCCTGTGCCGCTGCAGTACCCCCAGGACTATCCCCGAGGAGAGCAGGTGCCCAAGCAAGTACACTGCCATCGCCATGGCTGCGCTGCCGCCGTTCCGACCCAGCAGCAGCACCGTACCGGCAGCCGCGACAAAGATTGCCCAGACCGTGTTAATGATTCCCGTCGTACGGATCGACAGAATCGTAAGCCGCGCCGCCGCGGGCGAGTTGCCCATGTGCACCACCGCGACCGCCAGCCCGAGCGCGGTGGCCGCTGCCGCCGGCGCATATGCATGGCCGTACAGCAGGTGCAGCACGTAGGGTGCCGCCACCATGCCGAGCGAAGACAACAGCAGCGCCGAGCCGGTCGACAGATAGGTACAGAGTGCCATCACCTGGTCGGGTGTCTGCGGAGCGGCCTCGTCCGAGCGCGCCATGATGGCATAGCTGCTCTCTGTCAGCAGGCTGGGACCCAGGCCCACGATGTTGCGCAGCTGGCTCCCAACCGCGAAAAAACTCATCTGCACCAGGCTCGTGTCGGCGCGGGCCACCAGCGTCGTCAGCCACCAGCCTGCCAGGTTCATCCCGGCCAGCCCGGCCAGTTGCACCATGCCGAAGGTCCAGACCTCGCGCAAGATGCCGCATACCGGCAGCGCTCCGGTTGCCGGGAGGCCTCGCAATCCAAGCCTGCGAGCCAGCAGCAGGCACACGGATACAGCCCCTACAGTCACAACCGCCTGCGACAGCACCATGCGAACCGGGCTGCCGTGCGCCGCTGCAAGCGGCAGAAGCGCGAGTATGCCCACACCGACCACCAGCGAGAGCAGCAGCAAGGCCCGCAGCCGCCGCTGCCCTATAAAGAACCCTCGCGCGCACTCCAGCAGCAGCATGCCGGCTGCTGAAAACGCAGCCCATCGCAGCAGCGGTGTGAGCCCCGGCTTGCCCAGCAGGTGCGCCAGCGGTGCCGCACCGAACCAGAGCGCCCCCCCGGCGAGCGCGGCTGAAACGATCGAGACAATACCGAGCGCCCGCGCCAGGGCAGTGTACCCTTCCGTGCCGTAGGGATACTTGCCTGAGAATCGCGCCGCCGTGGCCCCGATACCGCCTGCGGCATAGGTTGAAATGCTGGCCGCCGTCGTAATGGCCAGCGAGTACGCCCCGAAAGTCGAGGTGCCGCCAAGCCGCGCCGCCAGGATGTTAGCCGCAAACCCCATGCCGCGCTCCGCCATTACCGCTGCGGCCAGCGCCGAGGTACCGCCCGCCAGGTGACGGACGACATGCCGGGGCACACCGTCAACCGGGAGAGACGCGTCGGCTCCGGTTGTAGCCCCGGCCTGAGAACCGCCTTGGAGCTCGGTAGCTCGAACGCTTTCAGCGGCGGCAACAGGTGTCATACACCCACCTTGTTCTCGTCCTGCGTCTTGGAATGGGCCTCAGGACGGGTTTCCTGCCCGGCCCCGTTTCCGGTCTCATCGAGCGACTCCGCTGCTTGCTGGTACCGGTAGTACGAGTCGTAGTAGCTGCCCCTGCCCTCATGCCCGGGGTTGAAGCCGTTGAGGATGGTGCCCAGCACCCGTACCCGGTCATGGACAAACAGGTCGCGGGCTGATGAGGCCTGCTCAAAGTTTGTGATACCCGCTCGCAGCACCAGGATCACCCCATCCGCGTGATCGGCAAAGATGCGCGCATCGGCCATGTGCAGCATGGGCGGCGTGTCGATCAGCACCAGGTCGAACTCTTTAGAGAGCCGTGCCAGCAACTCCGCCGCATGCGGCGAGTGCAGCAGCCCGGTCACTTCCTCGCTGCCCGTGCCGCTGGTCACAACTGAGAGGTTAGGGATAGCAGTTGCCCGGCAGAAGGCGGAGAGCTCGCAGGTAGCCGCATCGAGCTCGCCGCGCAGGACGTTCCGAAGACCCGTGGTGTTTTCAAGCCCCAGCGCTTTGTGCAGCCCCGGCTTGCGCAGATCGCCGTCCACAATCACCACGCGTCGTTGTGACTGGCTCAGGGTGACGCCTAGGTTCGAGACCACGGTGGTCTTGCCTTCGCCCGAGTTTGGGCTTGAGACGACATACCGCCTGCCCGTACCCGCGGTGCGACTTGCCAGCAGGATTGAAAACGTCGTGCTGCGGTATGCCTCGGCCACCACCGAGGCGCGGTCCCGCCACACGCTGATGGCGATAGCGTCGGCGGGGGATGGAGGTAACGGCTCTCGGAGCGAACCAAGTACACTTCCACCACCGCCCTTGAGGGCGAGCTTGCGTTGGGCCGCCCGGGTCGTGCGTGCGGCCCCGTACAGTTGCGCCCGGCGATTGCCCATGTTCGGAATCACGCCCAGCTCCTGCACATGGAGCAACCGGGAAATTTCACCGGGAAAGTGAATCACCCCCGAAGTCCGCTCCTTGTAGAACGCAAAACCCACCCCGAGGAGCGACCCCAGCAGAAAGCCCACCCCGACCGCACCGGTACGGCGCGGCGCAAACGGTATCTTCGGGGCTTTCGCCGCGTCCACCGTGCGGATGGTTGAAACCTGCATAGCCGAAGCGAAACCTGCTTCCTTGGCCCGTTGCAGCAGGGTTTGGTACAGCTGCTGCTCGGAATCCACCTCGCGCCGCAGCAGGTTGACCTTGTTTGTCTTGTCGAGCTCGCCCGAGGTGTGCTGCTCCTGAGTTGCGTAGGTCACGCTCAGCAGGTCTTCGCGGTGCTTGGCTGCGTCGAAGTCGTCGCGCAGACGGGCAACGACAGCGCTCCGCTGCACACTCATCTCGGCCTCCGCTTCCCGGATCTGCGAGCGCAGGTGAATCACCTTGGGGTTCTCCTCGGTCAGCGGTGGCACAAGTTCGGCGACCTTGCCGCGCAGGTCGGCCAGCTTGCCCTGGGCCAGGCGTAGGTTCGGGTCGTCGATCACTGTCGGCAGTGACTCCGCGGGCGCGGTGCGGCTCATCTCAAACTGCGCCTGCTTCTCCATACGATCCGCCTCTGCCCGTACCAGCTCGCCCTGCACCTGTCGCAGCCGGTCCTCGGACACACTGGTGTTCTGCTGGCTCAGCACTAGCCCATTGCCGCCGGTTGCGTCTTCGAGTTTCTTCTCGGACTGCTCCACCTGCACACGGACATCCGCTACCTGCCGCGTCAGCCATTCGCTGGTCTTGGTCGCGTCTGCCCCGCGCGTGGCGTAGTCATCCTCACGAAACGTGCCGGTCAGCGTATTGCAGAACTGCGCGGAAAACTTCGCGTTCCAGGAGTCACAGCTGATTTCGACCAGCCGCGTCAACCCGAGCGGCTTCACTGTGACATGGCGGGCGGCGTCTTCAAGCAACGCGTTGTAGGAGAGCGGTGCCTTGCCGCCCAGGTGCAACGCGCGTTCGGCACGCGACAGTAGGTCGTCCCGCTCGACGGAAGCCGGGTGCGGCTGCCCCTGGAGGTTGTGTACCGTGTGGTCGAGCAGCGTGTCGCTTTGCAGCAGCTTGATCTGCGTTTGCACATAGGCCTCGCTCCCGGACCCTCCGCCGTCGCCGCCGGTGGTGGCTACGGCATGCATGTCCAGAAAGTCGCTGTTCAGGCTCTGGATGTCGAGCGAGGTGCGCGCGCGGTACACCGGCAGCGTCCCGAGGTTGAGCAGCACGCCTCCCAGCGCGCCCGCGAGTGCGAGCAGCAGGATGCCTTTGCGCCTTCGGTAAAGGATGCGCCCGTACTCGCCGAGCAGATTGCCTTCTCCAAACCCGCCTCCGGACTCACCCCCGGAGCCGATAGGGGGCCGATCGTAGCCGTAGCCTAATCCGGAGCTGTAGCCGGTCGGCGGAGGGAGCACCGCCGCTGTTGCGGAACCCGGCAAAAAACGTTCTGGAGCCACTTCTTTTGATGTCTGCATTCCATGTACCCCTTGGAACAAGCCCTGCTGCGGCGGTTAGTGCGCGTAGATAGCCACGCCGCTGGCTGTTTGCAAAATGACCTCGGCTACACGCCGTGCCGAGGACTTTACCGCGCTATTGGGCACAAACAACACGTCATTGGCATACAGCGCCATGTCGGGAGCCTTGCCCG
>CAXSHS010000050.1:0-20725 GCA_964237325.1 uncultured Acidobacteriaceae bacterium | reverse complement strand
ACGTCCACCTTTCCGTCGTAAACTCCGCGGCATTGGCACTCGGCGGCATCACGCGCGATACTGCCGCGCCGCCCGGCTCAGCCATCGACCGCGACGCACAAGGCGAGCCCACCGGCATCCTGCGCGAGCGTGCCGCGCGTGATTTGGTAGAGAGGTATATCCCCTCGGCCACTTCGGCTGACCGTAAACGCTACCTCAGCACCATACTTGCGGAGGCTGTCGCACTCGGCATCACCTCCGTGCAGGACAACTCGACAGACGAAGATTTCGCGGCACTACGCGAGCTCCACGCAGAGGGTAGCCTGCCGCTACGCATTAGCGAGTGGCTGCCGTTTGACGCACCGCTTCCTGATCTCCTGCACCGCCGCGCCGTCGCGCCGGGAGACCGCTTCCTGCGTACCACGATGCTCAAGGCCTTTCTCGACGGCTCGCTCGGCTCCCGTACTGCTGCGCTGCACGAGCCGTACTCTGACGCATCGGACACGACCGGCCTTGCCTTCTATACACAAGAGCAACTGAACGCAATGGTTCTGGAGCGCAGCCGGGCCGGTTTCCAATTTGGTTTCCACGCTATCGGAGACCGTGCGCTTACCGTGGCACTCGGTGCCTTCGCAGCAGTACAGCAAGGGAGAACAGCGCAAACCGGTGAGCCCCGCTTCCGCATCGAACATGCCCAGCTTGCCTCCCCGCAAGCCTTTGCGGAGGCAAAAGCCGTAGGCGCGATTGCTTCTATGCAGCCCAGCCACCTGCTGAGCGATGCGCGCTGGATTGGAGCACGGCTTGGACCGGAGCGCACGGCACGCGCCTACGCATGGCACAGCTGGCTGGCTGCCGGTGTGCCGCTTGCCTTCGGCACGGATTACCCGGTGGAACCGCTTGACCCATTCCGCACCCTGTACGCGGCAGTGACACGCCGAAGTGACAGAGGCGTCTTCCATCCGGAACAGAGATTGACCATGCCCGAGGCGATCTTTGCCTACACACAAGGCTCCGCCTACGCCGAGCAGGCCGAAAGCTGGAAGGGCAAGCTGTGCCCCGGCTATGTTGCCGATATGGTCGTGCTCGACCGGGATGTGTTGGCTTGCGAGCCCGAAAGCATAGTAGCCACAAAGGTTCTGCGCACAGTGGTCAACGGCACGGTCTACACTCCCGAGGCAGATTGACCATGCGCCGCGAAACCTTGGCCCATCTGCTGCTGCTGATCGTGGTGCTGGTGTGGGGCACCACGTTTGTCCTGGTCAAGGCGGCGCTGGCCACGGTCTCGCCGCTGTTGTTCAACCTGCTGCGCATGGTGCTGGCCGCGTCGGTGCTGCTGCTCGCCTACCGGCGTTTTCTGCGCGATCTACCACCGAAAGCCTGGCGTGTCGGCATGCTGGCAGGCGTACTCCTGGCTGTCGGCTACCAGTTGCAGACCTCAGGCCTGCGTCTCACCACGCCTTCCCGTTCAGCTTTCCTGACGGGCATGGTGGTGATCTTTGTGCCGTTCCTGTCGCTCACAAGCAGGCTGCGCGCGCCGGGTGCGGGCCGCCCTGGCGTAGGTGCCTTCATCGGCGCGGCAATCGGCTTTGCCGGGCTGACGCTGCTTGCAGTGCCGGCCGGTCAGCCATGGGCCCTAGCGTCGGTCAGCACCGGCGACCTGCTTACGGTAGGCTGCGCCTTCGCGTTTGCCCTCCACCTGCTCACCCTCGCGCATGGCTCATTGCATGTGCCGTTTCAAGCTCTGGCTACCGTGCAGATCGGTACTGCCGCGCTCGTCATGGCAGCGACGCTGCCCCTGTTTGAACCGCATCCGCTTTTCCACGCAACCCCGGCCTTCTTCTGCGCCTGGTTAATCGCAGCCCTGCTGGCTACCGCCGCTGCATTTTCCATTCAGAGCTGGGCGCAGGGCTTTCTCCCGGCCAGCCATACCGCGCTCATCCTGGCGCTGGAACCGGTGTTCGCGGCAGGCACTTCCTTTTTGGTGCTCGGTGAGCGCCTGCGTGGTCGCGCGCTTGCCGGTGGGGCACTTGTGCTCCTTGCCATCGCCATTTCAGAGCTGTTTCCATCCGGCGGCGTGCAGCCCTCCGCGCATGAAGCGGCTCCACGCATCTGAGTCACCACCTGGGTCACAAATTTCACCACCTGGACCAGGTACTGAAATGGATCCAAATTGTTCTGAAACCCTTACACGCAAGCCGCGTCTAACACCGCAGAAGCATCAACGGGTTCCTTAGTAGTTCGCTGTGGCACCGGTACACTAAGGGAGACGCAAGACATTCGGAGCTTGACGGCTTCCATGCAATTGGACTTCCGATCTCAATGTGATGATTTACAAGCACGAGGAAAGGTACGAGGGTAGACCTGAAATGAACGCACCGCTTCAACGGTTCCGGATACGCCACTTGGCATCCGTTTTCACCATCCTGGCCACCCTGTCAGCCGGCATCCTGATCGGCTCGGTTGTGGCCCACGGCGTGCACGGGCAAGATAAAACTATCGACACGCGCGATGCGACGCCGTTGCGCGTCCCTGACCCGCGCAGCCTGTCCAATACCTTTACCCAAATTGCAAAAGAGGTCGGCCCCGCTATCGTCAACGTCAATGTGGAAACCTTGCCTAAGGAAGCCAAAACCACCAGTCGTCGCGGCGGCAGCCGGCGGCAGGGAGATCCCTCGCAGGGTCCCAATTCTAATGATGGCCAGGGTGGTGATGATGATAATGGCGGCGGGGATGGCGGACAGGGCGGCGGGTCGGGCGGTGAAGGCAACTTGCAGGACTTCTTCAACCGCTTCTTTGGCGGTCAGGGCGGTCCCGGCGGTGGTGGTGATCGGCAGGATCAGGAGAGCAAAGCACTTGGCTCCGGTTTTATCGTGGACCCGCGCGGCTACATCGTGACCAATAACCACGTCGTCGATAAGGCTGACCGTATCAACGTCAAGCTCACAACCGATGCAGAAAACGATCCAGGCCACAAGGCTACGCTCATCGGTGTGGATAAGGCGACTGACCTTGCGGTAATCAAGATTGATGTAGGTCACCCGCTGCCGACCGTCAAGCTCGGCAACTCCGAGGGTGCCCAGGTCGGCGACTGGGTTGAGGCAATCGGTTCACCATTTGATCTCTCGCAGACGGTCACGGCAGGCATCATCTCCGCCAAAAACCGCACCATCGACCAGGGCCAAGGCGGCCAATTCCAGCACTTCATCCAGACCGATGCCGCTATCAACCCGGGTAACTCCGGCGGTCCGCTGCTCAACATGGATGCGGAAGTCATCGGTGTGAACGCAGCCCTGTTTACCCAGACGAACGGCTACCAGGGTATCGGCTTCGCCATTCCTTCAAATACAGTCATCAACGTCTATAACCAGCTCATCGGACCGGACCACAAGGTTATTCGCGGCTCTATCGGCATTTCGTTCCAGCCGATCCTGTCGAGTGCAGTGGCCAAGGCATATGGTGCCAGCAGCGGTGTTCTCATCTCTGCGGTGACACCTGGCGGGCCGGCTGATAAGGCAGGCTTGAAAACAAACGATGTCATCGTGAGCGTTGACGGTACACCGGTCAAAAGCGGTAACGACTTGGTAGATAACATCTCGCCCCGCCATCCTGGAAGTACTGCCATGATTGGCTACAAACGCAATAGCCAAAGCATGACGGCAACAGTGGGTATTGTGGATCGCACTAAGACCGCGAATGCGCTAAGCGCGGACAATAGCGGCGGCGATACACCGGATGCTCCGGCTCCAAGTGCGTCGCAGAGCAAGCTGGGTCTTTCTGTAGCCGATTTGCCCTCGAATGCTCCCTCCGGTCTCCATGGAGTGATCATCCAGGCGGTCAAGCCCGGTTCGTTTGCTGACGATCTCAATCCTTCCGTGCAGCCCGGCCTCATCATCCAGTCCGTCAACAAAAAGCCGGTGAAGAACAAGGCAGAATTCGATGCCATTGTTTCCACTCTCAAATCCGGCGACGACGTAGTGTTTGAGTACGTCGCACCGCGTGGTCCTCACAATGTGACTTTAACTGGCGGCACCTTGCCATAGGTGGAAGCCAAGACTAGCCTGTTGCATGGCAAGCCTTGGTTACTCTTGTGGTTCCGAAATGGAAAAGGCCTTTCGCCAATCGCGAGAGGCCTTTTCCATTCGCGTTGCATTCTTTTGGGTTGGCATTTACCCTTTTCCAATAGACATCCATTTCCTTGAGGTCTCCTGCATGTTTCTTCGCTCTAAGCGGTTCATTGCTACACAATGCACCGGTCTTGCTGTCTTGATGGCAGTGACCCCGGTTTTTGCATCGCATTCGCATGTGTTAGCCGCAAGCCGCCATAAAGTTTTACGGGCCATCACGCATGGCCACCATAAAACCGCAGCTATTGCGGTTCACGCGGTTCCCGGCCAGCGCGGGATTGACCCGGACCGTACCCGCGCCATTCAGACTGCTTTGATCAGCAAGAACTATCTGACCGGTGAGCCGAGCGGCGAGTGGAACGCAGAGACTGAAGCCGCAATGCAGAAGTTCCAAAGCGACAATGGCTGGCAGACTAAGTTGATGCCTGACTCACGCGCCTTGATCATGCTTGGCCTAGGACCGAATGGTACCGGTAGTTCAGCCCTGAGCAGCACACCTAAGACTGCTCTGCAGCCCTCCACCATGGCCGATTCTCTCGCCTCCATCCACTCTGTGCTGAATTAGGCAACTACTTTTAGAAATAAAAGCCGCTCTGCACAGAGCGGCTTTTTGCTGCTGAAAAATCGCTTGCGCGCCTTTGCAGTTCAGGCTTTTTCCGGCCTGAGCAGCTCTTCAATCGTTTCACGCCGCCTGATCAGCCGCACATGCTTCCCCTCTACCATCACTTCAGCCGGACGCGGACGAGTGTTGTAGTTCGAGGAAAGCGAAAGCCCGTAAGCCCCGGCATCGAGAATTGCCAGCAGGTCGCGGCGTTCTAAGTGCGGCAAGGCGCGATCTCGCGCGAAGAAGTCCCCGCTCTCGCACACCGGGCCAACGACATCGACCGTCTCCAGCGCATCTTTACCAGGTGCGGCGACCGTCTCAATCGCGTGGTAGGCGTTATAAAGTGAGGGGCGGATCAGGTCGTTCATCCCGGCATCGGTAACGGCAAAGCGTTTGCTGCCGTTTTGCTTGGTGTACACCACTTTCGTAAGCAGCGCACCGGCTTGCGCCACCAGGAAGCGCCCCGGCTCCAGCAGCAGTTCCATACCGGCTACTGCACCAAGCGCCCTGCGTATGGCAGCCGCGTACTCCGCAACGCGAGCGCGTGGGTCCCAGTCGGCAGCCGCGTCATACTCGATGCCTAAACCTCCACCGATGTCGAGCGAACTGAGAGTCTTTTCGCCATCCGCGCGCAATTCCATGACAAGCGCGGCTACGCGGGCCGCTGTAGCCCCAAAAGGCCCGGCATCGCGTATCTGCGAGCCGATATGAACGCTCACTCCAACAGCTTGTAGTGCTTTGAGCTCGCGTGCCCGCGCGTACAAAGCGCGCGCTTGCGCCATGCCGACACCGAACTTGTGCTCGCTTAGCCCCGTAGAGATATAGGGATGTGTCTCAGCAAACACGTCCGGGTTCACGCGCAACGCAAACGGCGCGCGCGCACTCCGCCGGGAGGCTCGCTCTGCCAGCAGCTCCAGTTCCCCTTCACTTTCTACATTGAAGACCCTGATTTTTGCTCGCAACGCCAGATCGAGCTCGGGAGCAGTTTTCCCTACACCTGAAAATACAACCCGCAACCCTGCTCGCCGGTCCACTGCAAGCACGCGCTCTAGCTCGCCGCCGGAGACGATGTCGAACCCGGCACCCTGGTCTGCAAGCAGCTTCAATATCGCCAGCGCGGAGTTTGCCTTAACGGAATAGCAAATAAGGTGCGGCTGCCCCGCAAAAGCCTCGGCAAACATGCGGTATCGTGCCAGGATTGCTGTCGCAGAGTACACATAGAGAGGCGTTCCCCAGCGCTTTGCAAGCTTAGGCAAAGGTACGGCGTCACAGTGCAGCGGAGCCTTGCGGTTAGGACGGGTAAACGGACGCGGTTGCGAGCGGGAATGAGGTGCGGTCACCTTTTGAGCCTACATGGCCCGGCAAGTACCCGGCTAAGCTCTACCTGTCATTTTCATGAGAACGCTCAGGAAGACGCCGCACTTCCCGACGCTGAGGTGCCGGCCGGGAGCATCCAGAACTCCTCCGGCATCACCAGCCAGAACACGATGTATGCCACCACTCCGGCACCGCTTGAAACGATGGCTAGCAGCACCGTAACGACTCGTACCCAGGTCAGGTCCCAGCGGTACTGCCGGGCCAGCCCCGCACACACCCCGGCTACCATTCGGTTGGTACGCGGGCGCTGTAGCCGGGTCATGGGGTCTAGCCAGACCGGCTGGGACACAATGCCGGCAAGTGCCGGTGCCCCGCATGCGGAGCAGAAATTCGCTCCTGCCGATAATTGCGTTCCACATCGCGCACAGAACATCATGGACCCCCTTTGCGCACATCTAGCTGGTGCTATATGCCAATCACGCATATCAGTCACGTATGTTGGATACGCAAAGTCTGACCGGATAGTTCCCTAAGCCCCTTCATACGGCTTGCGGATCAGCTTGCGTGCTTCCTGCCCCTGCGTGGTGTCCTGACCTGCATCGACCGCTTCCTGGTAGTTCTCGGTCGCGCGAGCGTGATCGTGCATCAGGTCCAGGCTCTTGCCTGCTGCAACCAGGCAGCGTTGCTTCAGTTCCGGGCTGGTGGTGGTTAGGTGCGCGGCGTTACGATAAGCCTCCGCGGCAGGCTCGTACATCTTCTGACCGCGCAGAGTATCACCCAGGCCAAAGTAGTCCAGTTCAAGGTGCGCGCTATGGAAGTAGTCCACCCGCTGCGTTTCGGCAAGTACCCGCTTGTACTGGTTGATAGCCTTGGGGCCGTCGCCCGAGTCCTTTTCAAGATTGGCCAGCTCCAGCTGGAACAGGTAGCCGTGCGGGTACTTTGCGGCAAGCTCCCGCGCAAGGCTCTCGGCATCTTTGTAATTGGTTTCACGGCGTAGAAACAGCATCATGCATGTGCGCGCATCCACCGGGCTCAAGGCTCCATGATCCGCCGCAGTGCGCAGCTTCTCCATGCCCTTTTCTTTCGAGCCGGTGATGCCGGCAATCCCGACCACAATCCGGAACGAAAACGGCAGCGCACCCACCACGTACTGGTAAGCACCCACAATCAGGTTCGCGTCTACATATTGCGGATCAAGCTTCAGGATATCTTCGCCATCGTTTTTGGCGCTGATGCCCAGCTTCAACGCGGAGCCGAAGCTGCGCTCTACCAGCGTGTTGTAAACCGCTTCAAGTGCGCGTGCCCAGGCCCGTGCGTAGAGCGCGTCTACATCCTTAGGATCTTTGGCGAGCAGTGCATTTGCTTGGTCGATGGCCTTGCTGGCCAGCCCGCGCACATGATCGCGTACCGCGGGATCTTCGATAACCGTGTGCTTACCGCTTAAAAAGCCATCGTTGGCATAAAAGGTGGTGTCGAGGAGGTCGAGCCGAATCAGCTCTTTAAAGACTGTACCGTCAAGCACAAATACGGTTGCAAGCGGGTCATCGGAGTGCTCAGTCGCGATTTGCTCAAACCGCTGCAAGGCCAAGTCATAGTCCATGTCATAGAAGGCTGCGAAGCCGTTGCGCACATCGGCTTCCCTGCTGAGTACGGCTGTGTGAATGGGCACTGCCTGCGCCCGACACAGCGATGCCGACGGAATAGTGCCTGCCAGCAGCAGAACCGCCCCTGCAGCGTGCCATGTTGCCTGTAACTTCACCGAAGCTCCTGAAAGTGCTTTATAGATATGCCGCACGTTCTATTGTGACGTGGACCGGCGCGTTACGGTTCACAAGCCGGGTCCAGACTTTCTGGGTTGTCCAGCAAAAAAAGCGTACAGGTGATGCATGGGGCCGCGTCCTTGGCCTATCGGGTACGCTGCCTCCAGAGCTGCGTGCACATAATGCTTAGCCGCTGCCACTGCCGCTGGCATCGTCAAGCCGTGTACCAGACCGCATAACAATGCCGAGGAGAACGCGCAGCCTGTGCCATGCGTCGCGCGTGTGTTCACCCATGTACCGGCAAACCACTGCGCATTTGCGTCAGGGTGCTCCATCAGCAGGTCGTCCGGAGTCTGCTCGGGACTGAAATGCCCCCCTGTGACTACGACGGCGGCACTCAGCCTATGCATCCGTCGCAGCAAGCTGCAAGCGGCTCGTACTGCGTCCTCGCGCATGTTCTCAGACTGTGCTTCTCTACTTAATAGAAGTGCCTCACCCAGGTTGGGCGTCAAGGCGGTGACAAGCGGAAGGAGTTCGCCCCGCAGCACCTCAACTGCTTCCGGGGCAAGCAAATCTTTCCCGGCAGAGGATCGCAGCACAGGGTCCAGCACTACCGGGGTCGATCCATGCCGTTCCAGATAGTGCCCCAGCCAGGCCGCCACAGCTTCCACAACATCTGCTTGCGCCAGCATGCCGATTTTGATCCCAATAAATTCGACATCCTGCTCCAGGCACTTCAAGGTTTCAGCAATGAGCGCCGGGCTGACCGCCTCCACCCGTTTCACCCCTTGGGTCGATTGCACGGTCAAAGCGGTCGGGCACGACATTCCGTAAAGTCCATGAGCGGCAAATACCTTCAAATCCGCCGTTATCCCAGCGCCGGACGAAGGATCGAAACCGGCAATCGTCAGCACGATTTTGTTTCTATGCGAATTTGCAAGACCTTCAGGAACATCACGCACATATTGCATAGCATCAGCTTATAAGCCATCTGCAATGTTACAAACTATGCAAACAAGAAGTGTACCCATCCCGCAAAAGTTGCACTCTTACAGGATTTTCATGGGTTTTCGGTCTCATACAGAGCTTCTAAGTACAATGAAAACTTTGACTTACGCGATTTCATCTGCTTCAATTTAAAGCGATATGACAGGACACTCTACGCAGCGCACAGCGCGCACCCGCCGTCTCTCGACCACTGCCGGCATCGGTCTGGCCGGTTTTCTTACTTTCTTCAACGCCCATAATGCCAAGTCCGCCAAGGCACCTGAAGCTCAGTTACCGACCCCACAGACTGAGGTCAAAAAGCACTGGTACCAGATTGGCCGGGCTTCCTGGTACGGCGGAAACTTTCAGGGCCGCGAGACTGCAAGCGGCGAAGACTACAACATGACAGACCTGACCTGCGCGCACCGCAGCTTGCCGCTGGGTACGCTGGTACGGGTTACCAACCTAGTGAACCGTAAATCAGTTGTTGTTCGTGTCAACGATCGAGGTCCTTACTTCGGGAGTCGTGTGATCGATCTTTCCTATGCAGCAGCTCATTTTCTGGGCTTTGACGGCACCGCCAAGGTACGACTCGATATTCTGAACCATGCCAGTGAGCTTGCAAGTATCCAGACCTCCTTTGCCCGCGTCGGTCGTTAAGCTCGTCTCCAGAGAAGAGCGCGAGCGTCTTATCCTCGCGCTTGATTTTCCTTCCGCTTCCATCGCGCTTGACTTCCTGGCCTACCTGCAAGCTGCGCTTCCTGCGGAGGGCCGCCTGCGATGGATTAAGGTTGGTCTTGAGCTGTTTCTGGCAGCCGGTCCCGGCTTTGTGACGGAATTACGTGGCCTGGGCTATCAAGTTTTTCTGGATTTGAAGTTCCACGACATTCCTAATACTGTAGCCGGCGCGGTACGCAGTGCCATTGCACTGGGACCTGCGCTGCTGACGGTCCATGCAAGCGGCGGACCTGCCATGCTGGCCGCCGCTGTCCAGGCCGCACGTGGATCGCAAACCCGGTTGCTCGCAGTTACCGTGCTCACCAGCATAGACGCCAGGGAGCTGGCAGCGGCAGGCGTCCTGCATTCCCCTGCGGAGCAAGTGCTTGCCTTGGCTCAGATGGCTGCTTCTGCGGGGCTCGATGGGCTTGTGTGCTCTGCGCAAGAAGCAGGGAGCCTGCGCGCCCTGCTGCCGGGTATGCACCTCGTCACACCGGGCATCCGCCCGGCAGGCACGGCAGCCGGAGGTCAGCAGCGAACCGGCACTCCAGCCCAAGCGCTTGCAGGGGGAGCGGACCAGCTTGTAATCGGACGGCCCATTACAGAGGCTACAGACCCGGTAAGCGTGTACATGGCAATTTTGACTGAGATGCACAGCCTGACGTGAAAAAGCCCGGCTCGTGAGCCGGGCTCTATACCTCATCCAAAACTTACAGTTTCTCGTGGAACTCACATACAGAGCACGAGATATAAACGCCCCCAGGAGTCCCGCGCTCGCGATCCTTGACACGTTTGACAATCCGCGTCGGCTTGCTGCACTTGGGGCAATCCGTGCTCTTCGTTGTATCCATGACCTTTTTGCGGTCACCCGTTTTTGCAATCTTCGCCATTCTGTACTCCTCTTTTAAATAAATCTCTCAGGCGTCCCGCAACGGGCTCAACCTCAAAGGGAGCTCGCTGTATGGGTACCACTGTATAACGCTAGGTTACACCAGGAGACGCTCCCAAGAATCCAGGAACAAGCTACTGGCTTGGAGTGTGTGCCGGTTTTTGCGGGAACTGCACCGGGCCTTCACTTTGCTGAGGAGTGTTCTTGTCTGCCGGTAAGGTCTCGCCCGGATTGCGCAGGGTGGGCCGGGGTGTGGTAGGCGCGTTCTCAGCTGCGCGATCCGCCGCAGTCTGGTCACCCAGTTTAATGACCCGTTCGGTACTCCGAATACCGCTCTGGCTTTGCCAGTAATCTCCTACCTCATTGGCGGTACGTACCAGCGGCGCTGTTCCTACTGATGCCTCTTCGACCCGGGTCACTCGATCATGTTGCAACCGCACAAACTGCGTTTTCTCAGGCGGGATGCCGTAAATCCACTCATCAAACGGCCTGCCGGCGTCACTCTCGTGCATTTTCTGCCCCGGCGCACCCACCGCATGCAACACCATATCGCCATCCATGCCTACAAGAACCTGATGTTTCATAATCGCTGCCTTGAGAAACGGCGGTAGGGTTTCAACATAGGCTTCCAGCGGTGACTTTTCACCAAATCCTACAATGGGCGCGATAAGTGCCTTTACTTCATCGCCGGTTATGTTCGGCACGCCCTCCGGAAAAATCAGCGTGAGGCGTGAGCCGATAGCCTGCTCCCCAGTGCTCCGCGCTACCGGCGTGGTCATATTGCCTGCACCTATCTCCAGATGACGCAGGTACTGATGCGGCAGGTCAGGCCCGCCGTTGAACTCAAGGATCAGCTTCTCCTTCTTAACAACAATCTTCGTAACCGTAACCCGGTCTCCGGGATGGGAGGAGATGCCTTTGCTGTTGAGTTCATCGACATAGTCAGAGCCCCGAGGTGTAAGCGGCCCATTCGCCACCAATTGCAATCCTTTGGAGGCCAATGGCAATGGTCGCATGGCAAAACCCTGCTCTGAGGCAAGCGTGCGCTGCAACGCCAGTACGGTAAATGGTCCGGCATGCATCTTCGGCAGTTCCACTTGCGTTGGCTGGAACTGGAGAAATCGGCCTTCAATTTGCTCGGTACTGACCGTAAAAACCTGGGCCTGCGCAGCCTGAGTAACCAACGACAGGATAAAAACAACAAAGGTGATGTGTTTGACCGGCAATGCGCAAGGCATGGCATGCCCTCCAGGGCGTATATCTGAGAATGCGCCTGCCTGAGCGTGCAGTGCAAGCGCATTGTGCGGGAGACTGTAAAGCATCTTGAATATAGCGTCTATATTGCCGGCAACTTAGTCGGACTTGGGTGGGAACTCACCGGGCGATCTCTCGCCCAGTACGCTTTGAGATCCGCTTTGAGGCATGCTTAAAGACGCACTCGCAGGCGCGATCTGCACCAGTGAAGCTCCGGCAGGTGCCGGGACCACGGGACCCATGCCCTGAGCATGCTGCCGCTGCGACATCCCATTGATGTCGACCGCCAAGCCTGCACCCACGATCGGGGGCATGGCCCAGCGATAGCGTAGCTCGCGCGTAACCCGCGCCATGACAAACAGCAGCACCAGCAAAACCAGCACAGCCAGTGCTGAACCTTCAGGCCCATAGCCGCCGCCGGTAAGCCAGGCGTACCCGCTGGTATAGCTTGAAAACACCGGAGAGAAGCCGGTGAGTCCGCTTATCGGCAGCCCGAACAGCATAGCCATACTGGCGTTCCAGGCAAAGTGGAAGCCCCAGCCCATCCATAAGGCGCGGGTTCGCAGGTAAGCCATACCTAGCAGAAAGCCCAGTAGTAGCGTGGCAAGAACACCGCCCCCGCTGCCTACCGAAAAGCCTGTATGGGCCAGTGTGAACAGCAAAGCCATTAAGCTCGTGCCCAGAGTTGTGCCCAGAGCCTCAAGCAGCCGCTGAAAAGGAAATCCTCGAAAGATAAGTTCATCCGTGAGTGCGGCCAGCAGCAGCGTTAGCACATCCAGAGCCAGCGCACCGATGGTACCTGCATTCACATGGCTTACCGTGACTACCAGGGCACCGGCAAGTGCAATAGGCAACACGCAAACCGTGATGCCGGCCCATCCCAGTGCCGCTCCTAGTGCCCACTCCCCGCCTGCTCCCGGTCTGCGCGGCAACCCTATGTCGGCAAGCGGCGGTCTCTGCCGCCCAACCATCATTTTGCTCATAGCCGCAAAGCCAGCCAGCAGCATCACCAATAAAATCAAACGATTTAGCAGCGGATTGAGTACGTCATTTACCAGGGTCGGGGCAGTACGCCCTGCAAACTGCTGCGCAAACGCAGTGAACACCGCTGCCAGCAGAAACCAGATAAACGCACGCAGACGCGCCGCTCTGGCGTGCACTTTTGCCGCACGTAACTCTATCTGGTGCTGCTGCCAGTCAGCCAGTGTAAGCCCCGTTAGCTCGCATAGAACTGCGCCATGTTGCGGAACTTGGTGTAGCGCTGTTCCAACAATTGCTCGGTCGTAAGCTGCCGAAGAGCGGTCATGTGGCTTGTAAGCTCTATAACCAGCAGCTTGGCGGCAGCTTCGGGATCGGTGTGCGCGCCGCCCGGCGGTTCCGGCACCAGCCCATCCACGCAGCCTAATCCAAATGCATCCTGTGCAGTGGCGCGCAATGCTTCGGCCGCCTGCGCGCGCTTGCCCGCATCGCGCCACATAATCGAAGCGCAAGCTTCCGGCGAGATTACAGAGTAAACAGCTTTCTCAAGCATCAGCACACAGTCCGCGACGGCTAGCGCCAGTGCCCCGCCGGAGCCGCCTTCGCCGGTAATGACGGCAATGGTCGGCACGCGCAGCCGGGTCATCTCGCGCAGATTGCGTGCAATTGCCTCAGCCTGGCCACGCTCTTCAGCACCCAGACCGGGGTTTGCCCCCATCAAATCGATGAGTGTAATTACGGGCCGGCCGAATTTTTCTGCCAGCTTCATGGCTCGCAGCCCCTTGCGGTAGCCCTCCGGATCGGGCATGCCGAACCGGTGCGCTACCTTCTCCTTGGTCGTACGGCCTTTGATGTTAGCAATTACCAGCACCTCTTCACCGCCGAAACGAGCAAAGCCGCAGCGTATTGCGGGATCGTCCGCAAATAGCCGGTCACCATGGATTGCGATGAAGTCTGTAAACAAGTGCTCCAGAAAGAAAAGCGGATCAGGTCGCAGAGGATGGCGCGCCAGCTCCGTCTTAGCCCATCGCTCCGATACGGCTAGCGGTATCTGTGCTTCGGCCATCGCTGCGGATGGCTTCTCTTGTACTTTGCTAGGCGGCAAGTCCAACTTGGGTGCAATGCGCGGCATTTCTGTGATTGTACTCGCCACTTTAGTCCATCACCTGTATCGCTCCGCGGCCTAGCAGTGTCTCCGCGCGGTCAATGAAAGCCCGATCTGCAGTCACCTGAAAGCCGGCCGGCTCCAGTACGACGCAGTACTCTCCACGCTGCTCCAGATTGATCATTACGCGGCCCGGGCCGGGTGCGGCGTCGATCATGCCGCGTAGCTCCTGGAGCAGTGCGCCGCTGGCAACATCGAGCTGAATTTTAATTCGCAAATTTTTCGGCAGCCGGACCTTAACATCTTCAATCGGCTGAATCGACGACAGGCACAATTTGTTAGCCGCATCCTCATCTGCGCGCAGCGCCCCGCGCACCACGACTGGCACCTCGATCTTGAGGCTTTCCGCTAGTGCCGCATAGTCCTTCGGAAAGCAGATCAGGTCGATCTTGCCGACTGTGTCTTCAAGCTGAGCCTGCGCGTACAGCTCACCCGACCGCTTCGACTTGGCCACCTTCAAACCCACAATAACGCCTGCGATTTGTACTTCATTTTCAGCTCGCTCGCCGCGTCGTGTCGGCGCGGGTGAAGGCTTCATTTCCAGCGCAGTCGCCGTGTCCACAACCCCCGGCAGGTTCCGCAATTTGTCCGCATACTTGTCTAGCGGATGCCCAGAGACGAAGAAGCCAAGCACCTCCTTCTCTGCTTGCAGCCGCTCATTCTCATCCCAATCCGGAATGTTCGGCAGCGCATCGGCAGCCGTCGTAGTCGCTGGGTGGTCGTCAAAGATGCCGAACAAACCATGCTGCCCGCTTGCCAGGTCACGCTGAGCTTTCTGTGCGCGTTCGATCGCCTTATCCGCTGCTGCTACCAGCTGCGCGCGGCGGCCGAACGAGTCCAGCGCCCCGGCCTTGATGAGCGATTCCAACACACGCTTATTCATCAGCCGCAGGTCCACCTGCTCGCAAAATTCCCAGTAACTCCCGAAGCTTTTGCCTGTCTCCTCCAACCCGTGCCGCACCTGCAAAATGGAATCGATGGCATTGCGTCCGACGTTCTTGATCGCAGTCAGACCAAAGCGGATCGCGCCCGCATTCGGCGTGAAGTCGGCACCACTCAGCCGTACGTCCGGCGGCTCGACGGAAATGCCGATTTCACGACACTCCTTGATGTACTTCACAACATTTTCGGGCTTCGAAATTTCGCTCGTCAGCAGCGCCGACATGAACTCGACTGGGTGGTGTGTCTTGAGATACGCCGTGTGATATGCGAGCAGCGCGTAGGCTGCAGAATGCGACTTGTTGAAGCCATACCCGGCGAACTGCTCCATTAGGTCAAATACCTTCCTAACCGTGTCCGCCGGGTAGCCACGCCCTTTCGAGCCGGAGACGAAGCGGTCACGCTGCTGAGCCATCTCTTCAAGATTTTTCTTACCCATTGCGCGGCGTAGCAGATCGGCCTCGCCCAATGAGTAGCCTGCCACTGCGTTCGCGATCTGCATCACCTGCTCCTGATACACGATGACGCCGAGCGTCTCCTTTAGGATCAACTCCATCGGCGGCAGATCGTACTCCACCTTGCGGCGGCCCCATTTGCGCTCAATAAAGTCGTCGATCATGCCGCCCTGGATTGGACCCGGCCGGTACAGCGCGTTCAATGCCGTCAGGTCTTCCACAGTTGTCGGCCGATAGCGCCGCAGAACGTCGCGCATGCCGCCCGATTCAAACTGAAATACACCCGAGGTCAGTGCGCGATGGAACACCTTCTCGTAGGTCTCCTGGTCATCGAGTGGAATGATGTCGAGATCAACGGTAACGCCGCTCTTTCTCAATAGCTTCAGGCAGTCGTCGATCACCGTCAGCGTCGTAAGCCCAAGAAAGTCCATCTTGAGCAAACCAAGCTTTTCAATCGCCTTCATGTCATAGGCGGTGACGATTTCTTCGTTTTTCGAGCGTGACAGCGGAACTAAATCTGTCAAAGGCCGAGGCGCAATCACCACACCGGCTGCATGCACACCCGCGCCGCGCACTAAGCCTTCGAGCTTCAGCGCGGTGTCAAGCACCTCGCGCATCTGCGGGTCTTTGTCGTAGGCCTCTTGCAGCGGCGGCGAGTCCCGGAGCGCCTGCTCAAGCGTGATGCCGATGGTAGTCGGGATCATTTTCGCCAAACGGTCTACATCGCCGTACGGCAGGTCAAGCGCGCGGCCTACATCCTTGACCGCCGCCTTGGCCGCCATGGTGTTAAAAGTAATAATCTGCGCGACCTGCTCGCGCCCGTACTTGCGCGTAACGTAGTCGATGACTTCACCGCGGCGGTTCATGCAGAAATCGATATCGATATCAGGCATGGACACCCGCTCCGGGTTCAGGAAGCGCTCAAATAGCAGTGCATTCTGAAGCGGGTCGATGTCGGTAATGCCCATCACGTACGCGACAAGCGAGCCTGCCGCCGAGCCGCGACCCGGACCTACAGGAATGTCCTGCTCACGCGCGTAGCGGATGAAGTCCCACACGATGAGGAAGTAGCCCGGGAACTTCATCGCCTTGATGCAGTCAATTTCACGCTCCAGCCGCGCGTGGTAGTCAGTCAGCGGCTGGCGCAGCAGGCCCTTGTCCTGCAAGTGGCGGATTGACGTATCGAGCCGCTTGCGGAAGCCCTCACGGCAAATCTGCTCAAAGAAGCTGTCAATAGTGTGCCCGGCGGGCACCGCGAACTCCGGGAACGGATTCTCCACCTTGTTCAGCTTCAACTGGCACCGCTCAGCGAACTGCATGGTCCGGCTTACCACTTGCGGCGCGTGCGAAAACACCTGCTCCATCTCAGCCGCAGTCTTTACGTAAAACTGGTCCGAGTCGAACTTGAACCGCTTTGGATCATGAATGGACCCGGCAGTCTGCACGCACAGCAGGATCTCATGTGCGTGGTGGTCGTCCTCGCACAGGTAATGGCTGTCGTTGGTCGCGATGAGCGGAATGTCAAGCTCTTTTTCAAGGCGAAACAGGTCGGCATGGATCTTCTTTTCGAGCTCCAGTCCCTGATCCTGAATTTCCAGAAAGAAGTTGCCGCGCCCAAAAATATCTTGATACTGGCTCGCGGTGCGCTTCGCCCCCTCGTAGTTGTCCTTCATCAGGTTCTGCGAGAGCTCCCCGGCAAGACAGCCCGAGAATCCCACCAGTCCTTGTGCGTGCTCAGCCAGGTATTTCTTACTAATGCGCGGCTTGCGGTAGAACCCGTGCAGTGAAGCCTCAGACGTGATGCGGACCAGATTGCGATAACCTTCTTCGTTCTCAGCAAGCACCAGCAGGTGGTTGTAGTCGTCCCCTTGCGGGTCAGCTCGATGGTCTTCTTTCTGGCATACGTACAGCTCGCAGCCCAGGATGGGCTTGATGCCCTGCTTCTTGGCCGCCTCAAAGAAGTGCACCGCGCCGTAGATGTTGCCGTGATCAGTAATGGCAACCGAAGTCTGCCCGATGTCCTGGACGCGCTTGACGAGCTTGTCCACGTCGCAGGCGCCGTCAAGGAGGGAGAAGTCGGTATGGAGGTGCAGGTGTGTGAATTCGGCCATGGGACTGGAGCTATTTTAGTCTGCCCGGCAACCTGCGCCTGCTGCCGCTGAATTCAAGCAAGCTCTGAGGAAGAACGAAGCTGGCTGAGGAAAAGCAGGACGGAATCTATGCGAAACTATCCGGCGATTCCCCTATAGCGCGGTATTGACAGGCGCAGAAGAATGGCCAACATTGCTCTGTTCCAATCGGTACCAGGGATGTAGCAACCCGGTTAAGCTCCAAAGCCAGTCGTGCGTGTACTGGAAGCCGAGCCGGGCAATGAGTGCTTGCGATGCATGGTTTTCCGGATGATGCGCCGCAACCAGGGCACGCACACCATACTCCCGGAAAGCCAGATCAATTACCGTACGAGCGGCTTCCTCTCCATAACGACCGCTCCAGAACGGCAGCCGGATGTGTACTCCCACTTCAAGTACATCCGGCGTTGGAGTTTCTTCAAAGATGGGCAAGCGGAGCCCGGCGCAGCCGACATGCTCTCCGGTTGCTAGCAGAAAGATAGGCCAGTACTGCATGCCAAGTTGTTGCTGCCGTAGCATCTCGCTCTGCATCCGTGCCTGAGCGGCAAGAGGCTCCAGCGGACCGCCGATGTAGCGCATCACCGAGGGATCACCCCATAATGCTTGAGCGAGCGGTAGATCCTCTATGCACCAGTGCCGAAAGCCCATGCGCTCGCTGCGCAGGAAGTACTCAGAGGACATGTGCAAGATATCTCTCTCTTCTAGCCTTTTTGAAACTTGTATTATCCTGAGCGGAAACTGACGCGCAAGTATTAGTTGAAGTCGAAGAACCTGCTTTGCCTTTGATCCTTACCTTCACACCCGAGACAAGCAGGTCCTTCAACTCCGCTCCGCTGCGCTCCGCTCAGGACGACACCGGCTGTTCATTTCGCAACTTTGCACATACCCTCTGAGAGCGTGATTAGGATCGGTGCTTACTTGGCTGCGACAGTAACACTTACTAGCATCTCGCATCGCTTGCAAAAGGAATGATCATGCTCAAATCCGTCGAAGATAACGCGTTGAGTGCTACTCGCCGGTCGTACTCAGCCTGAAGATTCATCCGGAACTGAGCCGTATTACCGAAAAAGCGTGCCAGCCGCAGTGCCATATCTGCTGTGATCCCACGCCTCAGAAGAATGATGTCGTTCACACGCGGTGCAGTCACATGAAGTTCTTGTGAAAGCCGGTATGGATTAACACCCAATGGGTCAAGGAATTCTGTTTTTAGTATATCGCCGGGATGGATTGTACTGAGTTTGGGCATGTTCACTCCTTAGACGAGTAGAAATTAGTGGTAACCGACGATTTCAACCTGATGTGCTCCATCATCCCAGACAAAGCAGATTCGATACCGTCATGGATACAGATGGAGTGCTGCTCTTTGCGATTGCCCTTTAACGCTTCGAGTCGATTGCCTGGAGGCGTCAGCTGGTCCGTCAGTTCTATAGCAGCATTCAGGATCAACAGTTTCTTCTTAGCACTGCTTCGTAAGTTCGCGGGAACGTCTTTGCTCTTTCCTGTGTCAAACAAGAGCTTCGCGCCGACATCCTTCCAGCTCCTGATCACACATTCGTTTTGATGCAGAGCGTTATAAAAGTCAGAATGCTTCAGTTTTGAAAATGCTTACTCGATTGCGCCGCCTCTGGCAATCGCCTCCGCCACCCGCAACAGCTCCTCGCGCGTCGTCAAACAATCCGGGCACACCCTCAGCAGCCCGTTCCGCTGGTCGAGCACGATCCCCTGCTCTGCCAGCCGAAGCACCACCTCCGCCGCTTGCGGCATAGCCACCGTTAGGTAGGCTCCATGGTCGAAATTTCCACCCCGGCTGGCGATGCCGCGTGCCGCCAGCTCACTCTTGAGAAAGCGCAGCTGCTCCAGTGAGTACGCCCGCAGCCGCTCCACCCCGATAGCCCGAGTAAAGGCGAGTCCACTCCGCGCCTGGTAGTACGTCAGCATGGCCGGAGAGCCGTCAAGCCAGGCATCACCGCCCGGGCGCAGCTGCAGGCCGCTGCTTTGCCATGGATCAGTGCCCGATTCCAGCGCAAACCAGCCGCTATGTATCGGCTTCCTGTCAGCCACATGCGGAGCCATCGCTAGAAATGCCACACCGGGCCCCCCGCGCAGGTACTTGTAGCAACCGCCGATCAGGTAATCGCAACCCATAGCCTCCATTGAAAACGGCACAATGCCGAGTGAGTGGTAACAGTCCACCAGCAGCTCGGCCCCTTGCTCATGGCAGGCAGTCGCGATCTCGGCGATGCCTCCAAGCAACTGCCCATCCGCATAAAACACATGCGAAATCACAACGAGCTTGACCGGCGATGCAGAGCGGAGCGCATTGATGATCTGCGAAGCGGTCCACCGGCCTTGCTCATCAGGCTCTGCAAAGCGCACCCGGATACGCCCTTGCGCCGCGTATTGCGCCAGCACTACCGAGATTGCGGCAAACTCTCCGCGCGTAGTCAGCACTATTGCGCCTACAGGCAGGCCGCTCAGCACAGTACGTAGAGCCGGCCCCGCGGAAAGCTTCGGAACCACGCAATCCGGTCGCGCTAACCCCACCAGCGAGGCGATCGCCGCGCGGTAGCTCTGTTCCTCCGCAAGCCATGGACCCCAGGCACCGCGCAGCTCTTCCGCCCAAAGCCGCGCACCTTCAGCTACATCCGCCTGCATCCGGTCCAGAGGACGGCCCAGCATATGGTTTGCGAGATAGATGCGCGGCAAAGCCAGTGTCCGCGAGAATAGAGGCCGCACCGCGGCGGTAATTCCTTGTTCTGTCAGCGGCCCCCGCTCAAGCGCCTCTACCGCTTTGCCGATTTCTAAGCTGCCATCCTGTCCCATCCATACACTCCCGTGTTAGCGTACCCGCATGCGAGCTCTCCCCGCTTCCCTGCTGCTTTCGCTTACCTTGGCTGTTCCAGCTTTGCCCCAACAGACCGCACAGTCGCCTGTCGATCCGGCAGCGACGCAAGCCAAGGAGCTCGACCACTACCGCAAGGTCGCTAATGATTACGGTCAGCTGAGTCGTTACGCTGCCGCCAATGCCTCCCTGCCTGTAGCCACAACAGCTGACAAGCGCGTGATCTTCTACGGCGACTCCATCACTGACGGCTGGCACCTGGACCAGTTCTTCCCCGGCAAAGGCTACATCAATCGCGGTATCAGCGGTCAAACCACGCCGCAGATGCTGGTCCGCTTCCGGCAGGATGTCATCGACCTGCACCCGGCGGTGCTGGTAGTGCTGGCAGGCACCAACGACCTGTCCGGCAACACCGGTCCTGAGACCACCGAGCAGATTGAAGGTGACTACGCCTCCATGACCGAGCTTGCCCAGGCGCATGGCATCCATATGGTATTTGCCTCCGTAACGCCGGTCAGCAGTTACGGCCCGGCGGGTACCAGCATGCTGGCCGGGCGACCACCGGCAAGAATTCTTGAGCTCAATC
>CAXSHS010000049.1:0-20904 GCA_964237325.1 uncultured Acidobacteriaceae bacterium | reverse complement strand
AGGCACGCCGCCAGCGTTGATTCTGAGCCAGGATCAAACTCTCGTTTAAATCCTGTTGGCTCCAATGCATGCGAGACGGAGGTCTGCGATGCAGGAGCCCAACTCATCACGCTCGAAAACGTGACTTGCTGTTTAATACTGTGAGAATGATCAAACCAAACTTGGTTTTTTCTCACAACTGGCATGTTCAATCTGATTGTCAAAGATCCAAAGCGGGATCCGCTTGAGCGGGTCGCTAGGATCGAGACCCACGACTGTGTTGTCGTGTGTCCTCGAACTTGCTGCGCTCTTTAGCGCATTTCTTGAAGTTACAGAAGTTTTCAGTTTGTGTCAACTACTTTCGCTTTTCTACATTTCTTTTATGCAGAGCGTGTATAGAAGATCTCACTTATAACTTCCCCAAGTATGGCCCACTTCAGCCACTTGGAAGAAATGAGCTAACGCACAAAACTTGAAATATCTATCAACTCTTGTCCGCAGACACTAGTTGAATGGCCTTGAGGCCTTTTACACTGGTTTGTTCGCTCTGGAAGGTAAACCTTCTGGGCACCTCGGAGGCACCGTCGAACCTTCTGTCTGTGACTCAATCAACAGATGTATCAAGCAGTAAGCCTGACTCAGAAGTTTTCCAACTTTTTAGCTTTATATCTAAGAAAGCATTCAGCATCTTATTTCTGCTAAACGACTTCCTGCACTTCTCAAACCTTATCACTATTTCTTAGCTTGTACAACCAGCTAAGCTTCGTTCTCTTCAGCTCTCAAAACTTTCCAATCGCTTCCGCGTGGCGTCTCAAATGCTTGCTGCGAACAAGACTGATATTAACGCCACATCGCCTTTGTGGCAACTGTTGAAAACTTTTTCAAGCAGTTGAAGATTTCACCATGACATCCTATACAAATACGGCCTGCTACCCCTGACGGGGAATCACTCCAAGCATAGTGAGGCTGTTCACAAAGAACTGCATTGCCAAAGCCACCAGCAGCAAGCCCATAATCCGCACCAAGATACGAATTCCTGTTTCTCCCAGGAACCTTTGCAGCCGCTCCGCACCGCTCAACACTCCATAACTCACCAGTGCCGTCACCGCGATCGAACCTAGAATCGCGGCCATCTGCCAGTAGCTGGCTGCTTGCCCTACCATCACCATCACACTTGAAATTGCGCCGGGTCCGGCCAGCATGGGAATACCTAGCGGCACGATACCCGCATCCTCCTTGTGCGCCCCCTCTTCCGTTTCAGGCGTGCTCTCCTGCGTGGGGGACCGCTTCGCCTCCAACATATCGATGCCGATCAGCATCAGGATCAAGCCGCCGGCGAACTCAAAGGCCGGCAGCGTGATACCCAACATCTTGAAGATGAACTGCCCAGCCAGTGCAAAGGCGGCCAGCACGATAAAGCATGTAAGACAGGCTTTACCTGCCATACGCTTCCGACGTGCGGCATCGACTCCCGCGGTAATTGCAAGAAACGAACCGATGGAAGCAAACGGGTCGACAAGGAAAAAGATCGAGCTCAAGGCCAGCAGCGAGAAGCCGACGTACTTGGACTGATGAATTTCCTGTAGTGCATGTGCCGCTGGCCCGAGCATGCTTGCACCTTACCGCAAAGCGCTCTCGTGCAAAAGCTGCCGATAGTCACATTCACATGGCAGGCACTGGCTATAATCAGGCTCTAACCCTCAAGCACTCAAGGAGTCCATATCCATGCCCATCCAACCTACCGCGAACATCTGGCGCAATGGCGAACTCATCGCTTGGGATCGCGCTCAGATCCATGTCATGAGCCATGTCGTGCATTATGGCTCTTCCGTCTTTGAGGGCATCCGCTGCTACACACAGCCATCGGGCGCGGGCATCTTCCGCCTCCCGGAGCACATGCGACGCCTGCTCGATTCGGCCAAGATCTACCGCATGGCCACTCACTACTCAGTCGACCAGCTCTGTTCCGCGGTCGTCGACTTGGTCGAGGCAAACAAGGTCGCCCCTTGCTATATACGTCCCGTCATCCTGCGCGGCTATGGAGAGATCGGCGTCAACCCTAAGAACGCGCCGGTAGACATCTACATCGCCAACTATCCCTGGGGTAAATACTTCTCCAACCATGAAGAAGGCGCCGATGTCTGCATTTCCTCCTGGAACCGGCTTGCGCCGAACACCATGCCTTCGCTTGCAAAGGCAGGTGCCAACTACATGAATTCGCAGCTCATCCGTATGGAAGCTGACATCAACGGTTACGCTGAAGGCATCGCTCTTGACACAAACGGCTACCTTTCTGAGGGATCAGGAGAAAACCTGTTCATCGTGCATGGCGGTAAGCTCTACACAACACCGCTTGCCAACTCCGTGCTCCAAGGCATCACCCGCGACGCTATCCTCACCCTGGCTCGCCATTTTGGCATCCCTACAGTCGAGCAGGCTTTACCGCGCGAGCTGCTTTATATCGCTGATGAAGCATTCTTCACGGGCACTGCTGCTGAAGTCACGCCGCTGCGCTCGGTTGACCGCATTCCAGTCGGCAACGGCAAGCCGGGCCCGATTACACGTCAGCTTGCCGAGGAGTACTTCGGCATTGTCAACGGTACCGTACCCGACCGTTTCAACTGGCTCACTCCTGTCAACGTGTCTGTGGAGCAGCCGGTCACCGTTTAGCCCATAAAAAGGGACAGCCCTATCGGCTGCCCCTTTTCTCCTGATTGAAGCTAGGCTCCCTGCAAATCTCCCGATGTTTTAAGCAGAGGTGTATCCGCGGGTCGGCTGACTGCCTTGTCGCGAACCTCGGCATTGTCTTCCCAACCCACCAATTCGTGGCTCCCTGTAATTAGCCGTGAGCCGCGCGACAGAAACAGATATGTCCAAGCCCACTGGAACATTACCGTCACCCGGCTGCGAAAACCCACGATGAATACCAAGTGCACCAAAAGCCAGGTTCCCCAGGCAGGCAGCCCGCCCCAGTGCGCCTTGAAGGGCCACCGGATATCCGCGACAGCGGCATAGCGACCAATAGTCGCCATGTCCCCTTTGTCAAAGTAATGAAACTCCTGCCGAGGCTTGCGCTGTAAGTCCTGCTTGATCATCAGCGCGGCATGCTCACCCATCTGCAATGCAGGCTGTGCTACGCCAGGCAGCTCCTTGTCATTTTGGATAAACCCTGCCAGATCGCCGCACACAAAAACTTCACTAAGCCCTTCCGGGTTGAGGGTTTTATCTACAACAGGACGGTGTTTTTTATCGAGTGGCACTCCCAGCATTGCGCCTACCGGGGAGCTGGCTACACCGGCACCCCACAAGGTAACCACAGCATCAAGCCGTTCGCCGCCTTTCAGTTTGACGTGACCAGCACCAATTTCCTCTACCATCACGCCTGTTCGCACAACAACGCCTAGCTTGTTGAGCTGCTTGACTCCTTTTTCGGTAAGGTCCTCAGGATAGCTGGGCAGGATCCTCGGTCCACCCTCGATTAGCAGAATGTGGGCCTTTGCAGGATCGATATGCCGGAAATCCTGCTTCATGAAGTACTTGGCGATCTCCGCAACGGCACCGGCAAGCTCCACTCCCGTAGGTCCGCCGCCGATCACTACAAAGTTCAGCGGCCGGTGCGAGCCGGTTTCCACCGCTTGCCGCTCTGCCAGTTCAAACGCCAGCAGCACGCGCCTGCGAATCTCAGTTGCATCCTCAACTGTTTTCAGCCCTGGCGCATACTGCTCCCATTCCTTATGGCCGAAGTATGACTTCATGGAACCTGTAGCTACGATCAGGTAGTCGTAGTGCACCGTAGGGCCGCCTTTGAGGCCGACGCGATGCTGTTTTGTATCCACGCTTTCTACTTCTTCCATCAACACATCCACATTGCGCGCTTTGCGCAGAACCATACGGATGGGCGATGCAATGTCAGACGGGGAAAGCAGAGCCAGCGCAACCTGGTACAGCAGGGGCTGAAACGTGTAGTGGTTGCTTTTATCGATCAGCGTTACATCCACAGGCATCTTGCTCAATGCCTGAGCTGCCTTCATGCCCGCAAACCCGCCTCCCAGGATCACTACACGCGGTCTGCGCTTCTCTTCAATGGCCTCGTTCTTGAAAACCTTGCCTGTCGACTTGCCGGCTGCCATAAAACTCTCCCCTACGCCGGCATTGCCGGCTTGTCTCTATTCAAGATGCGCAGGAGGGTCGCAATGCGGCTTTTTTGCCGCTTTCCCCTTTGCTTCTATCGCATATGCTGTGAATTTCCCTTGGCAAAGTCTTATTTCCCCGTGTACCAAGACGATCCACTCCATAGCAGTACAGCGTAATGTGACGCAAGTAGGATTGACTTGAGGCACCATGCGGAGGCACAATCCCGCTGATGCTACTTCGCCTCTGCACAATGCTTTGCGCCTCCCTGCTGCTGCCGATTCTGGCATCGGCTGAGGAGAAGCCATGGACTGAGGTGCGTAGCCCGCACTTTCGCGTCCTTACCGATGGCACACCACGGCAGGCGCGCGATGTTGCCGCAGAGTTTGAACAAATGCGTTACGTGTTCTCCGACCGTTTTGCCGGGTTTCGGCTGGAGTCAGGCGCACCGCTCACCATCTTCGCCGCTCGTGATGTGGACACAGCCAAGCAGCTGGAGCCGGCACTCTGGAAACACAGCGATCGTCTTGCCGGCGTGTTTCATCGCGGCTGGGAAAAGCAATTTGCCGTGGTCCGCATGGACACTTGGGGCAATGGAGCTCACGAGGTTGTCTACCACGAATACACTCATAGCATTTTGCACCTGAACGCCCACTGGCTGCCGGTATGGCTCGATGAGGGGTTGGCTGAGTTCTACGCCTATACACGCTTCCAATCCAACAAAATTTACGTCGGTGCCCCTACCGAACGGGCTGCCATCCTCCGATCGCACCCACTGCTGCCGGTGGAGACGATGCTCGACGTCAATGCTCGCTCACCTTACTACACCAAAGATATGGAGTCGCAGATCTTCTATGCCGATGCATGGGCGCTGGTCCACTACCTGGCATTTGGTCCGAACATGCAGGGCGGTGCCCTGCTCAACAAGTTCTTCAACCGCATACAAGGGGGAACACCGCAGAAGCAGGCCTTTGTAGAAACCTTTGGAGATATGGCGAGCTTTGACAAAGGTTGGAACCTCTACATGAATCGGCTTGCCTGGAGCGCGGGCGTCCTGCCGGCTCCGCCTCCCCTGGACGAAAAAAGCTACGGCGTGCGCAAGCTTTCCGTTGCCGAGACCGAGGTGAATCTCGGCGCTTTCCACATTGCGACTAATGATGCCGCCGGAGGCGCGCCGCTGATCGATGCGGCGCTTGGAAGCGACCCCGCACTCGGCATCGCACATGAAGAGCATGCGTTTCTGCTATTCCGCCAAGGCAAAGATCCTGAAGCCTTGACGGAGTTTAACAAAGCTTTTTCTCTCGACAGCACGCTGTACCGGTCACTGTTTGCCGCCACCATGCTTTCGCCCGAAGCTAAGGCGTCCACTCCTGCTGAGGCCGTCGCTTATCGTACGCACCTCCAGCAGGTCATCGCTATCAACCCCAGCTTCGCGCCTGCTTTTGTAGAGATGGCCAAGCTCGCTATCCGGGAGCATGATTACCAAACCGCCCATGACGATGCACATAAAGCGGAATCCCTCGAACCGTTTCGCGCCGGTTATTACCTGCTTACAGGCCGCATCCTGCTAGCTGAGGGCCGCGGTCCGGAGGCCGCGCAGTTTGCCAAGTATGTCGCCGATCATTGGGTCGGGCCGGACCATGACGAGGCCGTGGAGCTTTGGAACAAGGTTCCGCCTGCGCAGCGCCCCGCCGGGATCGCACTCGCCATGCAGCCCTTTGCCGATCACGCACAATCCATTACAGGCATCATTCAATCCACCCAGTGCGGTACGGCAACCAGCCCCTACAAAGTAGAACTGCGGATCGACGGTACCCTTCGCATTTTCTCACCGCTGCATGGCATGGCAAGCGGCTTTTCTGACACGCTATGGTATGGCGAAGATCATTTCAACTTCTGCCATCACCTCCAAGGCAAGCGCGCCCTGGTTTTCTACCAGCCCGGTGCCGATCCGAGCGCCCCCGCAAACCTGCTTGACTTTGAAATCCGTGATGATGACGACGCACCTGTCGCCTCGGCACCGGCTACTCCGGCTGTAGCCGCCAATTAGCCTTAGCGATTGGCAGAGAAACCGTACCTCCCTTGTGAAGTACGGTTTTATCCCGCACGAAACCCTATGGATGCTCTACCACGCTGAAGTTCAGCGTACCTGCCTGCCCTACCGTTGCCAGCATATTCAGCACGACCGCCTGGCCGCCGCTCGCCATCGGTGTCAGCGTCACCAGTCCATTCGAGTCTGAAGTCACTGTAGTCGCAAGTGACCCAAGCTGTTGAGGCATAGGACAGCGCCCCTGCGCGGGGCACGGCGGCTGCCAGGCTGTCATCTGCTGGTAGAAGTTCATCACGGCTCCGGCAATCGGATGCCCTACTCCGTCTATTACCTTAAGCGTGATCGGCATCGGTGTGCCGCCTGCCATCAAACTCTGCCCTACGCCGCTTACCGGCAGCAGCGTCGCCAGCTCCGTATGTACCGCGCTGATGGTGAAGGTCGCACACACACTGCTTTGAGACTGGCAGGCATACACATTAGCTGTCGAACCGGCTGCGAGCGGGCCCGCTGTCACCGTCGTGGAGGCTATGCCGGCAGCATTGCTGGTTGTGTTGGCTGTTACGGCTACTTGCGCTCCGGTGCCGCCAACCCAGCGCACCGCCGCACCCTGTACCGGAGCGCCGCCGCTCAGCACAATGGCGGTAGGCGTCCAGCTCACCCCTTGAGCGCCGATTGCTATGTACAGCGTATTGGTCGCGGCAATCTGCGGCGGGGTGCCGCCGTCGAACTCCGCCATTACGGCAGCTCCGTCTGATAATGCAGCACTGATTTGTGTCGCGGCTGAAGTGGCAGGCGTCACCAGCATGGTTGCCATACCGTCCGCGTTCGTCAGCGCCGTGCAAAGGCTCGCGCCGCAGCCCATCTGCGCTGCGCCCATGGCTACCGTAAAGCTCACCTGCACATTGTTTGCCGGTGTCTTACCGTCGCCGGCTACTACCTGCACCGTCATCGGTAGCGGCACACCCTGGCTTACCGTCCCGCTCGGCGCACTCACAATCCTGACTCCATCACTACCCTGCGCGTCATAGGCAAGTCCGTCTAAAATCTGCGCCGCTCCCAATGTCTGCGGGTCCTGCACTGTCAGCACTACCGTACCGGTCGGCGCGCTGACAGCGGGTGCCACTGCCGTGATCTCGGTGGGTGACACGCTCGTGACAGCCGCAGCTACGCCATTGAGCTGAACCGTGTCTCCGGGCCGGAAACCCTGCCCATCGATCACGATCGAGCCGCCGTTCAACGTCAGCCGCGCGGGAAACACTGAGTCGGCGTACAGCACGCGAGCACGATAGCTAAAATCCGGACGCCCATCCCCGCGAGCATCGGCGACCGCCACACGAATCATTCCATCCGCCTGCGTCTGCGCTGAGATCGTCGACAAGCCGACTTGCGCGCCATTGAACGGAACTGTGGTGGACACCGCCGGCAGTGCGTCCACCGCATCGGTGCCGTTCCATACGCCGATGAGTGAAGCCGCCTTACTCTCAGCCCCCAGCCCGGTCTCATCGAGCGAGCTCGTCTCAACCGTAAACACCCGATTGGCGCGTGTGTGGAACTGGAACCAGCCCGTATGCCCGTAACCCACCAGCTTGGCCAGCCACTCGCCGTTGCCGCGCACCAGGTTCGGCTCCGCTGCAAACCCGTCATCGGTTACAGTGCCGTCGGCAGAATCCGCCATGGTGAAGTTCTGCGTCACCACCGCGCCTGCAGACAGGCTGCCCAACTGCGCCGTTTGCGCCACCCCTGAAGGTGTCACCTGCGCCCCTCCATACGGACCCACCCCGGCAGCACCTGTGTACAGTGAGTTGATCGGCTCTATCGACAGCTGGTAGTTCGCAGAGGTCGCACCCGGCGGCAATGGCACGCCGCTCAACACGAAGTAGCCTTCCTGCGTGGCATCATCCGTACCGAAGCGTCCATACGCATTGCCCTGGGCGTCGGTAGGCCCAGTCACGACATTGCCGCTGTTGCGTTTGAAGTACATTCCGCTCACCGTGCTCACCGTGTAACGCAAATCGGCTACATTGCCGTTTGCCGTCATGTTTAAGGGCGTCAGCACCACATTCACGCCCTGCATGCCCTGCCCGTTGCGGAAGGCTACTGTGCCCGTCACAATCACAGTCGCCTGCGCAGTCATGGTTTTACCGCTCCACTGCCCGGCATTTGCGCCGGTTACCGGGTATAGCCGGTTCAGCGCGGCAATATCGTCCAGCCGCAGCGTGGTCGGGTTCGGCAGGCAATTGGTTGCGGAGCCTGTGCACAGCCGCTCGAAAGGGTGCATCACCGGCCATCCCGCCAAGCCATCGCCGGTTGGGCTGCTGGTTTGCCACATTGCCTCGTTCACCTGTGACCAATCCAGCCCCAATACCCGGCCAAATGCGCGCACCAGCTCGTACTGGAGTAAGCCCTGGAGGTCACTCGAAGTCGCGCAGCGTCCGTTCACGAGGATCAAAGCATGCGCAATCGTACCGCTTACTGAAAAGTTATCGACGGTTGTGTACACGCCGGTTTGCGTGCAATTGCTTGGGTCGCTCGCCCCGTGGCCACTAAGGTCTGTGCCGTAGATGTCATCGATCACACTTCCATCCGCGTCGAACACGATTGCCACCGGTTTTCCGGTTGCGGACGCCTGCGCATCGGTGGGCAGGGTCGCTCCGGTTCCCGCAGGCACGTTCGCCGTTACGTTGCTGCCGCTCACATCCTCGCTAAGCGATCCGCCATACGTGATGGCCACGGCAGCCGTCGGTACCCCGGACCAGACAGCCGCTGCATTTGCCACTAAACCGGCTGCCTGGCTGCTCGATACGGAACCCGAAAGTGCTCCCTGATCGAGGTAGTAGCTCACCTGCCCACCTGCCCAGACCACCGGGGTACCTTTGGCAGCCGGATTGAAGTAGTTCACCCCCGCGACCCATTGCGGACCGCTTGCCAGGGCGTGGCTGCTCATGAAGAAGAAATAAAGTGCCGATACAAGCAATGCAGGCAAGCGGTACATGGCAGAGTCTCCCGGTCGCGCCGGGCAGCATCACCCTCGCGCAACTCCATTTCGCCATGGTTCCGCCCATTCCTTGAGGACAATCTGCCTTGTAAATCAGGTTCCGGACCACTCTGGGAGCAAGAGAAAAGGCTGTGCCGATTCGGCACAGCCCACAATGTTTCCAACCACGCATCATGCTTCATGCTGCGCAAGAACGCGCCAATCCGTTCGGTATGGGCGTACAAGCGGGGAGGCAATTCTGGGGCCACATGCCCGATGTGAGTTCAAATCTCCGGGAAGAAGTCGAAGAACGCATCAATACTCTGCCGCAATTGCGCCTCAATTTGCTCCCGCGACCCCTCCAGGATGTGCATGGTCACACGTGCTTCGTTGCCGTTCTTCAGCGCCACGGGGGCGTCACTCACGCCGGCGATTTCGTCCGCCGGCAACAACCGCATGCCATACACCAGGGTCAGGTTTGCCATGTTGCCATGGTAAAGCGCCCGGGTTGCTCTGCATCGTCCAGAGGCATTTCGCATCTTTTACTGAGCCTTGTTCAGGCGCAACCCTCCTCGGCGCGCCGGGTAAAATGAAAGGCAACTTCTATGGAACTGCAAGCACAGAACAGCGTTCGCAACGTCGTCATCCTCGGCTCCGGCTGCGCCGGGCTCACAGCCGCCATCTACACCGGGCGCTCTAACCTGAACCCGCTCATCATTGAAGGCCATGAGCCGGGCGGCCAGCTGTCCATCACCACACTGGTTGAAAATTTTCCCGGCTGGCCTGATGGCATCCAGGGTCCCGATCTCATCGAGAACATGCGGCAGCAAGCCTCGCGCTTCGGTGCCGAGTTCCAGACAGGCCATCTCGTCTCCGTCGACTTGTCGCAGCATCCTATCGCGCTCAACTTCGGTAAGAAAACGGTGCTCACCCACTCGCTGATCATCGCCAGCGGCGCATCTGCCCGTTGGCTCAATTTGCCGTCAGAGCAGGCGCTCATCGGCCATGGCGTCTCCTCCTGCGCTACCTGCGACGGCTTCTTTTTCGGCGGTAAGGAGATTGCAGTCGTCGGCGGAGGCGACTCCGCGATGGAGGAAGCCTTGTTCCTGACCCGCTTCGCCTCCAAAGTCACCCTGCTGCACCGGTCAGACACGTTCCGCGCCTCGCCCATTATGCTTCAGCGGGCTAAGGCAAATGACAAAATCGAGTTCCGCACCAACGTTATGATTGAGGAAGTGCTGGGTGTCGAGGAGATGGAGGTCAAGGGCGTCCGCCTGCGCGACCGCCATAATGATGAGCTTACCGACCTGCCCATTTCTGGGTTGTTCCTCGGCATCGGGCATGAGCCGAATGCTACGGCCTTCAAGGGTCAGATAGACCTTGATGATGACGGTTACATCCGTACCAGCGACAATGTCATGACTCGCGTTCCGGGCGTGTTTGCCTGCGGCGACGTGCAGGACCGTCGCTACCGGCAGGCGATCACGGCGGCAGGGTCAGGCTGCATGGCCGCTCTTGAGGTGGAAAAGTACCTTGAAGAGCATGGGCAATAAGTTTGCCCACCGGTATGCCTTCTGTCGCTGAAAACCTGAGCCGCGTCCAGGACGCTATCGCTACGGCCTGCCGCAAGGCAGGCTGTCCGCATAATGAAGTACGCCTGATGGCCGTTTCAAAGACGCATTCGGTCGAACTGCTGCTTGAGGCTGCGGCTGCCGGGCACCGGCTCTTTGGCGAGAATCGCGTACAGGAGTTCGGGGGAAAGTTGCAGCAGCTTGCGGAAGCCGGCTACGGTCCTTCCGGGCTACACTCAGGGTTGGCGGTCCATCTTATCGGCCACCTGCAATCCAACAAAGCAGCACGTGCCGCTGAGGTCTTTTCTGCTATTGACACGGTTGACTCCCTCAAGGTAGCCGAGCGCCTGCACGATGCCGCGCAGCGTACCGGACGCGTGTTGCCCGTTCTGATTGAAATCAAACTCAGCCCGGAAGAAGCTAAAGAAGGCCTGGAACCGGATGCGCCTGAACTGCGTCAGCTTCTCGATAAACTTCCTGACCTGTCTGAGCACTTGCCCCTGCACGGCCTTATGACAGTCGCGCCTATCTCGGACGACCCGGCAATCGCACGTCACTGCTTCCGACAGCTTCGTGAACTACGCAAAACCCTAGCGCAGCAGCACCCAAAACTCTCCTTTAACGAACTCTCTATGGGCATGTCGGGCGACTTTGAGGCTGCCATTGAGGAAGGTTCCACTACCATCCGAATCGGCACTGCCATTTTTGGACCACGTCCAAAGCCTGCAAAAAGCTAAAAACAAAGCTGCTTGCGCGGCTAGCGACCCCTTCGTGGCTTTTTTCTTTCCAAACCTACGTTTACACTCAGGCATTCCAAATGCATGAGGAAAGCCTAAGTTGAGCCCGCTCTATGCCACCGTTCTCGGCACTATCCTGATTATCCTGCTTGCCGTCTCACTCTCGCGTGTGCGCGGCACGCGTACCCGGCAGGACTACCTTATCGCAGGGCGCTCACTGCCGGCCTTTGTGCTTGTCTTTACCCTGCTCTCCAGCTGGATTGGTTCAGGTTCGCTGCTGGGCACCTCGGAAAACGCTTACAACAATGGCTTTGTAGCCTTGTGGCAGCCAGCGGGCGGCTGGGCGGGGCTACTGCTGATCTACTTCATCGCGCCGCGGGCTCGTAGGTTCGCTCAATTTACTATTCCCGACCTGCTTGAAGCACGCTACAGCCAGGCAGCCCGGGTGCTGGGCGTCATCGCAATTTTGTTTGCGTATACGGCGATCACGTCATACCAGTTCATAGGCGGCGGCGACGTACTCAGCCTGATCTTCCCACAAGTTATCTCGCCCGAACTGGGTACATTCATAATAGCGGCGCTGGTCATTTGTCTCACCGCACTAGCCGGTATGAGCTCCGTTGCCTACATGGACCTGTTTATCGGTCTGCTGGCAACAGCTATCCTGCTGGTCTCACTGCCTGTGCTGCTGCACAGTGCAGGCGGCTGGAGCGGGGTGCATGCTAGTCTGCCTGCGTCGCACTTCACGCCTCTGGGGACTTCCGCCCCGGTTCGCGCGCTGGAGCTTTTTCTGCCGACCTGCCTGCTCATGCTCGGCAACCAATCCATGTACCAGAAGTTCTTCTCGGCAAAATCGGCACAGGACGCGCGCAAGGCGGTTGTCGGCTGGATAATCGGTACCATCATCCTTGAAACTGTGATCGTCCTGATCGCCATGAGCGGCCATACTATGGCACTTCGGCAGCACGGCAGCCCCAAACCGCGAGAGATTATCGCCTACACCGGGCTGCATGCGCTGCCCACACTTCTAGGCGCGCTGCTCATGGGTGCGGTCTTTGCCAAGGTCATCTCAACTGCCAACAACTACCTATTTTCACCCGCAACCAACCTCATCAACGACGTCTATATTCGCTACATCGCGCGCGATGCGACAAATAAGCAGGTACTGATCGTTTCGCGGCTCACCGTAGTGCTGCTCGGTATTTGGTCTCTGTACCAGGCGCTGCACACCGGCTCGATTCTGAAAGCGACGCTCTACGCGTATACCATCTATTCCGCGGCACTTACACCGGTCATACTGGCGGCCTTCTACTCGAAACGGGTAAATGCTACCGGCGCAGTCTCTGCAATCGCGGCAGGCACGCTCATTACTGTCTTCTGGGACACGCCTCCGGTGCACACGCACCTGCCGAATTTCCTGGCAAGTCGGGATGCTATTCTCCCGGCGCTTGTCGCGGCGCTGCTATGCCTGTTCGGTGTCAGCGCCGTCACGTCCCCTCCAAGTGCAGCTCAATTGGCACGGCTGCAATCGTCTGAATCAGTTTAGGAATATCCCATGTCAGGAGAGGGCCTATGCCGGCGAATGCAGGAAAAGAGTTTAGAAACCGCGATGAAGACTTCGGCGCAATCGACGTAGCCGCGCTGATGGCGCAGGTGACCCTCAAAACACCGGAGGGTACCGTTACGGTAAGCGGCACTGTGGAAGCTTTATGGCGATGGCCTAACGAGCAAAAACCTACTCTTGTGTACGGCAATTTGCGAAGCTTTGATAAACAATCCGCCATGTCCTTTCGGTGCCCTGTCGCAGCTGCGCCCGGGTTGGTAGAGGAGCATGTCATCCTGCGTGGAACGCTAACCTTAAGAAAGGCTACGAAGCATCGCGGGTTTGATTTTCAGCTTATAGGCAACAGAATAGGGGAATGGACACCCAGTGAACCGCCCGCCGTTCTGTTACCTACGGTAGGGAGAACGAAGCCCAAGTTATCTCTGGAGCGCTTTCTCTTAAAAGAGACTGGCAGGAGCTTAGTCCTTATTGGAACAGAGACAGCTATCGATGACGCGAAGAAGACCCTGGCTCGCGGCTCTGCGCAATCTCTTGACGTAAGAGTATGCACGACCGAGTTTGATAATTTACAAACCGTCATAATTGAAACCGCACAGAAATATGATGGTCTTTGCCTGATGCGAGGAGGAGGCCCTAAAGACTCATTCGCGGTCTGGAACGACGATCGCCTGATCGCAGCCCTGATTGATTGCGGAAAGCCTTTTTACATGGCACTTGGGCATTCAAACTACCTAAACCTAGCCGATAAGTATGCGGATGAAAGCTTTGGAACACCTTCGGACTTCGGCTCGGCCTATGTAGATGCATGGAACGCACGAAAGAAATGGGAAGATCTGCAGAATCGCTTCGATATATCGAACCGTAAGAATCAGAAGCTTGAAGCAGAAAGCGCAAGGATGAAGCAAGGAGAATCCGAGCGGAACATGGCCTTGCTTGAAACCGCCATTGTGAAGCTTCCAGCGACTATCGAAAAGCAAACCGGCCAATTCATCAACACAGCCGTAAGAACTTCTATTTTGGATAATTTTAGTAGGCCTATAGAAGTCGCCGTTAAGGGCTCGATAATCAACTTGAACCAGGCGACCGACAATGCTCGGAGTGCGATGACCAAGATGGCTAAAGTCTCACGGCTGCATAGATGGACATGGTTACTCTCATTCTTTCTACTTGGCGCTCTCGCCGGAAGCTTCGGCTATCACCTCATCGCGCAATCAAAGGTGGATAACATCCAGAATCAGCTTGAGATCATTCGGCAGCAGACTGCCCTGACTGCCGCTCCGGAGTCAAAGCCTATAGACGGTAAATTGGCCAAAGGTCATCGAGGGCATTGAAGGATCTGCTAACCCCCACTCTCAGGCCGTATCCTGAATAAAAATATGCCGCTCGCTACCCTGACCCTACAACTCCGCATTGAGCACGCGCAGTCTCTAAAAGACCGCCGCCAGGTCGTGCGTAGTCTCAAAGATAAGCTACGCCACGGTTTCAACGTATCCGTCGCCGAACTCGACGAGTCCACCACTTGGCAATCGGCAACTATCGGGATCGCGGGGATCTCCGGATCGCGCGACTACCTCCAGGGGCAAATGCAGCAGGTAGAGGCCGCTGCCGAGCGCATCACTACCGATCTAAGCGCGGTCATCACGGATAGCTGGTGCGAGTTTGTAGACTAGAGGTGTGTCATTGCTGGGATTGAGGGGTTTGAAACTATGCCGGAACAACGCGCGCGCAAATACCACCAGGACCGGGTTGCTGAAACCATTCGTGAGGAGATCGACGCGATGATCCTCGGCGATCTTTCCGACCCGCGGATTGCCTCATCGCACGTCACCGAAGTACTGCTGAACCCGGGCGGCAAGTCGGCCGAAGTGTACGTTCAGGTCGACGGCGGCCCGGAAGCTGAAGCAAGCACGGTTGAAGGCTTGCTGGCAGCTCGCGGCTGGATTCGTGCCGAGCTGAAGGCGCGTACCGGCAAGCGCCACATCCCGGAACTCGCCTTCCATGCCGACCGCTCGGAACGCATGGCAAGCCGCATCGATGAGCTCATGACCCGGACCCGCAAGCGCAATAAGTACCCTCAAGCACTGCCGATTGCTCCCGAGCCGCAAGCCACAGAATAGCCCCATCCAGTACAGTGTGGAGCATAGGCAGACTGCGACACCGGACCGGAAAAGCGGGATGGCACAAGAAAGAACGTGGGTAAAACGTATACCAGCAGGAAAATCGTGACAGCTACTCGCCCCCCTTCCTGGCGCGACCGGCTCTGGCAGCCCGCAACAGCTTTGGAGTTGTTCACGCTGATCAGTATCACGGCTTTTCTCTTTCTGTATGGCTTGGTCCCAGTATTCGGCGGAGCAGCCCTGGGCCTGGTCGGTGCCGACGAACCGCGCTATGCCCAGGTTGCACGTGAAATGCTTGCGCGCCATGACTACATCACGCCTGTACTGTACGGCAAGCCGTGGCTTGAAAAGCCTGCTCTCTACTATTGGCGGGCCATGTTCTCTTTCCAGGAGTTTGGTGTATCCGACTGGGCGGCCCGGCTACCCTCCGCCAGCTTTGCCTTTACGCTGATCGCGCTTATCTACCTGCATATGAAGCGCTTCCGGCCGGGTGCCCACCTGGACGCAGCACTACTCACTGCCTCCTGTATCGGTATCTTCAGCTTTGCCAGGGGTGCCTCAACCGACATGCAGCTGGCCGCACCGTTCGGTATCGGCATGCTGGGCTGGTACGCCTGGTACGAGACAGACTCCAAATTCTGGCTCTTTGACCTGTACTTCTTTATCGGCGCGGCTACTCTGGCGAAAGGGCCAGTCGCGCCTTTTCTCGCTCTGCTTATCATTATGGCTTTTGCAGCCCTACGACGCGAGTGGACAGTGCTGCGCCGCACCTTCTGGTGGCCTGGCGCGCTGCTCTATCTGGTCATGGTCTTGCCGTGGTTCATTGCGGTGCAGCACCGCAATCCCAACTTTCTGCGCGTTTTCTTCCTGGAGCACAACCTTGAGCGCTTTGCCACCAACCGGTACGAGCACCAGCAATCTCTCTGGTACTACCTGCCTGTTGTGCTGCTCTCGCTGGTACCGTGGGCGGTACTTTCAATTGCCGCCTTGGTTTCCGCAATCCGGGGCAGTGCAGCCGAATGGCGCGCCCGCCATGCCAAAGGCCATTATCGCGGCTTCCAGCGCGCAGGGGATGCCTTTCCGGAGTTCCTGGTGCTCTGGGCCCTGCTTCCCATTCTTTTCTTTACCTTTTCCAGCTCCAAGCTGCCCGGCTACATTCTGCCGTCGATTCCCCCATTGACAATTCTTACGGGGGACTACCTCAACCGCATGCGCTCCAGGGGTTTGTCCCCATGGCTTCTTGCGGGCCACGCGCTCCTGGTCGGTCTACTCACAACAGCCATCCTGCTGGGACCAAGCTATTTGATCCGAGGCGGCCTGCACCCACAAGCCCGCGTAGCGGTAGCCGCTGCCATGGCGGGATTGGGAGCAGCGCTGCTCATCCTCATCACCGTGGCGCGCTTTGGGCTTGGGCGCATGCGCACGGCGACCATGGTGCCTCTTATTGTCCTGCTGCTGTTCATCTTCGGCGCAGGTCCGGTCTTCGGCATTCCCGCGCTCGCGGGCAGTAAACATGTTATTCAGTTGCTTGACCTTACCTACTCGCCGCGTCCGCTCGCGGACGAGCTTACCAAAGTTGCACCCCCCGGCACACCGCTGGCAGTATTTCGCGTTCGTCGCGAAGTCAAGTACGGCCTGTCGTTCTACCGGAACGAACCTGTGCTCGACTACGACAGCGGTTCTATACCTGCCGGAGCGCACCTGCTGGTATCGCGTGCGCCGTATATTGACGAGCTGCCGACCCGGCTTGCAGGGCGTAACTTTCAGGAACTTTTTAGGATTCCTGAACAAGGGCTAATTGTGTTTGCCGTTGGGGCAAAACAGCCTTAGACACCTGTAGAACCGTATAGATCGGCGGCGGAAGAGTATGCTTCCGAGTATCCTTTACACAGGGTAGGACCTGCTCTTGACCGCACCGGCACAGCTTGAAATCCTCGACCTCCGGCATTTTTCCGCGAAAAGTCTGCGGCCTGTGCTGGAGGCGGAAAGCCGTGTCTGGGGCGACCGGCTGCACTGGGACTATGCAAGCTCCGTTAACCTGCTGTTGCAATATCTTGACGCGCGTGTGCTGCCCGGCTTTGCCGCAGTTGAGGCCGGCCGCGTGGTCGGTTACACCTTCTGCGTGTATGAGGACCGCAAAGCTGTCATTGGCGATGTGTTTGCCCTAAGCGACAGTCAGTATGGCCGCTCGCAAACTGAAATCGAAGCCGTGCTGCTCAAGCACCTCATCGAACTCCTGCAACATTCCCCCGGCGTCGAACGCATTGAGTCGCAGTTGCTACTCCACGCGCATGAGCTGCATGCAGGACTCTTCCGCGATGCCGGGTTTTCTGTGTTCGATCGCATTTTTATGGATTTCGACCTGCGCCGGCTGCCGCCTGCCGACCTCGCTTCGCAGGAGCGCAAACTGCAAGCGCACGGCATGGAGCTACGCACCTGGAAGGAAGACGACTTTCAGCCTGCCGGCTCGCTGATTGCCAGCGCGTACGAGGGCCATCTGGACAGTACCATCAATGATCAATACCGCTCAGTTGCCGGATCGCTGCGGTTTCTTCACAACATCATCCGCTTTCCCGGCTGCGGTATCTTCGACCCGAGCGCTTCCCAGGTGCTGACGCACCGTGCTAGCGGTACACTGGCCGGGTTGGTACTGTGCTCTCGTGTACGCCAGGGTGATGAGCATGTGACACAGCTCTGCGTAGCTGCGCGGGCTCGGGGTGCCGGCTTGGGTACGCTGCTGCTTGATGTAGCCGCACACTCGCTTGCCGAACGCGGAATACAAACTCTATCTCTGACAGTCAGCGGCGGTAATGATCGCGCGGCCGCTCTTTACCGGCGTGTCGGCTTCATTGAGCGGCACCGCTTTGATGCCATGGTATGGACCAGCTTGCATACTGCTGTGATTCCGCGCCCTACACCTAGCCTGACCGTTCGCCACGAAGGCGAGCTGACGCTACAGCCAAATGCAGCCGGATAGTGGCTAGTGTCTTACGAAATACATAAGCCAGCTTGCTGCGATCACTACGCCGACAAAGCTGACCCAGCAGAATGCTCCATACCGCACCATGGCGCGTGTGGTGGTGCGCTGTGTGATCCCAAAAACGATGGAGGCGCAGGTAGCAAACAGCAGCACTGCCGTAAAGTGTGAAGGCGTGATCAAGCTGTGACTCCGCTTCTTTTGCGGCCGATTTGCAGATTGTGCGCATCTACCGCGGAAATGATGTTCAGCAGGCTCGCTACCACGATGAACTTTGTGCCGTAATCGGCTGTCGCCACCTGGACGACACCCCGGCCCATGCCGCTTGTAAAACCAATCAGGTAAAAGAGGCCCGAGCCAAGATCTCCCGCGAAGCCGAGCAGGCTGAGAGGGTCCTCGCCGCCCGGTAGGTACAGCCTGCCGTTCATGGCGATCCCAAGCCACCACAGTGTGGTGATGGCGGCAAACAGCAGGAGTGCCCGCACCCAGTGACGGGTGAGCAGGTGGCCGGCCCCGGGGACGAGCCAGCCTAGCAGCAGGGCTGCCGAAACCGGACTGCCGGTATGTGCGCGTGTGTCAGACATCTCCCTGACTATAAATCACCGTAGCCGGTTTTACGTCGCTCACGCAGCAGCGTCCATCCGGTCCACGCCAGCCATAACGGAAGCGGGTATGCAGCCAGTCGCTCTACCAATCCAGGTCCCAGCATGTCGTTTACCCTGCTGGCACCCATGTACAGCAACACATCACCACAGACTGCGACACCTGCGGCAAGAAACGCCGCTCCCGCCGCTTGGAAGGCACCATCGCGTCGCATTATCCTCGCAAGTCCCCACAGCAGCATCGCAAGGCTGCCGCAGCCGAAGTGCAATCTCGCTCCTGAGATGTGCAGGTTGGTATCCACATCCTCCGGCGAGTAGCCCACTACCGCTACCCCTAGCGCAGAGAGCAGCAGCAGCACCCGAGCGACCCAACCCAGTGCTCCCGGTGACACGCGGCGCGGTAGCAGCACGGCCCCGGCAGCTATCAGCACACCTTGCAGCAGAAACGACCCGTCCATCAGGGCATGCCAATGGGAGCAGATAGCCGCCGTGCAGCCTCGCGCACCCAGATCGCTGATGTAATTGGAGCGAAAACTGTAGTGCCCCTGCCAGCCGAAGCGCGCGATCTGCTCGGCGACAAAGAACTGCAGGCAGCTGAGCCAGGCCCATGCGCCTGCTCGCATCCACTCGTCCGAGCGAGCCGTCAAATGCGCACAAGCTCCCGCTGGATGCGCCCGGTGACTACCGCTTCCGTGCGTGAGGTCATCATGTTGATCTCACTTCGAATGCCGAATGTGTCGAGGTACACACCGGGCTCGACGGAGAAGCAGGTACACGGTAGGATCAGCCGCTCGTCATGCGTTTCCAGGTTGTCCAGGTGCGCGCCTGCGCCGTGCAGTTCCGTGGCGATATTGTGGCCGGTACGATGGGTAAATTCCGCGCCGAAACCTGCCTTGGTAATGACCGCGCGAGCCGCCGCATCGGCCTCCCAGCCTGCGATGAGCCGCCCACTTGCGAACGCATCCTGCACAGTGGCAATTGCGGCATCACGCGCATCTCGCACCGCTTCAAAAACAATCTGCTCCCGCTCGGACGAAGCCCGCCCTACCGTGCCGGTCCAGGTCACATCGTAATGAACACTGCCGAGGACATTCGTGCGCCCCCAGATGTCTACCAGCAAAAAATCCTCGTCACAGATCGCCCGTGATCGCTCCGGCGTCGGGTCATAGTGCGAGTCCGCGCTGTTCTCGTTTACAGAAATATTGGGCCCATGCTCCCACACCAGCCGCTCGCGCCGCAGCGCCTCGGCAAGCCATTGCTGCATGCTGTACTCGCTCACCGCGCGGCCTGCATCGAGCTCGCCTCGCAGCCACTGCCAAGCCGCAGGCAAAATGCCGTCTATCGCCCGCTGTGCCGTGTAGTGGCTCGCAATCTGCTCCGCGCTCAATACGGCTTCAAACCGGCTGATCAGGTCAGCAGAGCTTACCACCGTCTTGCCCCACTCGCGCAACATCTCCACCGTGCCCGCATCGACCATCGACACATACATGATCGCGTTACGCGGCGAGTATTGCATGGCGATGCGCGTATGGCCCGCGAGCATGGCTTCAAGCTGCGCCTCAAGCTCCTGCCATGACGAATATTTATTGATCGGACCCGGCAAAGCATCCAGCTTGCCTGCCTCAATGCGATGCACCAGCTTGCGCGGCTCCCCTTGTGCCGGGATCAGGTAGTACCAGCGCCGCGTCACATGCGAGGCCGGGGGCAGGCCCAGGATGCGGTAGGCCAGTGGGTCGCGGCCATGATGGTCGTAGAAGAGCCACGCGTCGATTCCCTGCTCACGCAACGCGGCCTGTACTGCGGATAGATCAAAAGCCATGCCGCGATTGTAGCTTCGCAAGTGCGGCGCGGGCTGCTACTCTCTGCGAGGGCTTCGGCCCGAATCCCGATTTGGGAAGCATCGCCATGGCCTGGTACCAGTTCACGCATCCGGACGACCCGGAGCTCGACGCACTCGCAACCCGCTTCCATCTCCACCCGCTGCACATGGAGGACGCGCGCAGCGCGGGCGAGCGCGTCAAAGTCGAAAGTACTCGCGGCTACACGTTTGCACTGCTCAAAACCATGCGCACGCCGGGCGGCGAGAGCGAGCCGGGCAGCGAGCCCAGGAGTGAAATCGGGAAGGAATCCGGAAGCGAAATGCGGAAGCGCAAGATCGTCCTGTTCGCCAGTCACGACCGGAAATGCGCCGACGAAGAGAAG
>CAXSHS010000048.1:18526-21274 GCA_964237325.1 uncultured Acidobacteriaceae bacterium | reverse complement strand
TGGTGGCGATGGAAACGCTGCTGCCCCTGAGCGTGGACTTGTATGAAGCGAATCGTCATACCGGCAGCTTTATCCTGATCGATGCCGAGACGAACGCGACCGTGGCAGCGGGTATGATCCGGTCGGTTGGAGAGGGTGCGGAAGCTGCGCTTGCAACTTCCGAATATGTAATCGGCGCACCTGTTTCGCCGGGAGAGCGAGCGGCGGCATGGGGCCATGGGGGGGCGCACATCGTTATCTCAGGCGGTGTCGCAAGCGGTTCGGCATTTGCCGATGCGGTGGAGCGCGCACTGTTTATCGGGGGCGCGTTCGCCGTGCGGTCCCAGGACGGCAGCATGGCTTCGCTGGGCGCGTTGGTCGTATCGCACCAGACTGAGGGTGAGATTGCTTCGGTGACAATCTATGCGGGCGAACAGACTCGCACCGAAGCGCTGTCGCAGGAGCTACCCGCTGTCGTGGCGCAGGCACTTGCGCTGCTGCGCACCATGGGCGTGCTTACCAAACCCCTAACTGGAACTACGGACGGAGCTATAAAGGAGGGTCGCCTATGAGCGATCTACAGATGACGGCGCAAGTACTGCCGCTGCGACCGGAGCTGGAGGGGCAACTTGCCCATGTGGATGGGCTGCTGCGCCGCGAGCTGGACGGCGCGCCCGGCGCGAATGATGCCTGTCTGACGTGCAGTTTCCAGGCGGAGGACGTGCTGCTGCTTCACCTGGTGCAGCGGCTGCGGCCGCGCATCCCTGTGCTGTTTCTGGATACCGGGTATCACTTTGCCGAGGTGTATGCGTACCGGGACCGCATGGCTGCCGCGTGGAACCTTAACCTCCGGAACTTGCTGCCGCGAGCTACCGTGGCGGAGCAGGAAGCAGAGCATGGCCTGCTGCACCAGGTTGCGCCCGACCGTTGCTGCGGGTTGCGCAAGGTGGAGCCGCTATTTACCGCCGCTGCCGACTACAAGGTGTGGCTTACGGGGCTGCGGAGGGAGCAGGCGCGCAGCCGGACGGCGCTTGAGGAGGCGGCGGATTTTACGCTGCCGAGCGGCGTGACGGTGCGTAAGCTGAGCCCGTTTGCGGACTGGTCGACGCGGGATGTATGGCAGCTTTGCACGCACTTCGGTATCCCGCTACTGCCGTTGTATGAGCGCGGGTATACCTCCATCGGCTGTGAGCCGTGCACGAGTTTGCCGAGCGATCCGAATGACCCGCGCTCCGGCCGGTGGGCCGGCAAGAAGGTGGAGTGCGGCATTCATATCCAGGCGGCACCCGGAGCCGTAGTCGGGTCCGCATCTGGAGCTACGTCCAGGTGATTCATGGTGATTTCGATGAGTAGAGCACAGTGAGCAGCGGCCTGGAGTACGCGATCGGGTTTGTCATCGCCATGTTCATCGCGCTTACGGGCGTGGGGGCGGGCACCATCACGACGCCGTTGCTGGTGTTGTTCCTGGGGGTGCCGACTGCGGTTGCCGTCTCTACTGGGCTGGTGTTTTCTGCCGCCGTCAAACTGGCGCTGGTGCCTACGCAGATCGCACGCAGGCAGGTGGACTGGCGAGTACTGGGCTACATGCTGGCCGGTGGCTTGCCGGGGGTTCTGCTTGGGTCGCTGGTGCTGAATCACCTGGCCACCAGCGGCTCCAAACTGCTGATGAACGGCCTACTGGGAGTGGTGCTGGTGGTTACGGCGCTGTACCAGATTGCCTTCTCGTTTCGCGCCCCGCAAGAGGACGCGACGCGACGCGACCGGGCGCGCTGGCTGGGCTGGCTCATGTTCCCGGTGGGGGCTGAGGTCGGTTTTTCTTCAGCCGGGGCCGGAGCCCTGGGTACGGCGGCGCTGCTGTCGCTTACCACGTTGGTACCGACTCAGGTGGTGGGGACCGATATCCTGTTCGGCTTTCTGCTATCGCTATTTGGGAGCGGGGCACACTTGTTTACGGGCGCGCCCGGCAGCACGGTACAGGTCGGGCTGCTGAAGCACCTAGTGCTGGGCGGGCTGCTCGGCGTTGCGTTTGGAACGTGGTCTTCACGCTGGATTCCACGTCGTCCCTTGCGCATGGCGTTATGGGTGTGGCTGTTGGTCATTGGTTCGCAGTTTATTTACAGGAATTCGCTCGACGCCCTGGTTAAGTAGCTTCGAGCGGATTTTGGGTGATTTTCGCGCACGTAAAGACGCATCCCAGCAGTGGAGGAAAATGAACATGGCACAGGAACTTACGCTTGAGCAGGCGCGGCAGGTGATTGCCGCAGCAGAAAAGAAGGCGGCTGAAATTGGCCAGCCCATGAACGTGGCTGTAGTGGATGAGGGCGGTAACCTGCTGGCGTTTGCACGCATGGCCGGGGCGTGGCTTGGTTCCATCGACATTGCGATGAACAAGGCATTTACTTCGCGGGCGTTCGACATTGCGACGAGCGACCTGGGGGATAACTCACAGCCGGGCCAGCAGTTCTTTGGGATTCATGCGTCGAACGGCGGCCGGGTGATGATTTTTGCAGGCGGCATTCCGCTGAAGCAGGGTGGGCGCGTAGTGGGAGCTATCGGGGTGAGCGGCGGCTCGGGCAAGCAGGACCAGCAGGTAGCTGAGGCTGGTGTGGCGGTGATCGGGTAGTTGGATATCAGATAGTTCATGTATTTAGACATGACTCACAGGGCTCATAGGTGGCTGGCAATATATTGCCAGCCACCTATGTTTATTGTGAAAGTATGAAAAGCTCGCAAATGCGTGTTTTGCTGTTGCAAACCAGCTTGATCCAT
>CAXSHS010000048.1:0-18426 GCA_964237325.1 uncultured Acidobacteriaceae bacterium | reverse complement strand
AAGTATGAAAAGCTCGCAAATGCGTGTTTTGCTGTTGCAAACCAGCTTGATCCATATGGGTAAAGGAATGGTTTCTGGAACAGGGCTTTCTCAAACGTGTGCGGCAGGTAGACCTTGACACCACGCTGCGCGGCAAGGAGATAGCGCTGCTGCCAGCACCGGGTGTGCACTTCTTCTGGCATGCGAGGCGTCCGTTTTCCGTAGAGCTCCACAGAAGCGAAGATGGCAAGAATCGCAGGGAGCGCAGAATGGAGTCGCTGCAGTTCAGGACAGCAGGCAGGGACCAAGCGTTTCTGCACCGTTTCGTGGGTGAAGTTGTAGCATCGCACCACAAGCGGGCGGCTATGTCTTCTTCCCTATACCTGTACGACGATTACTGGGTGCTGTATTCAGGCATACTCGCCTCGGCTACTCGACTCGGTAATTCTGAAACCTGACGAGAAGGAACTGCTGATTGAGGATGTTGCATTGTGGAAGCGGTCGCGCGAGCGGTACCGCAAGTTGGGCGTGCCATACCACCGTGGCTACCTGCTGTATGGACCGCCCGGCACGGGCAAGACTTCCCTGGTTTCTGGCTTGGCAGCGCATTTCGGCATGTCGATTTACGCGCTGAACCTGACGGAGTTTAATGACCGGACGCTGAAGACCGCCATGAACGATGTGCCGGAGCACTCCGTGATCCTGTTTGAAGACATTGATTGCATGCGGTCGAGCAACCGGCGTATCAAGCAGGGTTCATCTTCCAGTGCAACGCCAGAGGATGCGGTAGACCGGCTAGGAGTCACGTTATCGGGTTTGCTGAATGTACTCGATGGCTTCCACGCCCCTGAAAATGTAATTTTTGTGATGACGACGAACCATGTGGAGGCATTGGACCCTGCGCTGCTGCGACCGGGGCGCATCGATTACCGGCTCCTGCTTGGAGGTGCTACCGAGTCTCAGAAGGTTGAGCTGTATCGCAGGTTCTTTCCGGAAGAGACGAAAGGCGAAGCACGGAGGTTTGCGCAGGTGCATCGCGCGGAAACCATGGCGGAGTTCCAAGGCTTGCTGCTGGCACTGGAGCAGGGCTGGGAGGCGGAGAACGAGCTTATGACTGTTTGAGTGTTGCTGTCCTCCAAATGCGTCATGGCTGACGAAGGTGCATATGCACCCGCTGACAATTTCGCATCGTACTGCCAACCTGCACACAATCCATAGCTGACTCTGTTCAGAGCGCAAGGAAAGGAATGCTTTGAAGATTGCTCCGCTGATCGGTTTGGCCGGTGTTATCGTTGCTGCCTTGAATGTCGAACTGAACCAGGCTGTTTCCGGTTTGGCTTTGCCTGATATCAGCGGCAATCTCGGCTTGTCGCACGATGCGGGTACCTGGTTTACCAGCCTTTACACTTCGGCCGAGGTTGTCGGCATGTCCATGGCGGCCTGGTGGGCGGTTACGATGTCGTTGCGGCGCTTTGTTTTATTCGCCATTGCGCTTGCATGCGTCACTACTGTTTTGGTTCCGCTCAGCGGCAATCTTACATATCTGTATACGCTGCGTGTGCTGCAGGGGCTTTCTACCGGGTTTACCATTCCCCTGCTCATTACCATTGCGCTTCGGGTTCTCGGGCCCCCTGTGCGGCTGTACGGCCTGGCAGCGTATGCGCTGACCGCGACGTTTTTTCCAAATCTCAGCGCGGCAGCTGCCGGGCTGTGGACCGACCATGTGGGATGGCATTTTGTGTTTTACCAGTGTGTGCCCCTGGGTACGCTGGCCGCGCTGCTGGCGTGGTACGGCATTGCACCGGAGGCGCCGAAGTATGAGCGTTTGAAGATGTTCGACTGGCGAGGTGCTTCGCTGGTGGCCATCGGGTTGGGATCGCTTACCACGCTGCTACAGCAGGGCGACCGGCTTGACTGGTTCCACTCGCAGCTTATTTGTGTACTTGCCCTGATCAGTGTAATTGCGATTCCGCTGCTGCTGGTCAATGAATGGTTCCACGACCTGCCGCTCATCAAACTGCAGTTGTTCGGCAGGCGCAACCTGGCTTACGGCTGCCTGGCGCTGTTCATGTTCATCATCATTTCTTCGTCGTCCTCGACGATACCCACCATGTTTCTGGAACAGGTGCAGGGATACCGTGCGGAGCAGGCGCAGTTCATTACGCTTGAGGTAGCGGCGCTGCAGTTGCTGCTGCTGCCGGCCATGGCGCTCATCCTGAACATCAAATGGGTAGACGGACGCATTGTGACCTTCGTGGGCCTGTGTTGCATCCTGGCGGCCTGCATCGGCGACTCTTACCTTGATACCGATTGGAACCGTGCGCAGTTCTACCTGTGGCAGGTATTGCAAGGCGTAGGCGCGGCCATGGTGGTGATGCCGCTGCTGATGTTCTCAACGAATGCCGTGAAACCCGAGGAAGGCCCATTTGCCGGAGCCGCGGTGAATACGCCGCGGGCGGTGGCTGAGGCGGTGAGTGTGTGGCTGATCCAGCTGGTGACACGTTGGCGCGGCAACCTGCACTCGGACCGGGTGACGGATCAGCTGGGACTGGAGCGGTTCAGGCTGATTCAGGGTCATGGCAGTTCCCTGGTATATCCGGCACCCCTGCTGCCGGGCGGCGGGCAGCGCTTTCCCGGTAGTTTGCGCAGCCTCAATGGGCTGGTGACGCAGCAGGTTACAGCCCTTACGCTGAGCGATACGTTCCTGGTCATTGCCGGTGTTGTCGTTGTCTTGATGGTGATTGTCGTGCTGCTGCCGGTACGCTCCTACCCGCCGCGCATCGAACTGGCTAAACGATAAGGGAACGCTGTGGCCGAACAAACGCCTTACAACAAAGCAATGGAACCGCCGAAGCCGGCACCGCCGCCGCAAAAGAAGCGCAAACCGGTGTGGCCGTGGTTCCTGGCCGGTGCCATCATTCTCGGATTTGCAGCGCTGGTGCTGTGGCGCATCTACGCGCCGAAAGCCATTGTGGAAACCGATGATGCCCGCGTGGCCGCCCACTACACCACTGTGGCCCCGAGAGTTACGGGCCAGGTGCTCTCCGTGCCGGTAGACGATAACCAGACTGTGCAGGCCGGGCAAACATTGATGACGCTGGACCCGCGCGACTTTGAGACCGCTGTCGCAAGTGCCGAGGCGGCATTGCAGCGCGACCAAGCCCGCGTGGTCAGCGCATCGGTTTCCATTGCGCGGCAGCCTTCTGTGGTGGGGCAAAGCCAGACGGCGGTACCTTCAGCACAGGCACGGCTTACCCTGGCTGAGCTGAACGCCACGCGCTACCGCAACCTTGCCGCCACCGGCGCAGGGACGGTGCAAAGCCGCCAGCAGGCGGAAGCTACGCTCCAGGAGGCGCAGGCGGATTTGCAAAGTGCACTGGCAGCCTTGAGCTCGGCACAGCAGCAGGTCCAGATCTTCAAGGCTGACCAGGTCTCGGCGGCAGCGCAGGTGCGCAGCGACCGCGCCGCCCTGGACCAGGCCCGGCTGAACCTGAGCTACACGCGCATACGGGCCGCGCTGGACGGCACAGTGGGCCAGCGCAATGTGCAGGTGGGCGACTATGTTTCGCCCGGCAGCCCCGTGATGAGCCTGGTGCCGCTGGCGCATGTTTACATTGACGCGAATTATCGCGAGGTTGCGCTGCGGCATGTACTGCCGGGCCAGCATGTTCGCATCCATGTGGATGCCTACAATATCGACCTGAACGGCACGGTCGACAGCATCGCGCCTGCGTCCGGGGCGACGTTCTCGGCGATTCCGCCGGAGAATGCTACGGGCAACTTTACCAAGATTGTGCAGCGGCTTACCGTCAAAATTCTTGTGACGCCGGGTCAGCCGCTTGCCGGGCTGCTGCGCGTGGGCTTCAATGTGGAAACTTACATCGATACGGGGCTTGCGAATGTAGTCGATACTCAAAACCGGCGCGGCCTCCTTGCGCCGCCGGTGACCTCACGATGAATGGCCGGCTTGTGCTTTGCATGGCGCTGGGGGTGGGGCTTACAGGCTGCACTGTGGGGCCCAAGTACACGCCGCCCAAGGTGGCGAGCGCGCCCGCCTTTGCGCCGCAGCCCAAGGATGTGACGAGCCCCACGTTCGGCGGCGCGGTGGACCCTGCCTGGTGGAACAGCTTCCATGATCCGGAGCTTTCCTCGCTGGTAACGCGGCTTGCGCGGCAGAACCTCGACCTGAAAAGTGCTGCCGAGCGCGTGGAGCAGGCCCGTGACGAGAAGCGCGTGGTGCGCTCGGCCGGACTGCCGCAGGTGGGCGCAAACGCGAGCTACACGCGCACCAAGCAAAGCCCCAACGGCTTCCTCGCGCTCATTACACCGGCTCCCGGGGCACCGCTTGTCTATAACTTTTTCGCGGACAGCCTCTCTGCTTCGTGGGATCTTGATCTATTCGGCCGTGTGCGGCGCGAAGTGGAGGCAGCGGAGGCCAATACACAAGTATCGATCGAAGTGCAGCGCGGCCTTGCCCTTGCCGCGGTCGCCGACCTTGCCCAGGACTACATACAGCTTCGCGGCGTGCAGGCGCGTGAAGAGATCCTGCTCAACAGCCTTGCGCTGGCCGATAGGAGCGTTGCCCTGACGCACGACCAGTTCAAAAACGGTACAGCTACCAACCAGGATATTGCCGGTGCCCAGGCGCGTCGCGCTACCGTTGCTGCCCTGCTGCCTGCGGTCGAGATTGAAAAAGCGAGCCTGATCAATGCCATCGGCCTGCTGCTGGCGGAGCAGCCTCGGGCGCTTGAAGGGGAGCTGCGTACCGCCGCTCCGCAACCGCCCCTGCCGCCGTCTGTGCCGGTGGGCCTGCCGAGCGACCTGGTGCGGCGACGCCCGGATGTACGGGAGGCGGAGGCAAACCTCCATGCCGCCACGGCGGAAATCGGCGTCGCCATTGCCAGCTTGTACCCGGACATCACGCTTTCAGGTGAAGCCGGTCTTCAAGGCTTGCAGCCGCAGAATGCCATCAGCTTTCCGTCTCGCTACTACAACGTCGGACCCACCCTGAGTCTTCCACTGTTTGAGGGAGGCCGCCTTCGAGGGACCATCGAGCTGAGGAAGTCTGAGCAGCGCGATGCAGCGCTCACGTTTCAGCGGACGCTGCTGGGGGCATGGCGCGAGGCGGACGATGCCATGACCGCCTACGCGCAGGCGCAGCGGCAGCGTGCGGAGGTGTCAACCGCCTTTGAGCAGAATGAAATCGCGCTGGCTTCGACGCGGCAGGCCTATGTGGAGGGCGCGGTGGATGTACTGAGCGTTACGGCGGCGGAGGCTCTACTACTCCAAAGCCAGAATGCGCTGGTGAATGCGGATACGCAGCTCAACACGGACCTGGTAACGCTGTACCGCGCGCTGGGCGGCGGCTGGGAGACGCTGGAGGCGATCCGGTGAGTTGGAGTGAAAGCAATGTACGTGTTGTAAGCAACATGGCAAGCCCCTTTTGTCCACTTACTGCATGAAGGTAAACGGGAGGAAACATGGCAGGATACACGATTGCGGCAATGATACTGGCCCTGGTAGCAGGAGCAAGTGTTGCGCAGGCTCAGGGTGCGAGCGGAGCGTCCTCGCAGGACAAGCAGTTTCTAAAAGATACAGAGCGGGACTCTAACTTCGAGATCAAAACAGGGCAGCTTGCCGTGCAGAAAAGCAGCAGTGCGGATGTAAAACAGTATGCCAACATGCTGATCCAGGACCACACGAAGCTGAAGCAGGAGACGGCGGCGGCAAGCCGTGCCGCTAAAGTTGAGGCTCCGTCAACTACCGATACATCGTTCTCTGATACAGCGAGCTACACCAAGCTGAAGCTGCTGAGCGGGAACTCCTTTGACGAGTCGTATATCAAAAGCCTGGTAAAGGGTAACGCTGACGGCTTGAAGGAAGCGAAGTCTGAAGCTTCGGACAGTACTGTACCTTCTATCAAGAAACTTGCGGAGCACAGGGTAGCCCTGGAAGCCAAACATACCCAGAAAGCGGAGCAGCTAGCACAAGCGCACCACATCAACGCGCAGCAGTAGGTCGAGTTGTACAAGGCGCTTCCCGCCCGGGGAGCGCTTTTTGCTTTTGCGCTCCAAGCGTTATCGTCCGCGCAGGCAGACCACAGTACCCCTTTCAGTCTGAACCGGCATGCACCTGCGCTTCATCCCAGCTGCCCAGGTGAAGGTTCATCGCGCGATGGAGCCGCAATTCCTTGTGTTTATGCGCCTCCTGAAAAAACAGTTGACACTTTGACGGTCTGCCCATAAAACTTGCCTTTATTGAAAACGTTTCCACCAGATCATGCTGCATTGACTGTCACTGTTTTCGGAGGCTGTATGAAGGGTATCCGTTTGTTTCAAGGGTTAGTGATTGCCGCTACGCCTCAACTTGTCAGGCGTAAAGCGTGGTTGCCGTGTGCAGCAGTGCTGCTTATCAGCGCTCCACAACTTTTAGCGCAGGCCTCAAGCGGCATTACCGGGACCATTACAGATGCATCCGGGGCTATCGTTCCCGGTGCAGCCCTGACCGTCGTAAATGTCGACACACAGCTGACCTTCAACACCGTGACGAGTTCAGCCGGTGAGTACACGATTACCGGTATGCCGCCGGGGCGCTATACGGCTACGGTGGTCGCAGCGGGATTCGACAAAATTATCAAGAACGATATCAACGTCGAAGTTACAAATCAGTCCACAATTAACTTTTCGCTTATTACCGGTGCCAGCGAGACGACGATTGAGGTAACGACACCGCTTATCGCGCTCAATACCACCCAGCCGGAACTAGGCACGACCATTGAACCGGCGGTGGTGGCGGCTCTCCCGGTGGCTATCGGCGGAGGCCGCGGGCGGCAGATCGACGGCCTGCAACTGCTGGCGCCGGGTATTCAGGGCAGCACTTTCTCGCATCAGGTGAACGGCGGCGTCGACTTCGAGCAGGAAGTTTTGTACAACGGCATTCCGGCACCGCAGGCCGAGACCGCAGGCAATACAGGCAACTTCAACCCGCCGTTCGAGCTGGTCAACCAGTTTCGGGTGGAGCGCTCGACCTTTTCCGCGCAGTTCGGCCTAGCGCAGGGTGCGGTGACCTACCAGACGGCGTCAGGCGGCAATACCTATCATGGCGATGCTTTCTACATCAATCGCAATGAGTTTTACGATGCGCGGGGTTACTTCAATACAACAACGCCGATTGACCGTGAGAATGATTACGGCTTCACCGTCGGCGGCCCACTTAGCATTCCCCATGTATATAACGCCAAAGATCGCACCTTCTTCCTGCTGTCGCTGGACTTTGGAAAGCAGAACATTACGAATACCGGCATCGGCACGGTACCGACCGCGCTTGAAAAGACGGGCGACTTCTCAGATTTCATTGACGGCAGCGGCAACCTTGTCAAGATTTACGATCCGCAGACGGGTCAGCAGTTTCAGTACCAGGGCAGGCCTAACGTCATTGACCCTGCTCGATTCAGCGCCATTGCTCAAAGCATTTTGCCTTCTATCCCCAATCCTGACCGGCCGGGCCTTAATTCCAACAAGAACTTTGCGCCGAATGCCTTTCCGAATGTGAACCATAATATCGGATTTACCGTGGACCATAACCTGACCGCAAAGCAGTCTCTCCATTATGCGGAGTGGCGCAATTCGTTCAGCTCGACCGGCTTTGACAATGCCCCTATTGTGTCAACGGACAACATTCTGCAAAGTGCGAAAAGTAACCCTGCACTGGGCACCGTCTTCTTGCTGAATTATGTCAACGCGGTCACGCCCAGGCTTGTCGCCACCGCGGGTCTCTCCTGGATCGGTGAAATCAACAATGAATTCAACCTACGACGCGGTGTCAACTTTGCAGGCGTGGTGCCTAACCCCATCAGCGATATCTTTCCGAATATAACTTTTAACGGACAGAACGCGCCCACACAATTTGGTACCCAGGGCGGCTGGGTACAATCTGTCAATCGCAAGCTCGGTATCGCCGCTGTCAATAACTGGCTTTATACCAAGGGGCGCAACACTTTCAATATCGGCGGCGAGTTCCGGCGCGCCTACCAGGACGATAACGAGTGCCAGGCTTGCGGCGGCCAGTTCAACTTCAGCCAACACAACACCGCCGACCCGGCGAACCTGGGAACCACCGGCAGCTCCTTTGCCAGCTTTCTGATAGGCCAGGTTGACAGCGCGGATCGCATCTTTGCGAACGAACTGAGCCTGCGCAACCTGCTAATTGCCCCCTACATTCAGGACGACATCAAGGTGTCTCCGAAGCTGACTGTCAACCTCGGTCTACGCTGGGACATCATGCTGCCGTTCACGGAGAAGAATAACCAAATCGTATTTCTCAACACGGTCGGCACGAATGCAGCGGCAGGCGGCTTGCCCGGCGTGGCCGCGCAGTTCGGGCCCAACTCAGGCATAACACGGGGCGATATTCACTTCCGCAATTTTGGGCCGCGCGTCGGTTTTGCGTATGCGCTAAGCAGCAAGACCGTGCTACAGGCGGGTTACAACATTTCCTACCTAAACGGCGGCGCTTATGAGTTCGGCACCAGCAAGGTAGCTACCAGCTACGGCAATTTATTACAAGGCTCGTTCAACCGCAACAGCAGCGGCAACACCACGGCTGCCTATGGATCGTGGGATGCCAACCCGCTACCTTCACCGCCTCGCGGCATGGTCAATCCAAGCCTCGGCATCGGCACCACCATTCGCGCATTCGACCTAGCCGGAGCCGGCCGGGCTCCGTACTTGCAGCAATGGAACTTCAATGTTCAGCACCAGCTGCCGTGGAATACATTTCTCCAGGTGGCATATATAGGCAATCGTGCTGTACACCTTGACGGCCAGCTCAACCCGATCAGCCAGCAAAACCCGGCAATCCTGAGCAATGGCGCTTTGCTCAGTTACAGCTTCAGCAACCCGATACAGGCAGCAGCACTTGCCCAAGCCGGCTTTCGCGTTCCGTACCCAAACTTTGTCAATGATTTCGGGTCGGGAGCTACCCTGGCACAATCTCTGCAACCTTTCCCGCAGTACTCGAATGTTTATAACAACTTCGATTTGAGCGGCGCGGCCAAATATAACGGGTTACAGATGAGCCTTGAGAAGCGCTTCTCAAACGGCCTTTCGTTCCTCTCGTCATACACGCTATCCAGAAGTGTTTCCAATGTCGATAGCGGTTTTACGACTTTTGCCTCGCTGCCGGAGAATAAATACAACCAGAAGGCTGAGTACACGGTAGGCGGTAATGACATCCTGAATAACATCAAGGTGAGCGGTACGTATGAGCTACCGATAGGTCCGGGCAAGAAGTACGTGAACAGCAAAGGCGTTCTTGGGCAAGTTGTCGGGGGTTTTCAGATAGGCTGGATTACGTCGTACTATACGGGTACGCCGTTCGGTATCACTGAGAATGACAATCCGCTTGCCTGTCCCGGTTGCTTCAACCGCCCAAATGTAGTGCCGGGTAAAACTATCGGCTCCGGCAACTACAAAGGCTTGACCTTCAATCCAGTAACCGGTCAAAGTACCCGCAAAATCTTTTCCACCGATGCTTTTGCGAGTACGACGGGTAGCTTTACTCTTGGAAATGCAGTGCGCAACTACGCCACTCTGCGCAACCCCGGTAACTATGACGAGGATGTCAAGGCTTCCAAGAAGTTCGCTCTTGGGGAGCGTGCCAGCTTCGAGCTTGAAATGAATTACTTCAACGTTTTGAACCGAGTTCGCTTTAGTGATTCAACCAATGGGCTAAATACTAATATCGACAACACCAGCAACTTCGGCTTTGTGAACTCCGGCCAGCAAAATACTGCGCGGACGGGTCAGGTCAGCGGGCGAGTTACCTTTTAACAAAGCTGACTGTTTCTCAGCGTAACCGCCGGGCCGCTCACGCGGTCCGGTTTCTTTTTCACTCGTCACACTTCTATACTGAGCCTCAAATGACTGCCCCTCGGCAATGGAAGTTCGGCATTCGTGTTGTAATGCTCTTCGCTACGGCGGCGTTTGCACAGGATGTCTCGCCCGAGGTGCAGGCGCTATACGCGCAGGCGCAGGGGGCGCAGGCTGCGCATCGGGATGAAATCGCTGTCGCTGATTATCAGAAAATCCTGAAGCTTGCCCCGGATCTGGCACCGGCGTACAACAACCTGGGCCGCCTGCTCTATAACCTGGGCCGCTTTCCAGAGGCAGTTGCGACGCTCGACAAGGGCCTGTTGCTTGCGCCGGACATGCACCCGGCGCAGGTGATGCTTGGAGCTTCTCACCTGGAGCTGGGGCAGCTGAACGAGGCGCTGCCGCCGCTCCAGGCCGGCGTGGAGGCGATGCCTGACGATCGCTTCGCGAGGCTGAGCTTGGCGCGGACACTGATCGCTTTGAACCGCAACCAGGAGGCAGTGCCGCAGCTTGAAGCCGTGCTGCACGGCGACCCCAAAGATCAAAAGGCGTGGTACCTGCTGGGCAAGCTCCACCTGCAGCTGTCGCAGGAGGCGTTCGAGCAGGTGCAGACGATCGACCCGGCTGCGCCGCTGGCCCATGAGCTTTCCGGCGAGATCATGGAGAGCATGCAGAACACCTCCGGCGCGGTAGACGCGTACAAGCAGGCTATTGCGGCTGCGCCTGCGGGGTCAGATAGCGATGCAGGTCCGCTGGAACACCTTGCCAACTTGTACTGGAGCACGGGCGACTGGGCGCACGCGCGGGACGCGTACACAAGTTTGCTGGGAAAACAGCCGGGGAACTGCACTGCACACTGGAAGCTGGCGGACTCACTCGATGAGCTGGCTGAGCCGCCTGCCGCGGGTTTAACAGAGATCAACCTTGCGCTGGAGCAGTGCCCTGCCCTGGTGCAGGCGCATGCGGAACGCGCGCGGCTGCTGCTGCGTCTGGGTAAACCGGCGGATGCGTTGCCGGATCTCCAGATAGCCGAGAAAGCGGCTCCAGATGAAGCGTCCGTGCAGCGCCTGTTCGCGCAAGCGTATCGAGCACTTGGTGACAGCGAGCGCGCGGGTGCCGCGAACCGTCGATTCCAGGAGCTTGAAAAGGAGCAGCGTGCCGCGCAGGAGCACCATGCGGCGCGGGTGGTGGAGGCGAACCAGTAAGGGGGGATGCGGAGTAGTATCCTCAGCCGATGGAAGCTGTTGCCCATATCTCTTTTTTCGAGCACTTTGTACGATCGGCCTATACGGTGGAACGCTTGCTGACGGCTTGTGCATTGGGCGGTGCTGTCGGTTTTGAGCGGGAGTGGCGCCACAAGGACTCCGGCCTCCGGACCAACATGCTGATCTGCATGGGTTCAGCCTTGTTTACGATTATGAGTGCCGAGCTTGCGGGGCCCACGCCTGACAAGAGCCGGGTGGCTTCAAACATTGTGCAGGGGATCGGGTTCCTGGGTGCCGGGCTGATCCTGCATACAAAAAACCGCATTATGGGGCTGACAAGCGCGGCCACAGTATTTGTGGTGGCCGCGGTCGGTATGACTTGCGGGGCAGGCTTGTATCTTGAGGCATTGTTTGCCACGGTGCTGCTGCTGGTGGCTTTGCAGGCGGTAGGCACGGTAGAAGCCAAGCTCGGCCGCAAGCGGTTTCCCATGTTGTACGAAGTGCGGGCGGAGGTAGGGCTTGCGGCGGCGGACGCGGAGGGAAAACGCGATGCCGCTCTGCGCCGGATGCAAACAGCCATCTTAAAAGTGCTTGATGCTGCCTCGCAGCGTCTTCAGATCCTGGACCGCGACAACATGGCAGGCATGGAACGGATTTCGTTTTCAGTCATGGCGACGCGAAAAATGCATGCCAGGATTCTGGCTGAGCTGCGGGCAAGCGATGCTACTGACCAGGTGATTGTGTTTCGAGACCGGCAGGACGATTAGGCAAGGTACAACGGAAGCGGTGCCTGCGCGTTCAGCTCTGCCGGAATGGCCTTACTTTGTCGGGGCGGCGTCGCGGTCGTGCACCTGTGCCGGGGGATGGGTGGCTTCGATGGCGGTAAAGGTTTCAAGGAAGCGGTAGCTGTGCTCGGCGTCTTTCGGGACGATCCAGGAGCTGCCGGGGTCTAGCTTGACGGTTTGGCCTTCCAGGGTCAGCTCGGCGCGCCCGGACAGGACGTAGCCGACGGTTTCGTAGGCACGGCGTACCGGGATGGATGGTGTGCCGGGTGCTTCATTTTCCCAGAGCCGCATGGAAAGGCTGCGTCCGCTTGCGAGATAGCGTTGGCCCTGGGAGCCTTTCGGCGCGACGGCTGCTTCTACTTTTGTAACGGATGTGTCTGCCATGGTGGTTCTCCTTAGGTGGTTCCATCGGGCGATGCTCGTGTGTCCTGGTGTAGATGCCGGAAGCAGAGCCGTTGCTAAATTTTCCAGGTCAATTTTAGCCGGGGCGTAAACACTTCCTATTCGTGTTCCGAAGTTGAAAGAGCCGGTGAAAGGTGCGGGCGAGTATCACGAAAACCGTGAAGCCGGTGCTAAAATCTCAAGTGTCAGCAGCCCCGCGCCAACGGAGCCGCTGACAGGTTGTAAACCGCTACTTGCAGGAATGCAGACCACCTGCGAGCAGCACAGCCAGGAGAGCAATCAGGCGCAAAAGCGATCTGTCACTCATCTGGAAGCCTACCTTCAGCTTCATTTACATCACCACCCTTCAGCAGGCCGGAGTTCTACCTCCGGCCTGGCTAGTCACGTTTGGAACGCGACCCGCGTCGTGGCGCATGTGCATCTCTGCGCCTGCGTGACGGCCATGGCACTGCTGTCGGGTAGGGCTAGTTTATCTGAGGAGACCCTTGCAGAGAGTCGCCCTTCCGTCTACGGAGAGGGTATCCTCAATTGGGACGGGCAGGTCAGGCAGCGGCGGCAAATGCTTCACGCGCAGCGGCGATTGTGGCTGCGACATCAGCGTCGGAATGGGCTGTGCCGAGGAAGGCGGCCTCATATTGGGACGGCGGCAGCCATATGCCTGCGTCGAGCATTGCGCGGTGAAAGCGACCGAATGCGGCTGTGTCGCCGGTCAGGGCAGTGGTGAAATCGGTGACCGGCTTTCCTGTGAAGAACCAGGTAAACATCGCGCCGACGCGGTTTAGGGTCATCGACACCCCGGCGTAGGCGGCCTCGGCGGCCACACCATTGGCGACCGCTGCGCTTACTGCTTCAAGGCGCGGGTACACTTCAGCCCGGTGCTCGCGGAGGTAGCCGACGGTGGCTAGTCCGGCAGCCATGGCAAGGGGGTTGCCGCTGAGCGTTCCGGCCTGGTAGACGGGGCCGAGCGGGGCGAGCATGCGCATGATCTCCGCGCGTCCGCCGAACACGCCACAGGGCAGGCCGCCGCCTACAATTTTGCCGAGTGTGGTCATGTCGGGGGTGATGCCGTAACGCTCCTGTGCGCCGCCGAAAGCCAGACGGAAGCCGGTCATTACCTCGTCGAAGATGAGCAAGGAGGATTCGCGAAGGGTGATGGCGCGCAGTGCTTCAAGGTAGCCTGCAGCGGGCGGCACGCAGCCCATATTGCCTACGACCGGCTCCACGATGATGGCGGCAATTTGCCCTGGATACGCGGCAAAAGCCTGTTCTACAGCTTCGATGTCATTGAAGGGCAGGGCCAATGTTAATGCGGCGACTTCGTCGGGCACACCGGCAGAACCGGCGATGCCTAACGTCGCTACGCCGGAGCCGGCTTTTACCAGAAAACCGTCGGCATGGCCGTGGTAGCAACCTTCAAACTTGACGATGTATTTGCGTCCGGTAAATGCGCGGGCCACGCGCACCGCCGACATGGTGGCCTCTGTGCCGGAGGAGACAAAGCGGAGCATTTCAATGGACGGGCAGGCTTCTGTAACAAGCGCGGCAAGTTCTGCTTCGGCAGCGGTGGACGCTCCAAAACTGGAGCTGCGGGTGGCCGCGCGCTGAATCGCCTCGACGGCTGGAGGGAAGGCGTGGCCCAGGATCATGGGACCCCATGAGCCGAAATAGTCGATGTAGCGGTTATCGTCCGCGTCCCACAGGTAGGCACCTTCTCCACGCTCGACAAACGGCGGCGCGCCGCCTACGGCCAGGAACGCCCGTACCGGCGAGTTGACCCCGCCGGGCAGCAGGGTTTGGGCCCGCGTATGCATCGCGGCTGAGCGTTGTGTCGATCGCAAGGGACGCTCCTGTCTGGTTAAATTCTCTGGGCTAGTGCGGCTTGGCGGGTGTTTGTTGAGCGGCGGGAGCGCCGGGGTTCATGACAGCCTGCCCCTTGATGGCGTTTGCGCTTCCTGCGTCAGAGGAGGCAGAGGGCAGGCTGTCGGTAGTGTCTGCCTGGGAGGGAGGCGGTGTATTGCCTCCGGCGGCTGGAGGGGTACCTTTGCTATCCGATGTGTAGGTCTTGCCTGCATCCTTTGTGGATTTGGTCGGGCTTGTGGATGAGGCACTTTTCGTTTTTGAAGAGCTTGACGAGGAAGACTTACCGCTTCCGCCGGAGCTCCCGCAACCGGCGAGCAGGCCTATCAGCAATAACCCCGCACTTGCTTTTATACGTTTGTGCGTCATCGGCTTCAGTGCCCTGTCACTTTGTCATGCAGTAGCGACGCCGGTCTGCCGCCCTGCCACTCAGGATGAAATGCCACATCGATGATTCCAAGGTTACGCGCGAAGTTCAGTTTGGCTTGGTTGTACTGGAAAGAGGCATTGACGAACTGAACCTGCGCCTGGGCCAATGTGGACTCGGCTTCAATGGCGGGCAGGTTGTCGTCTATGCCTGCCTGGAAGCGCTCGATGGATTGCTGTAGCGCGACCTGCCCCAACTCAGCATTACTTTTTGCAGCTGCTATGGTTGCCGTGGCACTTTTAAGATCAATCAAGCTGCCGCGCACCTGCTGCGCGATCTGCTGACGCACGTTGCTCACCTGGGCACGGGCATTGTCCAGCATGAACTCGGCCGTGTCACGGTCAGCACGAAAACGCGCTTCCCGGAATACAGGGATGTTGAGAGTGCCTGAGGCAGTCCAGGTGTCATGGTAGATGGCACCGGTAACACCCGTGACGCCATAGGTGCCGTTGAAGACCAGCGTCGGGTAACGCTCGCGGGTGGCGGCTCGCCGCTCGAACTCGGCAGCGCGCAACTGTTCCAGGCTGCTTTGATAATCTTGCCGGGCGGCCAGCGCCTGCCGCTCCGCGTCTTCGGGTGTCATGGCCTCCAGGTCCGCGAAAGGGGTAGCGTCATTTACTGCAATCTCCTGCTCGGGTGCCAGGCCGATGGAGCGGTTCAGCGCGATTTTTGCCTTGCTCAATGCGCCGACATCACCGATTAATGCTTGCTGTTGCGTCTGATACTGAACGCGCGAGCGCAGCTCATCAAGGTTGGCAGTGATGCCGGCCTGGTGGCGTTGCTGACTTTGGTATACGACGCCTTCATCCGTTTTGAGTAGGGCCTGGTCGAAGGCTATCTGCGACTGTGCCGCAATCACCCGCAGGTAGGCGACACCGACGTTCTGCACCACCTGCCCGCGTGAGGAAGCGGAGTTAGCGATGGCTGACTTCAACAGGTGGCCTACAGCCTTGAGAAGATCGAAGTCGGAAAAATTTAGCAGGTTTTGCGAGAGTACGAAATTGCCCTGCGTGACGTCTACCTTGACGACGGATTTGAAGCCCTGCAAATTGGTGCCGCCCCCAAGGGCTGCTGCGAACTGCGGGATGACATCAGCACGAAAACCTGACGAGGCGAGGTTGTACTGGTGGAATGCAGTCGAGCCCTGGATGTCGAGGTTGGGAAGGATTACGCCGTAGGCTGTCAGGCGCTGTGCCTGGTCGCCGAGCTCGGTCTGCCTGGCGTATACCAGGCCGAGATTGTTCTCGATACCCATGCGTAGTGCGTCATCGAGTGTGAGCGAGATGACCCGCGGCACGGCAGGAGCTGCCTGCACGCTGCCGAGGTAGGGGTTGAACAATGAGCTTTGCGTAGAGACCTGAACTGGAAACCCGCCGCCCGTGCTGCCCTGCGAGGTTGTAGCACCGTTGCTTGCGGTGGGTGCCGAGGGCAGGGTTGAGGTGGCCTGGGCGTCGGCTATGGATGCAGCCAGCAGGAGAATCGCCATCCTTAATACAGCTTGCGCTGCCGTGCGAATTGGAGCCGCACCCCATATTTCCTCTCCCATCCGCAGCCGGCTCCTCCCATCGAAAACTCAGGTGCGCCCTGCGCTGCCTGTCACCATTAGAGTACGTTGCCCGCTTTGGGTTGCCGAAATTACGGTTGGGTTGCAGAGATAAAGCGGGAATGGGGTGAGGAGTAAGGCAAAAGCAGATCCTTCGACTCCGCTGCGCTCCGCTCAGGATGACGGGTTTTGCGGGGTTTTTGTACACTCAAGCAATTTTGCTTTGGCTCCAGGCCATTTCTACTCTGGCTCCGAGCCTGTTCAGGCTGAGCCGGTTTTCGTGCGGACGCGGTTAGAATCGAGCGCGATGGCTCTTCCTCCAAACCCGGCAGCGAGACCGACGGCGCTCGGCAGCGTGCTGCAAACGCTGCGGCCCTCGCACGCGCATACTGCTTTTACCGCGACGCTGCTGCTGACAGCGGCAGCTTTTGCGTCGAAGATCATTTCGTTGGTGCGGGTGAAATACATCACGCACCTGCTGGGGAAAACGCCTGCCGCGGACGCCTTCAGCGCTATGTTCCAGCTGCCTGACACGATCTCGTACTTTCTGATCGGCGGTGCGACTTCTATCACCTTTGTCACCATGCTGACGCGCTACCGCGAGAGCGGGCGCGAGGCGGAAGGTGAAGAGGCGCTGTCGGTCATTCTGACGACCATGCTGCTGGTGCTGGGGGCGGCCGTGATGGTGGCGGAGCTGCTGGCGCCGTTGTACATCCGGACATTTTTTCCAGGGTTTACGGGGAATCCGGTTACATTTGCGCTGTGCGTTCACCTGACACGCATCATTCTGCCGGGGCAGTTGTTCTTCTTCATGGGCGGCATCTTCGGCGCGGTGCTGGTGGCGCGCAAGCAGTTTACGTTGCAGGCGTTTGCACCACTGATCTACAACATCGGCATGATCCTGGGCGGGGTACTGCTGTTTTGGCGACTAGGCGTTTCATCGATCGCCTGGGGCGGCCTGGCGGGAGTTGTGCTGGGGCCGTTTACGGTCAATGCGCTGGGAGCGCGCGCGGCGGGGATGCGGGTGCGGCTTCGGCTAGATTTTCATAATCGGGGTTTGCATGCCTGGGTGCAGTCGGCGTTGCCGCTGATCATCGGGTTCTCGCTGGTCACGGTGGACTTGTGGATTATTTCGTATTTTGCATCGAAGGTGCCGGGCGCGGTTGCCCTTACGAACTATGCCAAGCAGTTGTTCGGGGTGCCGCAGGCACTGGGGCAGGCGGCGGGGGCGGCATCGCTGCCGTTTCTGGCTGCGTTGTTCGGCAAGGACGATAACGGGCCGTTCGGCCGGTCGGTGAATGCGTCTGTCTCGCGCATTGCGGCGGTGTCGCTGCTGCTTGCGGCGTGGATGATTCCGCTTGCGGGGACGGCTATTGATTTTTTTCTTCGCGGCGGGCTGTTTGTGCGCGGCGATGCTCGTACTACCGCGCTGTACTTCAGTATTTTTTCGCTGTCGCTGCCTTTCTGGTCGGCGCAGGCGCTGTATGCGCGCGCTTTCTATGCTGCCGGGAACACGCTTACGCCGATGCTGGCTTCATCGGCTATCGTGCTTGTTTCTTTACCCATGTACGCGGCTTTTTTTCATGGCTTCGGGGTGCGGGGGCTTGCCTATGCTTCTGACATCGGGATTGCGCTGCAAACGGTTGTGTTCGCGTGGATGCTGCATCGGCGGGGGATGGTGCGGGTGGATGGGCTGGACGGACTGGACAGGGCGGAGCTGCTGCGGTCGATGCTGGCTGGGGTTTTCAGCGCAGGGGTGCTGTTTGCGCTGCGGAGTGCGCTACCGGCGGTGTTGACGCGATTGCAGGAGCTTGGGCTGCTTTTGGGGAGTTTGGCGGTTTGGGTCGGGATTTGCTATGGGGTGTTGCGGGTTAGCGGGTCGGCTTTGCCGGGGCAGTTGCAAAGGCGGCTGAGGCAAGGATAGCGTTATAAATCAAAAACTATTGTTATATTCTAAGGTTAAGAGGAAGTAACTACATGCTTTCATTGCTTTTGCTGTCTAAACTGATTTTCGTAGTATTTATAGGAAATTCATTACAAACAGTAAAGCCCACACTGTGCGGCATCTCGCTCCCGCATGCTGCTGCATCTCTCGCCCGCCAAGTCGAGGAAGAGGCGAAAGCCCCTATAAATTGCATAATTGCTGATCAAAGACGCTTACCAGGAGACGGCACAGTAGTTGCTAATTCATTGATACTTGATGGAGTGCCCACTATACATGTGTCCAATCCAACATTGACCAGAGTCGTTCACGAGCTTTTTCATTTAGAAATGGAAGCAAATGGTTCATTTCCACCGGGTATGCCTACTGCTGTTCCAGAAGGTCATTGTAGAACAGTTGACGGCAAGTACCTAT
>CAXSHS010000047.1:0-21649 GCA_964237325.1 uncultured Acidobacteriaceae bacterium | reverse complement strand
ATGCCTCGCGAACCACGTTGTACGTAGTATCGGTCGACCCGTCATCGATCACAATAACGCGCAGGTGCGGGTAGTCGGAGCGCAACACGGAGCGCACCGTGCGCACAATGACTGTTTCTTCGTTGTAGGCCGGTACCAGGACCGCGATGTTGGGCAGGTACTCGCCGGGCGGCAGCTTGCGCTTGCGGAAACGGTCGATGAGCGCACAAACGCCGATAATGATCAGCCGCCCGCTCATCAGCACGTCGCCCACCACGAACACGTACAACACCGTATGCGCGAGCGACGAAAACAGGAAGAAGGCGGCCTGGTCCACACGAGCCTGGAACCACATCTTCTGCGACAGCGGCGGCATGACCTCGGCGCGTGTCTTACCCATCAACTCACTGACCGGTACAAACTCGTAGCCCCGCGCGCGCAGCGTAGTAATTAGCAGCGGCAGCGCGGCCACGGTGGCGCTGCGATCTCCTCCGCCGTCGTGCATCAGGATAATGGACCCGCGCAGGTCGCTGTTGTTCCTGGTTGCCTCAATATGCTCGATCACGTGATCTACAATTTCCTGCGGCGTTTTCTTGGGGTGTTCCGACCAGTCATCTGTGTCAATCTTGTCGCCGATGATGGTGTAGCCCAGCTGCTGGATGCGGTACGCCGGCAGCGCCTGATCGTTGGTGTCGGGCTCCTGATCGATCGAGTATGGCGGCCGGAAGTACAGCGGCTGAATGCCAAGCTCCGCGCCAAATAATCGCTCGCTCACGTTCAGCTCAAGATCCAGCTGCCGTTGGGAAATTTGTGAAATGTCCGGATGCGTGAAGGTGTGGTTGCCAACCTCATGGCCCTCCTGCAGGTAGCGCTTCAGCAGACCCACATGCTCCTGAGCCTCCTCGCCGATCACCATGAACGCGGCATGCACCTTGTACTTCTTCAGCACATCGAGCACGCGCGGGGTCCAGGTCGGGTCCGGTCCGTCGTCAAAGGTCAGCGCCAGTTTTTTCGGGTCGTAGCCGTAATACTGCAAGCCGAACGGCTTCGGCAGGTCAGTCATTTTTTCATCTGTAACGGTAAAGTTGCCAGAGTCGAGAAACACGTCGCGGCGCCCCGACTGCGGCGTGGAGGTGATGCGCAGGATGTCGCCTTCGCCGCTATTCGCCACACCCGCGCCCGGCGGCACTGTCTTCAGCAGCTGCGGTGCGGTCTTGCCGGACGGATGGTCCCACACCGACCATAGTGAACCGTCTTCAGAACCCAGCTTCCACAGTGCAAAGGTCCGCAGCCCCATTTGCCGCGCGGCTCGCATCTCGTTCAGCGCTGTCACACCATCAAGAAACCATACCTGGTGGCGCACATGCGCATCATCGTCGTCGTAAGCAAAGTGCGGGTTCAGCTCGTCGCCGTTCAGGCTGATCGATGCATCAGCATCTCCGGCCAGGTCCCACGCCTCCTGAACGGAAACGTCATCAGCACCCTCGATTTTGTTTGAGGTCACCTGGCCTTTGCTGTCAATCGGCTGCTGCCAGTCGTAGCCGTAGTTGCCGATGGCGCAGAGCAGCTTCTGCTTGGGGATGTACTTGAGAGCGCGCCCCAGGTTTGCCTCAAACCAATCCTCAGCCGCCACCGGGCCGGGCTCGGAGGTGTCCTCGTGCTGGTCGTAGTTCATCAGGATCACGCCGTCGGTGGCCTCGCCCATGGCATGCATTACAGCCGGGCTCGACTCTGACGGCACATTGACATACAACCGCAGCCCCTTGGCCGCAAAATCCCGGTGAATTTCCGTGAGCCACTGCGCGTACGCCTTCATGGCCGGCTCCGGCAGTGATTCCAGGTCCATGGCAATGCCGCGATATTTCGGGTTAGCCCATAGCATCTTGTCCAGCTGCACATGCAGGCGCCGGCTCGCGACAGGGTCCTGCAGCACTGCTGCTACCACATCCCCATCCCACTTATTTGTCATGGAGTTGTAGTTATTCAGCATCGGGAAAACTTCTGTATCTTCCCTCGAAGCCGTGATGGCCTGGTCTACCTGATTTTCCGGGTCGATGCCGTGGACGCCTGCTTTGTCCACCACGCTGTAATAGTGCGCAGGGTACAGTGTCGTGACTGCTTTCAGGTCGCCGTCGGGCGAGATCAGGTGCAGCCAGTCCGGGAACAGCAGGTCAATTTGGTGGATGTGTGCCTTGAGCGAGGCATACCCCCGTGCATCGCTGACCTGGTAGAAAGCCGCGCGCAGCCCCTCGTCCTGGTTCAGCACAATGTCCGAAGGACGGCGATGCGTCTTGCGCCGGGCCGGCCGTGTACCTCTCAGCCGCTCCGGCGTGGGCACGTAGGCATGAAGGTTATGCCGGCCAGCGCTAAAGGCAAGCCCAGGCAGCGACTGCTTGCGCAGCACGCCGATGGAGAAGAGCACCAGCACCACGGTTGAAATGACAGCCGTGACATCGAGAAAGCGCCGCAGGCGCTTCCAGCGTTTTCGCTCCGGATCGTAGAAGACGGGCTTCATGCAGGTGGCTTTAGATTACCCCCGCTGTCAATGAACTGCTATCCCACTGCATAGATCTTCTCGCCGCTATCATGCAAGATATCGTGGTCACAAGCTTTTCAGGTTCTCGCTCGCGCATGTTCCCTACGGCTCTACCTTTGATCCTGGGCCTGCTGCTCCGCCTGTGGTTTGTCCACCATAACCCTGACCTCACCGGCGACCCGCTGCTGTACGGTGCCATTGCACGCAACCTGCTGGAGCATGGTATGTACGGCTTCACCGCCGGGGTGCCCACGCTTATCCGACTGCCCGGTTACCCGCTGTTTCTTGCCGCCTGCTTTCGCGTTTTCGGCATAGAGCATTACTACCCGGTTCTCTATCTGCAGGTTGGCCTGGACCTGTTTGGCTGCTGGGTGCTGGCGCGTCTAGCCGCCCGGCTTGCTCCCCCTGCGCTGCGGGGGCGCGCGGCGCGCACAACATTGTGGCTTGCCGCACTGTGCCCGTTTACGGCTTGCTACACCGCCGCCCCGCTTACGGAAACGCTGGAGCTACTGTCCATTTCGACCGCGCTGCTATGCTTTACGCGCGCGCTGGGTATCGGCGAAGCAGTCTTGCCGCTTTCTATCACACAAAAAGCAGGTGTCATCCTGAGCGAAGCTTCCGCAGGAAGCGCAGTCGAAGGACCTGCTTTTCGTTCTTCCATGCAGATCGGATGGTTCGCAGCTTCAGCATCGGCTTGGATCGCCGCTGCCCTGCTGCGCCCCGACGGCGCTCTGCTCGGAGTGATACTGTGCCCTGCCCTTGTTCTCTACAGCGGCAAACATCGGCAACGCCAGCTACGACTGGCAGCCTTCAGTGCATTGGCCTCACTGCTCGCCTTCGCCCCCTGGACGCTGCGCAACTGGCACACCTTCCACGTTTTTGAGCCGCTGGCCCCGCGCTATGCGACCGACCCTGGCGAGTCGGTCAACCCCGGCTTTCAGCGTTGGACCAAGACCGTTTGCGTCGATCTGGCTTGCACCTCCGAAGTCTACTGGGCGGCCAATGACGACCTAATCGGCATCAATGAACTGCCAAGCCGTGCTTTTGATTCCGGGGAGCAGCTACGCGCCACCGCTGACCTGCTGGCCGACTATAACCGCGGGACTACCGTCACACCGGCGATCGACGAACGTTTCGGCGTTCTCGCGGACCAGCGCATCGCCGACCACCCGCTGCGCTATTACGTGACCCTGCCGCTGCTGCGGCTTGCCGACATGTGGTTCCGGCCGCGCGTGGAACTGTTCAACATCGACCTGCGCTGGTGGCGCTACGGGCCGGAAGGGCCGGACACGATTCTGGCCTGGGGGTACGCTGTGCTGAATGTGCTGTATTTGGCGCTTGCAGTTGCCGGAGCCATGCGCAAGCCGCCGCTGCTTGGCGTGTTTGCGGCATTTATTCTGCTGCGCTGTGCGCTTCTATGGACTATTGAAGCACCGGAGCCGCGGTACACACTGGAGTGCTTTCCCATCGTGTTCGTGCTTGGCGGCATTGCGCTTGCCGGTTGGAGACGTTCCACGGTAAGCAAGTAGCTTTATATGCTCCATGGTTCATCTTGAAAGGACATGTACAAAGTTGCAAGACAAACGTCCGGTGTCAACTGGAGCGAAGTCGAAGGACCTGCTGTTCTTGGGTGCAGGAGGAAAAGTTAAAAGCAAAGCAGGTCCTTCGACTGCAACTTACGTTTACGCGTCAGTTTTCGCTCAGGATGATACGGTGTTGGAAAGGGTTTGAGAAGAAGTAAGTGCTTTGTACACCCTCTGAGCAAAGCCGAAAAACCTAACTACAGCTTTTGCCTTTCCTATCAGTTACTTCCGCACTATCTGCGTACCCTTCGGCACATTTAGCTTGAACTCGCCATCCTTCGTTTTGTTCTCGACCACTTGCGAGTACACCGCCGTGCGGTTATCCCCGCTTGCACTGTAGAAGATTTGTTTGCGCGAAGTTGCCGTTGCCGGGTCGATCCAGATTTCAATTTTTGTAAACATCTGGTCCGGGGTGGGGTGCTTCGGTGCCAGATTCAGCTTGGTCACCGGCGTTCCATCCATGATGTCCGTGCCGAGATAGGTTACATCCCATTGGGCCTGCAAATCCTTGCCGCTGCCGCCGAAACCAAGCGTTGAAAAATTTTCGAATTGCGCCTGGCTCTTGCCTGCGTTCAGGATTGTCTCCTGATGGATTTCCTGTTGGTACAGGTCCAGCTCGCCGTTTGCGAACAGCACATCCTTCGGGCGCGTCGCGCCGTTTTCTTTCAGCACATGGGCCACCATGGCGGTACCTTTTGCACCTCGGCGAAAGGCGATAGTGCCCGTTTGCACATCGTGGTCCTGAACCACCGCCGTCAGCTGATCCCAGCTGAAGTTTGCCTGCGCATTTTGAAATTTTGCCGCCGCTGCATCGAGCTGGCCCAGCACTTTGACCAGCTGCGCGTCATTTCCCGTCGGGGCACCGGTCTGCGCGTGCGCCCCTGCGCTTACCAGCCCTAATGCCAACATTACCGTCACAATCTTCATTTTAATCATCCCCTACCGGTGGGCCCACACTTTATACGCGGTCACTTTGCCGCTCACATCCTTCAGCGGCTCCCAGCGATCAATCATGACCGGTCCCGACACCGGCGCAATGGCAGTCGCCAGCGGCGCTTCCATCTGCCGCGCCAGCACGCCGGTACCCGGGTGTACCAGGTCTGCCGGCACTTCGTAGATCGCACCCGTCTCTGTAGGACGCACCAGTACTGTGTTTGGAGCAAGATTGCCGGCCACCGGATGATCGCGGTAGTTAATAACGTGCGGCGATATAAACAGGAATAGAAGGATCAGCGTCACCATCACGTCGTAGTGGAAGCTGCCGCGTTCGTACTTCCAGAAGATGTAGCTCTTCAGCAATCCCATGTTGCTCCCCATAATAAAACCGCCTATGCGGCGACCGCCACTAAGTGGCCGTCATCCGTGCAGGCGATTTCAGCCTTTTCGAGGCCCGATTGCGTCCAACCCGCCCATGTACGTCCGCAGCACCTCCGGCACCCGCACCGTGCCGTCCGCCTGCTGGTAATTTTCCATTACCGCGACCCATGCGCGCCCGACAGCAAGCCCTGAGCCGTTCAACGTATGCAGGTGCTCGGCCTTGCCCCCCTTGGCATTGCGGAAGCGGATATTGGCGCGCCGCGCCTGAAATCCCTCGCAGTTCGACACGGACGAAATCTCGCGGTACGCGCCCTGCCCCGGCAGCCATACCTCCAGGTCGAACGTCTTGGCTGCTGAAAATCCCATATCGCCCGCGCATAGCAGCACCCGCCGGTACGGCAGCTCCAGCAGCTCCAGAATGCGCTCCGCATCACGCGTCATCTGCTCATGTGCTGCCACGCTGTCTTCAGGCAGCGTGAATTTCACCAGCTCGACCTTGGAAAACTGGTGCCGTCGGATGATTCCCTGAACATCCCGCCCATAGGAGCCCACCTCGGACCGGAAGCACGCCGTCAGCGCCGTCACGCTCATCGGCAGCTCCGTCGCCTCCAGAATCTCGTCGCGAAACAGGTTGGCCAGCGGCACTTCAGCAGTCGGGATCAGCCAGTGATCGTTATCGCGCAGCACGCCTGCCTCGTAGCCTTCACCGTCGGCACAGCGAAACAGGTCGTCCGCGAACTTCGGCAGTTGCCCGGTTCCGAACAGCGAGCGGCTGTTAACCATCAGCGGAACCGCTACTTCAGTGTAGCCGTGCTCGCGCGTCTGCACATCGAGCATCCACTGGCCTAGTGCCCGCTCCAGCCGCGCACCCGCACCCCATTGCACGGCAAAGCGCGCACCTGAGAGCTTTGCCGCTCGTCCTAAATCCAGGATGCCCAGCGCCTCGCCCAGCTCATGGTGCGGCTTTGGCGTAAAGGCAAACTCCGGCGGCAAACCCCAGCGCTTCACCTCGACATTGGCCATTTCGTCTTTGCCGGGCGGCACGTCGGCCGCAGGCAGGTTCGGCAGCGCCGTCAATACTGTACGCAGCGAATCCTCAGCCTCGGCGGCAGCCTTTTCCAGCATCTCGCCCTCCGCTTTCAGCCGCCGCACCTCATCCATAATCGGAGCCGCATCGGTGCCCGCGCGGCGTGCTCGCCCTACTTCCTCGCTCAGCAGGTTGCGCTCGGCTTTCAGCTTCTCAGCTTCCGTGATGCGCGCCCGCCGGTCCTCGTCCAGGCGGTGAAAATCGCCCAGCACGGCAGCCGGGTCCAGCCCGCGCGCCCGCAGCCGCTCTTCCACGCGGGGCAGGTCACTTCGCAATACGCTCAAATCGTGCATACAGGCACCATCCTACAAGCAGGGCTTGCCGCACTGTCTTAGCCGTCCAGCACCGCAGCCGACGGCGCGGTGCGGCAGAGAGCTTTGTGCGCTTCCTCCGCATCGCGCGGCTGCTGTCCATAGCGAGTTCCAGAAGCCAGTCTGTAGCCTCCTCCTGGCGCGTGAGCGCGATCGCAGATAGAACAGCCTTGCGAAACCAGGGGCCGTGTGTCAGCTTGAGCCCGGCAAACGTACTTTGCAGCACCTTAAACGCTTGCGGCGTGCGGGTTTGCGCAATCGCCATCGCGGCTTCGGCGGCGGCATCATCTCCGGCGGCAAGGAACCGGGCAGCCCAGAGGATAGCGCTTGCCCCCTCGAGTGCGAGTACGCCCGTGTAGCAGGCACCCAGCAGCTCCGGCTCGCCTGAGCCAAGCTCGGCACGAAGGCGCAGCAGCAACGCGGCAGAGTCGGTCCCCACCTGCTCGACGGCACGCGCGGCATTTACTTGCACGGGCAGGTTCTTGTCGGCAAATAGCGGCGTAAGGGCGGTGAGAACGCGGTGGCTGGGGAGTCCGCGACACTGCACCAGCGCAAGCGAGCATGTGCCGCGGAGCGCTCCGGCGGTGTCCGCGGAGCCGCCCCACACAGGCTCAAGCTGGATGTGGCGCATGCCCGCGAGAAACAGCTCCGAGTCCTGATACTCAAACGCGGCAAGCGCCTTGGCAATCGCGTTCTTGGCCCAGCATTGCGGATCGGTTTTGGCGGAGTCTTCCAGAAAGCGGTGGAACGCTGCTACAAGCTCCGGAGTAAGCCCGGTAAGTCCGTGGTGCAGCACAAGCGCGACAGCCTTGGCGACCAGGAAATTGTTACGGAGCCGGAGCGCGCGTCCGAGTTCCGGCGCGGCGTCTTCGGGCAGTACGGCGCGGAGCGCTTCAAGGGCGGCAAGTTCTGCGTCGAACGCGCGTTTGGGAGACATGCCTAATTCGTGACGTCGGACCTTGTTAGTTTATGGTTTCACATATGTCTCGATGGTGTCAGCCATAATGTCGGAGACACCTTGATGGTCTGCGGCTCTTCAATCTCTGCTGCTGGCGAAGCTCCCATTGCCGTAAACAAGCAATCGCAACCAAGGCGACAGCAGGCGCATTACCATAGAAGGTGATGCACCTCCGCCCAGCACGAACCCGCTCCACGCCGAAGCGCCTGCTCGCGCTGTTTGCCTCCACATCCGTTTTCGGGCTGCTGCAGCTTGCAGGCGCTTCAACGGCGCAGGCTGCCGCTTATGATGGGCATCCCAGACTCGTTGTTCTCCTTGTGATTGACCAGTTTCGCGCCGACTACCTCCAGCGCTACCGCGCGGAGTTTAAGGGGCGCGGCTTCCGGCTGTTTCTCGACAAGGGCGCTTATTTTCCGGACTGCTATTACGGCTATGCCAACACTAAGACAGCTCCGGGACATGCCACGCTCGGCACCGGCGCCTACACGGACGGCCACGGCATCAGTTCCAACGAGTGGTGGGATCTGGTGCGGAACCGGCAGAGACCAGTTTCCTCCGTCGAGGACGACCGCTATGCGGTAGTTGACGTTCCCCCTGCCGCGATCACAGCCGACCCGGGAGTAATCGGAACTCCCGGTCCCGGCGGCAATCCGCCGCAAGCCGCCGAAGGTGCAAAAGCGGCACGCGCCCCGGGTGCCTCACCGCGCAACCTGCTTGCTTCCACCTTCGGCGATGAACTGCGGCTTGCCACCGGCGGGGCCTCACGGGTGTACGGCATCTCACTCAAGGATCGCGCTGCCATCTTGCCGGCCGGCGCCGGGGCGAATGCAGCCTATTGGATTGACGCTGTCTCAGGCCGGTTTGTGACCTCAACCTACTACCTGGCGCAACTGCCGCAATGGGTGGCAGATTTTGATAGCGGCCCGGCTATTCCACAGGCTACCGCCGCAGCGGGTGTGCCTACGCTCACCAACTTCTACAAGGAGGTGGGTGCCACAAATGCAGCCAATACCTACGAACTGTTGTTTGCCGAAGCACTGATCGCGGGCGAGGGGCTCGGCACACGCGGCACCACGGACGTGCTGACTATTTCGCTGTCTCCCAACGATATCGAAGGCCATAAGGTCGGCCCCGACTCGCCTGAAGAGCATGCCATGGTGACTGGGCTCGATACCGCCCTTGACAGTTTTTCTACCTGGCTGGACAAAAACGTGCCCGGCGGTCTGGCCAATGTCGTTCTCGCATTGTCTGCGGATCACGGCATTGCACCTACGCCTGCCGTTTCCTCCGCGCTAGGACTGCAAGGCGCATATATCGACACGGAAAAACTTGTGGCCGACCTGAATCAGGCCATGAACGCGAAGTTCTCACCCGGCGAGAACATTGAATACCTGCTCTCACACCAGGAGCTGCCGTATCTTTCGCTCAACCAACCTAACTTTGAAAAAGCGGGCATTAACGAACAGGAAGCCGAGGACGCGGTCAAGGCTGCCATGCAGCATGCTTTTACGTCCCTGGCTACCCCAATAACACCGGAGACGAAGCCGGAGCCTGCCCCCAGACCTGCTGCAGCTGAAGCTCCCCCAGCCAATGTAACCAGTGTCACCGTCACAGCCTCCGCACGTCCTATACCCAGCCCGCAATTGTTCCGCGCCTACACGCGCCAGCAGCTTGCCGTGGGTGAGCTGCCGCCTACTGAATTCGGCAGGCTGCTGGCCCATAGCTACAGCCCCAACGGCGGCTGGTATGTGGCCGCCATCCCCGTCGCATTTCAGATGGAAGGCCACGGCAGCGGTACCACCCACTTCTCGCCCTGGTCCTATGACCGACATGTGCCGCTCGGCTTCTACGGTGCACCGTTTCTGCCCGGCACCTACCGGGGCCATGTCGAGCCGGTGGATTTGGCCGTGACCCTGACCTCAGTGCTTGGCATTAATGAGCCTTCGGCTGCCGTGGGTCACATCCTGAGAGAGGCACTGCGGCCTCTTCCTGAGTTCGGATATCCCAAGCCGCCGCTTTCTCCGACTCGCATCCGTGCCCGCCGCGATACACGCAAAGCTACGCAGGACATCGTTCCAGAGGCCGCTCCAGACACTTCGCCAGCGCCTTCCTCGGCACCCGCACCTGAAATCAGCTCCCCGTCTGTTGGGGCACCACACGTTGCAACGCCACCGCCCATAGGGCCTCAGCCATGAAGCCGGACATGCGCGTCACGGTTGCAGGCATCCCGCTACGCACGCCCGTGCTCGCGGCCAGCGGTACATTCGGCTACGGCGTGGAGTTTGAAGACATCATCGCGCTTGACCGGATCGGCGGCTTTGTCACAAAGGGCCTGTCCACGCAGCCCATGCCAGGCAACCCGGCTCCGCGCATGATTGAGACGTCTTCCGGCATGATCAATGCCATCGGCCTCCAGAACGTCGGCGTACAGGCTTACGTTGCCGAGAAATTACGCGCCTTCAGCCGCAATCCTCCACCCTGCGCCATCCTGTGCAATGTATTCGGCTATACCATTGACGATTACCTGACGGTCATCCGCGCTCTCAACGCAGCCGACGGCATCGCTGCCTATGAAATCAACGCGTCCTGTCCGAACACCGCGCACGGCGGCATGGTCTTCGGTGCCGATGCCGCGCTGCTTGCCGAGCTGGTCTCACAAGCAAAGAAAGCCAGCGACCGGCCCATCTTCGTCAAGCTTTCGCCGAACGTGACTTCCATTGCCGCCATGGCGCGTGTAGCCGAGGAAGCAGGTGCGGACGGCCTGACACTGATCAACACGTTCCTGTCTCTCGCCATTGACATCCGCACACGCAAGCCGAAGATTGCCAACGTCACCGGAGGACTTTCCGGCCCGGCCATCAAGCCGATCGCCGTGCGTATGGTGTGGGAAGTGGCACAGGCTGTCAAGATTCCATTGATCGGCGTCGGCGGCATCCGCACGGGCGAAGACGCAGTCGAGTTCCTGATGGCCGGTGCCGCTGCCGTGCAGGTAGGTACGGCCAGCTATGCCGACCCGCGCGCTGTGCAGCGGGTAGCTGACAGTCTCGAGCACTGGTGCAGCCGCAATGGAGTCGCCGCAGTCCGCGCGCTTACCGGCAGTTTCGATGCGGGGCCTCCGAAGCTTGCACCTACGCCGGGCATGGTTAGCAGCGTGCCGCAGGGAGCACCGCCGCTGCCCGGCGTTTCCGCGAAAAAGCCCGTGAGGACGGTATGAAAGCCTGCTTCCTACTTATGGTACTGCTCGGCACAGCCGCCATGCAGGCACAGGGACCTGCATACCTGGGATTTGACCGCAACGGCTATCCGGGCGACGCGGCGCTGCCCGTCTTGCGCAAAAGCTTCAGCTACACAGGCTACTGGCTCAACAATCCACCCGGCGAACAAGGCAATAGCTGGGTAGGCAAGCGGGCAGTGCTACGGAAACAAGGCTTCGGCTTTCTAGTATTGTTCAACGGGCGTTTGGACGCGCAACTCAAGGGGCACAGCGCCCAGGCGCTTGGAACCGAGGACGCGAAAGCCGCTGCAGCAGCCGTAAACCGGGAAGGCTTCGCACCCGGCGTGCTCATCTTTCTCGATCAGGAAGAAGGTGGCCGTTTGCTGCCGGAGCAGCTTGCCTATCTATTTGCCTGGGTTGACGCGGTACGCAGTACCGGTGCGCGGGCCGGGGTCTACTGCTCGGGGATCGAGGTGCCGGAGGGCCGCGGCAGCATCAGCACAGCGCAAGACATCCTCGCGCATGAGCAAGCGCGACATGGCCCTGCAAATACTCTGCCGCTCTGGATCGCTAACGACGCGTGCCCACCCTCACCCGGCTGCGCCCGCACCGGCAAGCTGCCTTCAGCCGGGTTTTCTCCCAGCCTGGCCGAGGCGACAGCTGTGTGGCAGTACGCGCAGTCGCCCCGTCGGGCACAGTTCAGCGCAAATTGCCCTCAGAATGCTGCTCCGGACGGCAATTGCTATGTCCCCGGTTTGCCGCGTAGTGCAAACTCCTTTGTGGACTTGAATACAGCCAAATCCGCTAGCCCGTCTGAAGCGCCGTAGCTTCAGCTGGAAATAAAGAAGCCTCCGCAAGCGGAGGCTTTCCCGAAAACACCAGCTTTCAAGCAGCTTTGCGCGGAGCCCGGTTGCGCAGCTCGCGTGCCTGCGTCACCGCTTCACTTAGAAATACCGGAGCCGGCGTCATCATGGCAATCAGCAACCAAGCCACGATAGAAACTAGTAAACCCGCGACAGCAAGCTCCTGCAGCGTGACAGGAAACTGTAGCTGGTGCGCGTGGAGCGCGATGGCCCAGGTACGTAGCGGCTCTGCTTCATGAATGATGGCGATAGCCAGCAGAAACGCCAGAATCGACAGTGTAGCCAAACCAATCAGTGTGACATCCACCGTACGGTGCAATCGCTGCCGGGTGCGGCAGTGGCGGCACTCCTCCAAATGATCTTCCAAATCTCCTCGCACTGCGGGAGACGACCCTGAAATGTCATAACGCCAGGAAGAAAGAATGTCACCAATCACGGGATCACTGCATTTACTCATGCATACCTCAATACTTTCTATGCTCAACCTTGAACCGACCTGCATACGGGCCGGAACAGCGGCCACACCCATACTCAAATGTAGGCTTCCTCTAGTGTAATTGTTACGCCTGAATGGTATGACTTCATGCAAGGCCTCACATTAGGCAATATCAAAAGGATTGCGCTACAGGCAGATCGCTTCTGTGGGAACATGCTGCTGCGCGATGAGCAGCTTGTTCGCCAACAGATTCATTCGATCGCGCAGTGCCCACTCCGCCGCCACCCGCGCCAGCTCCGGCATATTGTTGCTTTCTGACAGGTGCGCCAGCACGACATACGCTGCCTGCCCGTCATAGCCCTTCTCCAAAAACTCCGCAGCCGCCGCGTTTGACAAGTGGCCCACGCGCGACATGACCCGCTGCTTCACGGACCAGGGGTATGGTCCGTCCCGCAACATTTCCAAATCGTGATTCGATTCCAGCATCACCACGTCGCACCGGCGCAGCTGCTGGCTCACGTTTGCCGGCATATAGCCCAGATCGGTCGCCAGACCGATCTTTATGCCTTCGCTCTCCAGCACGAAACCCACCGGGTCTGTTGCATCATGCGGAATGGTAAAAGCCGTGACATTTAAATCTCCAATGGAGAACGCCTTTCCCACCTGGAAGTACTCCTTACCGGGTAGTGCGCATGGGTCTGCCGACGCCTGCACGGCTGGGAGGCAATCCATATCGTTTTGCATTTGACCTGAGCCCGGTTCAAGACCTAGTCCTGATCCCGGTACAAACTCTGCCTGCTCCTCGGCGCATTCCTTCAAACCGGCTTCGCGGTAGAACGGGTTAGCCGTCTCGGCAGTTTCCGGCGTCTGCGATACACCCTGCTTGATTGCCATTTCTGCCTTGCGCTGCGCAAGCCAATCGCCGTAGCTCATGCGGCGTTGCGGCTGCATCCAGCGCATCCACGCCCTGTGCGTCGCCTCGGTAAAGTACACCGGGATGCCCAGCTTGCGTGCAAGCACCGATAAGCCCTGTACATGGTCCTGGTGCTCATGCGTAATCAGAATTGCGTCCAATTCGCATGGGTTTTCACCCGCCGCCTGCATCCGCTTCAGGATTTCGCGGCAGCTGATTCCCGCATCCACCAGCACCGATGTGCGCCCACCGGTGACCACGGTGCAGTTGCCCCGGGACCCGCTCGCCAGCACCGTCATCCGTACCATTTTCTTAGATTACTCCTCCAGCGAAGCTCAGGCGGCTTAGAGTGTGAAGTGATCTGCATTGCTTTTCTGTGAGTATCAAACCGTGCGTTCGAAGAAGTACTGTGCCGGGAAGCCCTTTTGTCCGCCAAAGCCATGTACGTGGGGCTTTCGCATTCATTCTTTAACTGTTTCTATATTTTTACTACTTAAATGTAGTAGTAAAAATTTATTTGTAGTAGTGTAACCACATGGCATTCTGCAGCGGTGCGACACCCCGAAGGCTTACCGGGCTGGAATTGAGAATTATGGAAGCGCTCTGGCTGAAACCTGAGTGCTCAATCCGCGAAATGCAGGAGATTTTTCCGGAGAAGGACCGGCCTGCTTACACCACGGTTCAAACCACGGTGTATCGTCTCGAAGCAAAAGGAAGCATCCGCCGCACCCGCAAGCTCGGCAATTTTCACCTGTTTGAGGCCACAATCACGCGCGATGCCGCACAAAGCCGCCTGGTCGATGAATTGCTAGCCTTGTTTGGAGGCCGTTCGCAGGGGGTAATGGCTCACCTGATTGAGGCCGGTAAGCTCACGCTTGCGGATGTTCAGGAAGCGGAGCAAACCCTTCGCCATCTCGAGGATCAAGCCGGAAAAGCCGCGAAAAAAGAAAAGAAGGGCCTGAAGTGAGCGCCCGCGGCTTCCCTCTCGCCTGGGCGCAGCTGGCACCTTCAGCCGCCGACCACCTGTGGCAATCCACGCTGTTTGCCGGGGTCATCATGCTGCTTACGCTCGGCTTCAGGCGCAACACAGCCCGCCTTCGATACGGGCTTTGGTTCGCGGCTTCAGCCAAGTTCCTAGTACCGTTGGCCTTTCTAATCAGCCTGGGCACTCACCTTGGAAACCACCGCGCACCTGCCGGCGACGCTCGGCAGACAATCTACCTGGTGCTCAGTCAGCCTTTTTCATCGACCGGCAGCGCACACGTATCCCGCTCGGGTCCTCTGCTCCTGATATGGACTGTGCTTATCGTCTGGCTTGTCGGCACTGCAGCATCCCTGGGGTTCTGGACCGTTCGCGTGTGGGCAATCCGCACAGCCGTGCGGCAAGCCATACCTGCAAGCCAGGGCCGTGAACTGGCAGTGCTGCGCCGCATGGAGCGCCCCTGTGGCATTGGGAAGCCGGTTGAGCTGCGCGTGTCTCCACCGGGTGCGCAGGTACTTGAGCCGGGTATTTTCGGTATCCGCAAACCGGTGCTACTATGGCCTGCGGCGCTCACCGCGCATCTCGATGACCGGCAGCTTGACGCCATCGTAGCCCATGAGCTCGCGCACGTACGCCGCCGCGACAATCTGCTGGCGGCTATACACATGGTGGTGCAGGCGCTTTTCTGGTTCCACCCGCTTATTTGGTGGATTGGCCGCCGTCTGCTCGTAGAACGGGAGCGCGCCTGCGATGAAGCCGCGCTGCTTCTTGCCAGCTCACCTTACACCTATGCTGAAGCGATTCTCAGCGTATGCAGGTTCTACGCGGAGCCTTCTCCGGCGTGCTTCTCAAGCATCACCGGCAGAAATCTCAGCCATCTTAACCAACTCAATCAGAGGATCACTCGTATTATGACTCATCCTAATTCCCACGCGCTCACTCGGGGCAGAAAAGCCTTGCTTGCCACCCTTGCTACGGCTGTTATAGCCGGGCCGCTCGCGTTCGGCTTGTGGACCGCGCCGCAGCTTCGCGCGCAAGCAGCGCCAGACTCCGGTACCTCCCTGCCCTCCTTTACCGACATCACGATCGTGCCCAATATATCCGAAGGGCAGCTGATTCTGATTCCTCTTGCTGCTAAGGGCACGTTTGACATGACGAATGTTTCCGTTCTGGACATGATTCGATTTGCCTATGGGGTCAACGAGTACCAAGTTACCGGCGGCCCCTCCTGGATCGGCAGCGCCCGCTATGACGTACATGCCGTGATGCCCGATTCCGGACAAAAGCGAGAGCTCATGATGCAGTCGCTGCTCGCTACTCGGTTCCAGCTGAGTGCAATGCAGGCGACAAAGGTTATGCCGATCTACTCTCTGGTTTCGATCGACGATGGTAAGGAGCTAAGCCCCTTACTTCAGCTTCCGAGCAACGCCGTCGATCCGGTGTCAGGCGAAAAGATCATTACCGTCAGAGTTATGGTCAAAGATGGAAAGATAATTACAGAAGGACCGCTCGGCGGCTTAGCGGAAGCTCTTTCAAGGCAGCTTGGAGCCGATGTGGCAGATCGCACAGGACTGCCGGGAAACTACAATTTAATGCTTCAGTTGCCAATGCAGGAACAGGTACATGGGGAGGCTCCCAGCACCTCGCTGCTCGCCGCGCTCAGGAATCAGCTTGGTCTGGAACTCCAGCCGCGATCCGGGCCGATAACTACATTGGCCATTGACCGAGTCGAAAAGCCGTCTCCAAACTGACAGTCAACCCTGCAGTAAATCCAATCGGTAGTTTGCCGCTTGCTGCTGTAGTACCGGCTGCAAACGCAGCCCGGCGGCTTCCAGAAAAAGCTCCGCCGCAGACTCGCCACTCTGGGGGTCACGATTGCCGTCGGCTCCCGCAGGCCCGGTGTAGTTCACCAGCAGCACCAGCCCGCCCGGCTCCAGGGACGCAAGCGCTCGCTCGCAGGCTTGCCGGAGGTCTGGAGTCGCCAGGAAATACAGCACCTCAGAGAACAAAATGAAATCGAACTGCCCGGAGGGCCACTGACGCGGCACTTCTAGCTGCTCAATATGCACATACGGGAGAGCCGCACACCGCTTGCGTGCCTCCTCGACTGCTGTGGCGGCAAAATCTACCCCGGTCAAGCGGTCGCAGCGACTGGCCAGGCGCCCCGTAAGAACGCCGATCGAGCAGCCTATCTCAAGCGCCGACTGGAAGCGCCGACTACCTAGCGCGGCCAGGGTCGCGTCGTATTTGGCTTGCTCGTAGGCACTGGTAGCGAAGCCCCATGGGTCGGGGTTCTCTTGATATAGCCGCTCAAAATGGTCAGCTTTGCGAGTGCCGGGCGCGCTCATGCGAACTGTCCATCTCTCAGGTAAACCTCATACGGACGCTCAAAGATCGCCAGCAGGTTTCGCGGCAGCTTGAAGCCATCGGGTGAGTCGGTGATGAGCTCGCCATACTGTGAAACATGCGCCGCAATTGCCTCCTGCTTGGCGGTTAGTTGCCCGGTAATATCGAGCCGCCAGCCTGCGACCTCCGCCATGGGCAGGCGTGTGGTGCGCGGCAGCAGCCAGCCCCACACCGGGTAGTGCAGCAGTCGGCAACCGGGCAGCTGCGCGGCAACCAGGCGCGCCAGCTTGGCTGCGACTTCATGGTCGCCATGCGGGTCGTGTATCCACGGCCCTAGGACTGTCGCGCAGCCGCGGTCGCGCGCCAGCTTGGTCAGTTGCGCGGCCAAGGCTTCGTTTGGATCGAGCGCGGTGTCCGGTTGGTTCATCAGGACCAGATGTTTCGCATCAAGCCCCAGCCGGGCAGTGGCCTCATGCACCTCGGCTGCGCGCACCTGCCGCAACCGTTCCGGCGGGTGCGTTTGGGAGCCCGGATGCGAGCCTACCCCATCCGTTAGGATCACAACCAGCGGCGGTCTGCCCGCCGCACATAACATCGCAATCAACCCGCCGCAGCCCAGGCTTTCATCGTCCGCATGCGGAGCCAGGATTATCGGCCGTGCATGCGTCAGCCGTCCACCCAGGATTTCGTCGACTTTGCCAAAGGGCAAATGCTCCATCTCCACCAGTAGCTCGCCCGCTGTCCTCACACGTGTACCTCACTCCGCATACTCCATGTGGAGCCATGTCGCAGGCAGTAGCCTGCCGCTTCGGCCAGAGCTTCATCCGGTGCCGGCTGCCGCAAGTAGGTTTGCAGGTCGCGCGCGATCCGCTCCGCCGCACTGCCCTGCATGCACGACGACAGCCCGAGACTGCGCTGTACCAGCCGTATGCCGTCCAGGCATGCTGTTTCCACCGCTGTCCGCGCCAGGTTCACATAGGCAACTGCCTCTTCGCCCGGCTCCCCGGCGCTCTCCGCTCGTTGTGCCGCCTCCTGCATCCATAACCAGCCTGTCTCCTGCGCAATGGCCATCTGTCCAAAACGCTGGCGCTGGTATGCCTGATCGCCGCGCCCCCGTGCCAGCAGCTCGCCGCGCGTGGTCTCTACCAAAATCGCCAAACCACCCAGTGCCACGGCCGAGCTTCGCCAGGCACCGGTTGAAAATGCGGGCTCACGCAGGTAATCACCCACCAGGCCGATGCATACCTCGTTATCACCCGCAATTCCAGTCAGGTCTACGCTGCCTGTTTTCGCAGCTCGCATTCCGGCCAGCTTTACACCCTGGTCTGTCACACACGCTGCGTTCACCGCAACAAACAACATCTGGGCACCCCGGTCTGTCTCAGCCGTTACCAGCGCCCTGTCTGCTACACCTGCCGCTGAACAAAACCACTTCTCTCCGGAGAGCACGCCACCCTCCAGCCGCAGCCGTCTGTCGCTATGCTTGCCCACCGGGTCCGTTACCCACAAGGCAAACAGCTCACCCGCATGCGCGGCTTCGGCAGCAGCTCCTAACTGACGAGGCGACCCGTAACGTCGCACCAATTCCAGAGCGTTTACGTGCGCCTCAAACAGCCGGCCCAGCGCCATATGCGACTCACCCAGCAGGTGCAGCAGCCTCAGCAGATTTTGCGCGCCTGCGGCACCATACATGCCGCAGCCGCCCAGCGATGACGGAACCGTAGCCAGCAACAGCCCCGCGGCGCGCAAGTGTTGAAGTCCGGCCAGGGGAGCCGCACCCATCACATCGCATGCGGCTGCCTCCTCCCTGAGCTCCGGCAATAGGCTTTCGACTCGCTCCAGCAGGTCCGCCGCTGCGTTTGCTGTCGGGGTTTCTAGTTGGGCCTGACTCACTCTGCAACCCCCGATATTGGACTTCGCTCCATCACCCATGGCTGCGCCAGCGTTGTTGATGCAGTTCGGCCCTCCGTTTGAGAATGCATAACATTTGCCCTAACCGGCATAAGCTCCTCAATCTGCCCTTGATCGCCTTCCATGCTCGGTTGCATCTCGCCTGTACACTCCCCGCGTATAAAGTCTCGGATGCGCACTGCGCGGGCTGTCTCACGCGGTAGATCACAAAAAGCTACCCGCCGCCGCAGCAACGTCGGGCTTGTAACCTCCAATGCCGCCCAGCCTGCGCCGTACCATGGGGAAATAACTGCTTCAGCGATCACACCCGGAGCTACGGCGAGCGCCCGTGCCAACCGCCGTACCGCAGAACTGCCTTCACCCGGCGGGCATACCTCTGCGCGCAGGGCGCGTAGCTGCCCCTGCATGCGCAGGCGGCGCAGCGCATCCACTGCAGGCTCGATGCACTCGTCTACAAACTCGTCCTGCTGCACCATACGCCTCTGGATGGTGTCTGCCATGCCGCCGGGCGCGCGACCCTCTACCCGGCCCGATACGGTAACCGCGATGGCCGGGTCGTGCCGCACACGCGCATCCATGCTCCGCAACCGTGCGATCAGCGCGCGGTCTTCGCCTGAGGCGACGTCAGGCACGCCACCTACCTGCCGGAACATAGCCGCATGAATTGCCAGGCTGGCCCCGGACTCTTCACTATGCCTCGGCCATGGGTCCGCCGGATCAGGCAGCAGCATCGATCCAATCTCGTCCAGCAACTGACCGTATGCTACTTCGCGCTCATCATCGGCATGCAGGTGGTGCGGAATCAATCGCGCTTCCTCGGGATCAATCACCGCTGTGCCGCACACCGCATCGGCTCCGGCGGCAAGCCCGGCCACGTTACGCTCAATCCAGTCCGGGGCAACCTCCGCATCTGCGTCCGTCGTCAACAGAATGCCATTCCCCGCCAGCCTGGCCGCATGATCCATTGCAAGCGCGCGCGCCGTACCCGCACTGGCACGGGATGCGGGAAGGGAGCACTCGACTACGCACAACCACGGCAGCGGTACTCTATCCAGCTGAGCTTGCACACGGGCAGCGGCAGCGGTGTTATCTGTGCAGTTGTTGAGTAGCAGCACAACGTGGTCGGCAGGTACGGTTTGTCGCGCCAGCGCATGGAGACATCGACCGATCCGCTGGGCTTCATCCCTGGCTGGGATAGCGACAACAATGGGCTTGCGCATGCATAACACCTTAAATTTTGCGGAATGGTTTCAAGACAAACGCTGGGATGACTTTCCCGGCTTTGCAGTTGGGTCACCCGTGCGTATCAACTTTCAGCACCCCGATTGAGCCTGCTCGTAAGATAGCGGCACCATGATTCGTCTGGAGCAATCCTTTAAGGTAAACGCACCTGTCGACCGGTGCTTCGATCTCGCCCGCAACATAGAACTGCATCTCCACGGTGCAAAGCATACCAGCGAGCAAGCGGTGGGCGGAGTCACTACCGGCCTCATCGGTCCGGGCCAGTTTGTACGCTGGCGAGGCACGCACTTCGGAGTGCGCCAGCACCTCACCAGCCGCATGATCGCCTACGAGCGGCCCTGGCACTTTCAAGACACTATGGTGGTAGGTGCGTTCCGCTCCATGCAGCATGACCATTTCTTTACAGAAATTCTACCCGGCGTAACAAAGATGCATGACATACTCGTCTTCGCCGCTCCCCTACCGCTGCTTGGCCGGCTTGCGGAGTACCTGTTTCTTCGCGGCCACATGGTACGGTTTCTGGCCGAGCGTAATACCGTTCTCAAACAAGTCGCGGAGTCTGACGATTGGGCCCGCTACCTGCCCCCTGGCGACGGGCCTATGCCCCCACCTCCAGCAGCAGCGTTGTAATATTGTCCCGCCCGCCGGCAGCCAGCGCTGCCTGGAGCAATGCAGTGTTCCTCTCTTCGAGAGATTGCCCTTCCCTCCCCAGCACTTCGGCAATCTGCGCGTCGGGCAGCTCGCGCGTCAACCCATCGGAACACAACAGAAACACGTCACCCGTCTCGACCGGCAGCACCTGTACCTCCGGCTCTACAGTGGGGCGCGTCCCTACCGCCCGCGTAATCACATTGCGCATCGGCGACTGCAAGGTTTCTTCCTCTGTCAGCACACCCATACGCAATTGTTCGGCCATTAGAGAGTGGTCTTCCGTACAGCGCTCAAGCTCGCCGCCGCGCCACCGGTAGCACCGGCTATCCCCTATGTGAACCACGGCAACTTCATGCCGCCCATGCGTCAACAATCCCACCAGTGTGGTGCCCATACCGTGCAGCGCAGGCTCATGCGCGGCACGACTGTAGACTCGGCGATTTGCCGCCTCAACCGCCTGCGTGATCGCTTCGATGGTTCGTTGCGCTTCGTTCAGTGTTGCCAAGTGTTCCAGAAACGCTTCCGTAGCGGCCCGGCTCGCGATTTCGCCGCCCACAGCTCCGCCCATGCCGTCGCATACAACAAATATCCCGGCATCGAGCGAGTAGCTCCACGCATCCTGATTGGCATGGCGAACCCGCCCGGTATGGCTGGCAGCGGCAACTACGGTATGGAGGGAGGCAGGCACGAGATCACTCTACATGCGCCGAGAGAGATTTTCTTTTAGTCTTTTCTACAACTTCTTATAACAAGGCATGCGCGTTCCTAAATTGAAAATTGTACCGATTCGGGTTGCTTCTCACGAATCACTCGAACCAACTTGAACCTGAAGCCTCAATCCTTCATGGGTCATCCTGAGCAGAGCGCAGCGGAGTCGAAGGATCTGCTTTTACCCACGACTGACGCTCACAATCTTTAGTGCGAAGCCGCAATCAGCTGCATCGGATTGGGAGAAGCCAGGCAGGAAGCGCTCTTTGCCGAGTGCCACATGGAACGATTGACAAAAGTGATTTCGGTAATCTCAGCCGAGTTCACAAACGGCAGCTTTGTCACCTGCAAGCTCGCCTGCGCCCAGCGTTTCGCTCCATCCGGCCTGTCGAGCTCGAAGCTTTGTGTCGCCTCCTCGGAACTCAGATTTACAGAAGACACATGCCAGTTACCGGTAAGCCCATGTACCACCACCTGCATGCTTGCTATCTCCTGCGTATCCTGCAGGTCAAAAGTCAGGCCAAGTTGTGAGCCTCTCTTAGGAGTTTGTGCGCTATGCGTCACGCGAACCGCGCCGCGCGAGCTCAGCTCCACCTCGAAGCTTACCGGGCA
>CAXSHS010000046.1:0-21684 GCA_964237325.1 uncultured Acidobacteriaceae bacterium | reverse complement strand
CGCGCAGTGCTGCCGGAACCTCATCGCCGGTGCCCATGACGTAGCCCACCCGTACTCCGGGCGCTACATGAACATCCACCTGCCGCACTTCCAGAGTCGCAGCTTCACCGAAGTTGGTCGGTCGCAGCCCCGGGTAGCCTGCTGTTTTCAGGCCGCTTGCGTCCCCATGCAAGCCCGATCCAGCGACAGCGATTAACTTCATATCCCCAGCCGCCTTCACGCCGCCGGGCGGCAGCTGCATCTTGAACTGGACGGTTGCACACTCGCCGGGTGCCAGGTGCGGGTGCGCCATCGGCGTAGTGGTCCACCCCTCAGGCACCCTTAGCCGGAAGTCCACATCAGTTGATTCTGTTTCTTCGTTGGTTACCGTCGCCTCCACGGTCAGCTCACGCCGGCCGATGGGCAGCAGGGCAATATGCCGCGGCATGGTAACCGAAAGCCTCTGTGTGACCACCAGCGGCGTGGTGAAGTTGCCCCGGCCCGGCTCACGCAGCTCACCCTGCACCGTTTCAGCCAGGTTCAGCGGAACACCGTCATAGCTGAAGTCGGCAAACGCCGACACAGGGTAGGGCGTCATGCTTTGACCGGCAAGCTTTGGATCGGCAAGATCGTAGTAGGGCTGTTCAATCGACAGACGATGAAAGTACGGCAGAGTCGGCGCTGCGTTCGGCGGTACGTTCACCCGAAAAAGTTCGTCCGCGACGCTTGATGGCACCGCAGGGATGCTTGGACCTTCTATACGTGACACATCCCATATATCTGCATGTGGGTCATCCCGCTTTGTAGAGGAGATTTGGTCTTTCAACGCAAGTACTGTGGCTTTTGAAGTGTCGAGCCCGGTGCGTGTCAGCGCCAACCCGCCGCCTGCCGAAGACCAGGGTACCGCCGAGCTCACATGCAGGCGCACCTCAAACGTCTCCCCGGGCGTGACGTGCGTGCGAGACAGTGCCGGAGTCAACGTCAGCATGCGCGCGGCGGCACCGTTTCCGTCCTGAGCCGGAGTGGGCGTCACCAGCGCATCCATGTGGAGCCCCAGCACTTCCACCAGCGCGGTATTGCACTGCACCAGCTTGATGCCGAGCTCGTGCTGGAGGTCGGCCTTGCTGTCCGGTGTCAGGCTGCTGGCCTGTATCGCAGCCAGCAGGGATTGAGTGGATTTATAAGCCTCAACCAGGTCGGGCGCGATGCGCATGGGTTCAGCCGGTGTATACCCCGCCAGGGCATGGATCACAGCCCGGTTGATTTTTTCAAGGCCCCCTGTAACAAAGGCAGTGTCACCCCCGTGGGCCAGCAGCACCATGCCCGGCAGAGAGGTATCGATACCCGCAAAAAAGCTGTCCCCGCCGCCGCCACCTGCCACCCGCGAGCCGTACCGGTGGTATGTGACCGAGTTCGGCCCGGCCAGCGGCGGGTCGCCGCCTCCCAGCTGCGACTTCTGCAACCCTAAGCCTTCACGAGCCATTTGCAGGTAAGACCGTCCCAGCACCGGGTCATACATGCCCTCCAGGATCGTCACCTCAGGCACAGGCGGCACCGTCGTTTTCTCGCCGGTTACGTAGTTGGTAAAGGCAGGCGGTGCCCAGGTATCAGTCGCGTAGTCGTACATGCCTTTAGCGGTAATGGGCGCGAAGGGTGAACGGGCATATACGGCCAGCGGCTTCCAGGGCCGCAACCCGGCCGCGATCTGGTCAGGGAACACATTCGGATTGCCGGATGTGTTGAAGGCCTCTTGCGTAAGCTGACCTGACACCTGATGGTGCCCATGACCGTCGGTGATGCCCCCGATGAACACGGAGGTCAACACCAGGGGCCGTTGCTCGCGTACCGCGCGTACTACATCGCGCAGTGCGCGGTCGTGTGTCCACTGTGCAAATGCCTCGTCCTTCGTCTTCGAGAAGCCGTAATCGGCTTCGGTACCCCACATCTGCTCGGTGCCGGAATAGCGGTCCGCGGCCAGGAGCTCATTGGTGCGGATCAGCCCGAGCGCATCATAATTCTCGCCGGAAACGGCGTTCTGGCCCCCTTCGCCGCGAGTCAGCGTCATCAGGGCGGTGCGCGCGCCCACCCCGCGCGACTCATACGCCATCATGCCGCCGTCTTCATCGTCCGGGTGGGCCACGATCATCATCAGGCTGGCCCAGGTATGCAGCTTGTTCAGCGTTTGCGCCAGGCCAGCAGCACCGCGATCTTCGGGCAAGGTCGTGCTGTCAATGGCAGGCGCAAGTGTCGTGGCCCAGGGTACGGCTTGTGCTGAGAGTTTGGGAGCAAGCGCGGCAGCCAGCATGGCAAGCGCGCATGCTCGGCGCGTTAGTTGGGCAAGAGCGTAGGGGGTGGGCTGCACCTGCCAAGTGTACAATCCAGCCCCTATGGAGCCTTTGCCGCAGCACACGGAAACACAGCCGCCTGAACTCCCCAGGCGCGTAACGCTGGGCGGCGCGGTCTCGCTCAACCTGATGAACATGATCGGCGTAGGCCCGTTCATCACCCTGCCGCTGGTAGCTGCCGCGCTGGGGCCCGGCGCGTGGCTGGGTTGGCTGCTGGGCGCGCTGCTGGCGGTGTGCGACGGACTGGTGTGGGCAGAGCTGGGTGCCGCCCTGCCGCGCGCTGGCGGCTCATACGCATTTCTGCGAGAGATTTACAAACCCGGCGTCCAAGCCCAAGCCGGGTCAAAGCCCGCTTACGATGCAGGCCGGTTCCTCAGCTTCCTCTACGTGTGGCAACTGCTGTTTACAGCGCCGCTTTCTGTAGCTTCAGGCGCGCTGGGCCTGGCGCAGTATGCATCGTTTCTACTGCCGGGCCTTCATCGCAGCTTTCGGCTGGGGTTCATTTCAGTGCAGGGAACCAGCCTGCTCGCCGCGGGTGTGTGCATGGTGGTGGCGGCACTGCTCTACCGAGGCCTGGGCTTCGTGGTGCGCACGGCAGGTATCCTCACTGTCGGTGTACTGGCAACTTTGCTGACTGTGATCGCAGTCGGGCTCACGCACCTGCGCGCTCCCCTGGTCGCGGCGCAACTGCACTGGCCGCACCCGGGAGGCACCGGCCTGCTACCGGCGCTCGGTGTAGCAACGCTTATCACTACCTACGATTACTGGGGCTACTACAACGTGTGCTTCCTGGGCGGCGAAGTGCGCGACCCCGGCCGCACCATCCCGCGCGCTGTGTTGCTCTCGATTGCGCTGGTAGCAATGCTGTACCTTCTCATGAACTTCGCCGTGCTGGGTGCCTTGCCTCCGGCTAGCCTCGCGGTACGAGGCGGCGCTGCCGCACCCATGGCAGCGGTGCTGATGCACACCGCCCTGCCCGGACGCTCAGGGGAGTTTGCAGCCATAGCCATCGCGGTGCTCATCATGTGGACCGCATTTTCCTCGGTGGTTGCGCTGCTGCTCGGCTACTCGCGTGCGCCCTACGCAGCCGCGCGCGAGGGCAACTTTTTCGCGCCCTTTGCCCGGCTGCACCCCCGGCACGGGTTCCCGCAGGTGGCCCTGCTGGCGCTGAGTGCCATTGCGACCGTGTTCTGCTTTTTCGATCTGCGCACGGTCATCACTACGCTGGTGGCGGTACGCATTGTGCTGCAATACGGCTTGCAGCAGGTGGGCGTTATCGTGTTGCGGGTGCGTCAGCCTGAACTCGTCAGGCCCTTTCGCATATGGCTCTACCCGCTGCCGCCGGTGCTGGCACTCGCAGGGTTTATGTTTCTGCTGCTGTCGCGCAAAGGCGCAGGGCGCGAGCTGCTGTTTGCCGCCGTGCTGGGTGTTGCGGGAGCGGCACTGTACGCCTGGCGCGAGCGCCGTGCAGTCTAACGGCACCTACGCGACAAAGGAGAACGCGACATTTCCAAGATTGGCAAAGCGAACCTGGACTGATGAGCGCCCATGCGCGAGTAGCCTACCCATCCAGCTCCCGGTGGTGATCCACTGCCCCGCCTCCAGACCGCCCGTACGAAACTGCCCTTCATTGGCTAGGTACTCGACCAGGCGCAGCAGATCCGGTCCATTCGTATTGCAGCTCACCTTGTCCCAGCGGATCACGCCATCAATGATGATTTCCAGCGGCTGTTCCTTCATATTGGCTTCACGCCAGTTTTCAATCTCCTCTCCGTGCACAAAACCGCCGTTCATTTGCAGGTCGGCCACCATGGCCAGGTGGGCAGCCTCGCCCGGGTCGATAAAGGCCGACTCCAGCACTTCAATGACCGGGCGGGCATTGCCTACAGCCTCCAGCAGTTCCTCGCGTGTGTAGCGCCCTTCGCGAATGGGAAGATCCTTACGCAGCAGAAAGCCGATTTCTGCTTCTACGCCGCGCATGCGGCTCACCGGATTGTCCATCTGCCCGCCGCTTTTCAGGAAGCCGAAGCGTAGCGGCATGGGCCCGAACATGGGTGTTGCGTCAGGACTAGGCGCACCCACCTTCCAGCCGCCGATGGTACCCAGCGAGCCGGCCATGGCATCCTGCACCGCATAGGCCTCGTTCAACGTAGCGGGTTGCAGCGCTGCTTCCAGATCGGCGATAGGCTGTCCGGTTTGCCGCGCTTTGAGCAGCAGATCTGCCGTTTGCTGAATGCGGTCGCTTTCAATCAACGCCCGGTGCGCCTGCTGGTTCCATCCTGTTTCCATGCCGTCCTGTTCCCTCGCTTTTCATACTAGAGTCTTCGCTGCCATATGCCGTTAAAGGGAGGCGTCGGGCGGACCACTTTGATGGTGCTTGTAACCGGAAGCGAACTCAATGACTCCCATGACCGGCGCATCGCGTCCAATAGATCAGGGACCTTTGCAATCCTGAATGGAGTTTCATGCTAATCCGCAAGTCAATCGATATCGCTCCATCGGAGATCACCCCAAAAAACGACTATTTCAATCGCCGCCGGTTTATAGGTGCTGCTGCCGTGGGTGTGACCGGCTTTGCTGGGCGTCGCCTGCTGAGCCCTTCGCTTGCTGTGGAGGCAGCTACCAGGCTCGCTACGGTCAAAAGTCCGCTCTCAACACCGGGGCTCACTCCGACTGCGATGAAAGACGCCACGACGTACAACAACTTTTACGAGTTCGGAACCGGCAAGAGTGACCCGGCAGAGAATGCCCAGCACTTCAAAACGTACCCCTGGTCTGTGAAGATTGAAGGGCTGGTCGAAAAGCCGCAACACTTTTCCATTGACCAGCTGGCCCACTACAAGCCGATGGAGGAGCGTATTTACCGCTTCCGCTGCGTTGAGGCCTGGAGCATGGTCATACCCTGGAACGGCTACTCGCTCTCCGAGCTCATCAAGGTATGCCGGCCGCTACCCACAGCCAGGTACGTGCAATTTCTCTCCTACTATGACGCGGAGCAGATGCCTGAGTCGAGCGGGGCCGGCATTAACTGGCCCTATTCCGAAGGTTTGCGCATGGATGAAGCCATGCACCCGCTGACCCTGCTGACCTTCGGCATGTATGGGGAGGCACTGCCGCCACAGGATGGTGCACCGGTACGCATCATCGTGCCATGGAAATATGGCTTCAAGTCGGCCAAATCGCTGGCAACGATTCGTTTTACGGACAAGATGCCGCCTACGACCTGGAACGAGCTAGGCCCGGATGAGTACGGCTTTTACTCGAATGTGAATCCGGAAGTTGACCATCCCCGATGGTCGCAGGCGAGCGAGCGGGTCATCGGTGCCTCGGTCTTCAAGCAGCGGCAGCCGACTCTTATGTTCAACGGCTACGGTAGCCAGGTAGCCGACTTATACAAAGGTATGGATTTGAAAAAGAATTACTAAGGCAGCATAAGGGAGCAGGGACGTGCCGAACCGATGGGTAGTGCGATTGAAAGTGCTGGCACACGCGGCCTGCCTTGGCCCGCTGATGTGGCTTGCTTGGCGATTTTTTGAAAGTGCGACGAGCAATCCTGCCGCCCTTGGGCCGGACCCTACAGAGACCGTGACCTTCTTCACCGGTTTCGGTGCCTTGCGGCTCATCGTGATCTCGCTTGCGGTGAGTCCAATCCGAAAACTCATCCCGAAGCTGAGCTGGCTCATCCGCTTTCGGCGCATGCTGGGGCTGTACGCCTTTCTTTACAGCTCACTGCATCTGCTTGTGTACCTGGCGCTGTACTCCGGGTGGAGCTGGCCGATCATCGCAGACGACCTCGCGAAGCGGCCATATATCTGGGCAGGTTTTACAGCCTGGGCACTCATGGTGCCGCTTGCTTTGACCTCAACTGCCTGGTCCATCCGCAAGTTGGGCGGCAAAGGCTGGAGCTGGCTGCATCGACTCGTATATGTTTCGGCGATTGCCGGTGTACTGCACTACTGGTGGATTGTAAAAACAGGTGTGTTAGCTCCGCTGCAAATTACGCTGGTACTAGCCGCGCTGCTGCTGATGCGTCCGTTGCTGAGCTGGTGGAAGGGACGCAAAACCATGCGTCCCGCAGCGGCTGCCACGGCCTGAGTCACAGCTGTAAAGATTAGGCTTCATTCAAAACGCGACTTTTGCCCGCAAACCCGGTTCCAACCAGCAGGCATATATTGCTGTTTTATGGAGTGCTCCGCATGCGCAAGCCCACTGTCCTGTTCTCCCTTGCACTGCTATTGCCGGCAGCTCCTCTGCTCGCACAAACCGCGCCGAGCGCTCCCCTATCCCAGCACACGCATAATAATCTGGCTTTTCGGCACGAGCCGTCGCTCTCCATGCAGAAAATACCACCACGGGCATCGCTTACGGCCGGGGAGCAGACGGCGCAGGTTTTGAACCGGTTCACCTTTGGCCCGACCCCGGGTATGGCGCAGGCTGTTGCCGCCGGGGGTTGGCAGGTGTGGTTTGCGCAACAGCTGCACCCTGAGACGATCGCGGACGCAGCACTTGAAAAGCGTCTTCAGGTGTACCCCTCACTTACCATGACGCCTGCCGAACTTGCCGTGCAGTTCCCGGATGGACAGGCCATTCGCAGGCTCGCCGAAGGCAAAGGAAGTCTGCCTGCCGATCCGCAGCTTGCCGGTGTGTACCAGGTACTGCTGGCGAAGTACCAGGCTAAACAGGAGAAGGAACGCGCTTCCGCGAGCAGCAGTTCAAGCGCAGGTGTAAACGCCGCCGGGCCGCACTCTGCGTCTCCCTCTCAGCCGAAACAGGATGACGGAGATATAGGAAGCAAGGCGGCAGACCAGGCAAAAGCAGCGCAGCTGGCCGGGCCTATCCTGGCTATACCGCCCGCCGCCCGGCTCAACGCGGTGTTGGCGTTACCCGTCGCGGACCGAGTGACGCTAACCTCCGGCCTGAAAGAGCCGCTCAAAGGGCAGCTGTCGGCAGGTGTCTCGCCCCGTGACCGCGAGCTGCTGGCCATGATGGCTGGCGGCGGCAACGTCCCCGCCGGTGAGATGGAGCAGGCTAAAATCCTGCGCGCCGTGCTTTCGGAACGGCAACTTGCGGAAGTTATGACTGACTTCTGGTTCAACCACTTCAACATCGACCTGAACAAGGCAGGCAATGAGATCGACTACGCCCAGCAATATGAGCGCGATGCCATCCGGCCACATGCACTCGGCAAATTTCGTGACCTGCTGCTGGCCACCGCGCAAAGCCCTGCGATGCTGCTCTACCTGGACAATGCGGCCAGCACCGGCCCCAACTCACCGGCAGCCCGGCGTCAACAGCAGGGCAAGGCAGGTTTGAATGAAAACTACGGGCGCGAGCTCATGGAGCTGCACACGCTCGGCGTCGACGGCGGCTACACGCAGGCGGACGTAACCGCGCTGGCAAACATCCTGACCGGGTGGACCGTACAGCAACCGCAACAGGGTGGACCGTTCGCCTTTTTACCGCAGCGGCATGAGCCCGGAACCAAGCAGTGGCTCGGCCACGCTGTTCCTGAGAACGGCCAACAGGAGGGAATCGACGCGCTCAACTACCTTGCCGGCCAGCCCGCTACCGCGCATCACATTTGCTACGAGCTGGCACAGCGCTTTGCCAATGACACTCCGCAGCCCACGCTGGTGAATCGCATGGTTGCCGCATGGCAAGCAAGCGACGGCGACATTGCACAGGTGCTGACCGCTATGGTGCACGCGCCCGAGTTCTTCGACCGCACCGACTTCCGCAACAAGGTTAAGAGCCCGCTTGAGTTTGTCGCCTCAGCCCTGCGCGCCACCGGCACCGACCCCTCGAACCCCGGTGCGCTCACCGCGACCCTGCGTACTATGGGCGAGCCTTTATACCGCTGCCAGCCTCCCACCGGCTATCCGGTTACAAGCGCGCAGTGGATGAACTCGTCTGCGCTGGTAGCTCGGTTGAATTTTGCTTTATCTTTATCCGACAACACATCGGGCAAACCAGGCGGCATGCACCTGAATGCACCGCTGCTGGTTGCCGACGGCCTGCTTGCCGAGCCGCCCGCTGCCGCGCATACACAGCCGGCAGCTATGGCAAGGCCGCAGCCTATGGCAACCGGTGAGGACAAGGCTTTGCAGCTTATGGAGCATGCATTGCTTGGCGGAGAAGCATCGCCCGAGACTAGCGGAGTTATCTACGAGCAATTGAAGCAACTCGGCTCGCAGTTGGATGCCGGAGAAACTCTGAACAGGATGGCAGCCATGCTGCTGGGTTCACCTGAGTTTCAGGTGCACTGAAGCTGGATGATCGACATTTTCGAGCAGCAAGATTCAATAGAGAAGTGGCATAACCGGCGAAAGCATAAAGCCACCACAAGAGCATGGCAGTGTTGAACATTACTAAGTATTAAAAGCCCGGCGCAAGCCGGGCCTCACATATAACTTACTGCTGCGCCACAGCTCCCGCAGGTTGCACCACTACACGGTTCGCCGCCTTCAGCTTCAAACTACCGATATCTGTTTTTAGCTTTAAATCGGCATAGGAAACCTTTTTATCAGGTCGTACCGGAACGGAAAGCTCATACTGATTGTTCAGACGGGTTTTCAAGTCGGACAAAAACGGCGTAAGTGAAACGGGGTTGATCAAGCCTTCGTAGTACAGGTTGCCGCCGGTTGCATCAGCTACCTGCGACAGGTAGTTCTGCCCTGCATCAGTCTCGTATAAACTGCTGCCCAAGCGCCCCTGGTTGCGATAATAGATTGAAAAAACCACCAGTCCAGCCCGGTTTGCAGAATCAATCGCGGCAAGCACGTAAGGGTCTTCCGGGTCGTACCGAGGATTGTACTCATCCACACCGTCAGTGATCATCAGCACCTCGCGCCGTGCCGCAGAGGGTGCTGCCGGCCAGCGTTTGGCCAGATCCTGCAGGCAAAAGTAGGGGCTGGCATTGGAGCCAGGTGAGCCGCCCGGCAGGTGTACGCTTTTGGCCACATCTGCCTTGTTTTTAGAAATAGGGCTGGAGAAGACAGAGGCTCCATTTTCCATGTAAGCCACGCCTACGGACACATTAGGCGGCAGCGTCTGGATAAAGCTGGAAAGATCTTCAATGTTGCGACCGAACGATGTGCGTGCCGAGTTGTCAAGCAGCAGCACAAGCTGCACCTCACCCTGGCCGTAAGGCTGCCAGGTAAGCGGCTGCACTTTCTTGCCGTCCACCTTCACTTCCAGCGCGGTTTCCGGAATGATTGGGGTTGCTTCTCTACCTTTTGCCAGCGCCGTCACAATGGTCTGCGAGGCTGCCTGCGTCTCTTGCGCCGACAATCCGGATGCTAGAAGGCACGCGGCCAAGCTGACTGAAGCCAAACCAAACGTTACAGACATTGCGAATACTTTCACGGGGCATCCCTTTCACGCGATAGGAAGCATGTTGCAAACCCAGGCGCGTACTTGCATAGACACAGATTGGATGCGAAAGACTTGCGTTCAGCTCCATCTGCAAGGGCTGAGTACTGGGCTATGCTTCAAAGGAGATGCGAAGAGTTCTAACTGCCGCAGTACTGATCCCGCTGGTACTCGCCCTGGTGTTCTGGAACTCGCTACCGGCGGTCACGCTTGCCGCGGCTCTGGTGTCCATGCTGTGCGCGTGGGAGTTTCTGGCTCTGGCTGCCGTAAACGGCGCGTCCGGCGCACCGCGTATCCCGGTGCTGTGCGGCATCGCGCTGCTGTTCCTGTGTACGTGTTTTAGGCCGGAGTACACGGCACCCGCGCTGGGCGGCCTTGCATTTCTCCTGCTCGCTATCTGCGCCTTCCGGCTGCCCCTGCCCGAGGTGTTGCCTGCTGCCTCGGCTTCCGTTTTTGCACTGCTATACACAGGCTGGTCGCTCACAACCCTGCCGCTCATCTCCGCACAGGGCAATGGGCCGTCGCTGCTGGTACTTCTTTTCATTTCTGTGTGGGCGGGCGACATCGCGGCACTCTACGTAGGCCGCAACTTCGGACAGCACAAGCTCTCGCGGCTCAGTCCCAATAAAACATGGGAAGGCACAGTCGCTTCGCTGGCGGGCACCCTGCTGAGCGTTACGCTGCTGCTGCTTCTGGCTGCCGAGCTGAACAGCAGAGGCATCGACACGCTCAGCTACCCGGGCCCGGTGTGGCGTACGCTGCTGCTCTCTGTCCTGCTGAACGCTGCCGCACAGCTCGGTGATCTGCTGGAGTCGGCGCTCAAACGCGGTGCGGGCGTTAAAGACTCAGGCACGCTGCTGCCGGGCCACGGCGGTGTACTGGACCGCGTGGACGCATTGCTGCTGGCGGCTCCGGTACTTTGGTACGCCCTGCTGGCGCAGGGAGCTCTGTAGCGCGGCCCTGTAGCATGATGCTACGGCTTTCCGTCACAAAGGCTTTTGTTTGAAACAGATCTGCATTCTCGGCTCCACCGGGTCCATCGGTCAAAGCACACTTTCCATTCTGGAGCAGTACCCGGACCGCTTCAGCGTCGCCTCACTCGCAGCCGGGCGCAATCTGGAGGCGGTTGCCGCGCAATGCACCCGATGGCGGCCACGGGTTGTCTCTGTGGCTGCTGAGGAGCTTGCCGCGGAGCTGACCGCAAAACTCCGCAACCTGGACATCACCGGTGTTCAGGTTGTCTACGGCACGGAAGGAACAGTACTGGCCGCGACCCTGCCCGAGGTTGACTTCGTCGTGTCCGCGATTGTCGGCGTGGCCGGCCTTGAGGCTACGTACGCCGCAGTGCTGGCCGGCAAGACGATCGGCCTTGCTAATAAAGAGGCTATGGTGGCCGCCGGTGACCTGCTTACCGCAGCCGCCCGCGAGCGCAACATACCCCTGCTGCCCATCGACTCCGAACACAACGCCGTACACCAGTGCATGCGCGCCGGGCGCTCGGGGGAGGTCCGCAATGTCTGGCTCACAGCCTCCGGCGGCCCGTTTCGCACCCTGCCACTCGACCAGTTTGCCGGCATCACGGTCGCCCAGGCGCTAAAGCACCCTACCTGGGTCATGGGGCAGCGCATTACGATCGACTCCGCAACCATGCTCAACAAAGGGCTTGAGATCATCGAGGCCTGCCGCCTGTTCCATCTGCCGCCGTCGCAGATCAAGGTCACCGTGCATCCGCAATCCACGGTCCACTCGCTGGTCGAGTACATCGACGGCTCCATCCTGGCGCAAATCTCTGTCACCGACATGCGCCTGCCGATCTTGTACGCGCTCTCCTACCCCGACCGAGTCGAGTCCGACCTGCGCTTCGACATGAGTACCCTGGCTGATCTCCATTTTGAGCAGCCGGATTTTGAGCGCTTCCCCTGCCTTCGCCTTGCCTACGAGGCGGCGGAGGCAGGCGGTGCTCACCCCATTGCACTCAATGCAGCCGATGAAATTGCGGTCGAAGCATTCCTGGGCGGACGCATAAGGTTCCCGGCCATCGCGGGTACAATCGAGAAGGTGCTCGCGGCCACGCCTCCCGTCACTCCGGGTTCTATTGCCGAGGTGCTGGAGCAGGACGAGGCCGCACGAGAGCGGGCAAGAGAAGTGCTGGCCCGCTAGAGCATTTTTTGTATCAACACGGAGCCGAATGCAGTTTTTCCTGATCTCTACCGTTTCGATGCTGGTGGTCCTCGGCATCATGGTCCTGGTGCACGAGACCGGCCATTTCATAACCGCCAAGCTGTGCGGCGTGCGTATCGAGGTGTTCTCCATCGGCTTCGGCAAGCGACTGCTGGGCTTTCGCCGGGGCGACACCGACTACCGTCTAAGCCTGCTGCCGCTAGGCGGTTACGTCAAGATGGCCGGCGAGCTGCCGAGCGAGGAGACTTCGCGCGACCCGGCGGAGTTCCAGAACCGCCCGCGCTGGCAGCGCATTCTGATCGGCTTCTCCGGTCCCGTGTCGAATTTTCTGCTCGCTTTCGGCCTCATGACCGGGCTGTACATGATGCACAACGAGATTGACCAGTACATGGTCGGCGCTGCCCGGCTTGACTATGTGCCGGTACACAGCGCTGCAGCGCTGGCCGGGCTCAAGCCGGGCGACACCGTTGTGCAGTTTGATAGCGAGCACAACCCGGACTGGCAGCACATTGCGGTGCGCATGGGTATCGACGGTACGGCGACCGTTCCGGTCACGGTGGCTCGCGCGGTCAACGGCAGCACGCAAAACGTCACCGTGCAGCTGCCGCTCGCCGGTGCCTCCGGCAAGGACGGCCCGGACCCGCTGGCGCTTGGACTTATTCCACGCATCCAGGCCGGCCCGCTTACCGTGCATACCGTCGCGCCGTCCTACCCGCTGGCCAAAGCCGGTGTCCAGCCTGGCGACGCGCTCACATCGCTCAATGGAGTCGCGCTGCACTCCACCCCGGCGGTATCGGCCTACCTTCAGGAGAACGGTGCCCACCCAGTAGCCCTTGCAGTTGAGCGCAACGGCAAGCCATTACAGTTCACTGTGGACCCGGTGCAGGGCGATGACGGCACCGGAAGAATGGGCTACCGGCTCGGTTTTCAGGCGCAACCGCCTCCATTTGTTGTGGAGCAGGAACCGCTCGGCAAGGCCGCCGTCCGTGCCTACCATTGGAACGTGCAGAACGCAGGCGACATCCTTGAAGTGGTTAAGAAGCTGTTCTCGCGCCACTCGCCTGCTAAGCAGTTGATGGGGCCGGTCGGCATTGCGCGTGTTACAGGTGAGGCCGTCACCACCCCCGGCTGGCAGCCGCTCATCAACCTGATGGCCGTCATCAGCCTGAACCTGGGCGTCATGAACCTTTTTCCGTTCCCAATTCTGGACGGCGGCATGATCCTGCTACTGGTCATTGAGTCGGTCATGCGCCACGACCTGAACACCGCTGTGAAGGAGCGCATTTATCAGGTGGCGTTTGTGCTGCTGATTGTCTTTTTTGTCTACGTGACGTTCAATGATGTGTCGCGTGTGGCAGGGTTTTCCAAGCTTCGTCCATAGAGCTATTGAACTACTTTTAGTTCAGTGATATGCAAAAGCTATGTAATGCTAATGTAGTTTGAGCATTGTGATCTTCAAATTGACGTTGAGTTTTTTCACAACTAAGAGCCAGTCATGGGTCTAAATTACTGCCTTCATGATTGATGTGGAATGGGTTTTACTGCGAGTGACGCCTTCGTCTGAGGAACTCTTTATCCTGATCCGGCGTCATCCAAGTTTGGTCATCTGGATTGTCAAGGTCTAAGCTGCGGTTAAGCCATGAGCGTGGTCCACAAAGATCATGGGGCGAACTGGTATATTCCCATATGTAAGGACCACTAGGTGTGAGGCCCTCACCCTTTAAAGGAAATGCTCTACAGCCATGTGCTCCAAAAGGCAATCTGAACACTAACTTAGGATATATTGTCAACCATTTGAACACGGCGTGCCCCTGAATCGGGCAATGTACCGTGTAGGAGTCACCTGGGTTGAGCTTTGCTATTGGTCCTCCCGATTCAATACTAAAGTTTTTCATAGATGTAATGCCGTCCGAAACTAAATCGATGCCACACTGAAAATGAATCTTTTCTAATGCATATAAACTTGTATTCTTTAATGTGAAACGCTGACTAAATGGATCTTCAGCATCAAGAACTTGTGAGGGTTCTAAAGTACATGTGGGCCTAAGTTCTAGGTAGCTCAAAACGAGAGCGCCTATACCAAGTATGGCGTACAGAGTATGACCTAACCAGAAAATCCTTGATCTAAAGGGAATTTCAGATTCTTGTTTTGATGCTAACCTAATCGCTTTTCTTTGAAACGACTTTCGCTTTTGCTCGTATTTCTTAACCGGCTTCAAGTCGCTGCTCCTAAAAAGTTATAGTCTTAATGATGTATATCTCAGTTCCTAATCCGCTCAAGTTCTTTTAGGTAAGGCAACATGATGGCGGATATTCCAAAGAAATAACTACCAAGATCTCGCGGCAACGTACTGTTTTGCCCATTGCTAACTCGCGATGGTTTTTTACTTACACCCACTCCCCACCCCGCATCAGCGGCTCCTCCCGCCCATTCTGCGTTACCCCATCAATATCCAGCGCCCCGGACCCGATCATCCAGTCGACATGGATCAGGCTGCTGTTCGCCCCGCGCTCGGCAAGCTGCTCAGGCGTCGCACTGTCCCCGCCCTCAAGACACGTACTGTAAGCCTGCCCCATGGCAATATGGCACGCTGCATTCTCATCGAATAGTGTGTTCGAAAACAGCAGCCCGCTTGCTGAGATCGGCGACGAGTGCGGTACCAATGCCACCTCGCCCAGCCTGCGCGCGCCCTCGTCGGTATCAAGCATGCGCTGCAATACTTCCTGACCCGTCTTGGCACGCGCCTCCACAACCTTGCCGTCTTCAAAGCGCACCGCGATCTCCTCGATCAGCGTGCCCTGGTAAGAGAGCGGCTTGGTCGAGCGTACCGTACCCCGCGCGCGCGTACGGTGCGGCGTTGTAAAGACTTCCTCAGTCGGAATGTTGGGCAGGCAGTCGATGCCGTTCAGCGCGGTTGCGCCGCCGCCCATCCACAGGTGCCCGTCCGCCAGGCCCAGCTCAAAGTCCGTGCCCGGCCCGGTGTAGCGAAGAGCCGCATAGCGTTTGCCGTTCAGCAGGACTGCTCGTCCCTTCAGATTGGCGCTGTGGGCCTTCCATGCCGCTACCGGATCGTCGTTGTCCAGGCGTGAGGCAGCCAGGATCGCGTCCCAGAGTTTTTCAAGCGCGACCTCCTCCGGCTCCCCTGGAAACACGACCCTGGCCCAGGCAGGGGTGGCAGCCGCAATGATGGACCAGTTGATCTCGTGACGGGTAATGAGCTCAAGGGCAGGGCGGCTCGCCTTGGACACCGCGAGGTTCGCCCGCGATACTTTCTGCGCATCCTGCCCGGCCAGCAGCGAAGGGTCGGCGCCGGTAATGCCCAGTCGCGCCGCACCCGAGCGGTACGCGGTGGCAATGCCGTCATGCAGCCAAACTGGTGCCTTGTCAAAGCTCGCATCCGGTGCGAACCGGTAGCGCGCCAGCGTCGTCTGGTCATCGGTGTACATCGTGGTCACCAGCGACGCACCCGCCTGGTAAGCATGCTCGGTAATGCAGCGCACCAGCGACAAGGCGTCAATAGGGGCGGTGATCAGCAGCTCTTGGCCTTTTTGAAGCCCCAAGCCTGCCTGAACAGCTACGCGAGCCAGGGTATCGATACGGTTGGACAAAGAAGGGGAGGCGGGTGTGCTGAGGATGGTCGAAGAAGCCATTTCTCTAATCTACGCTGTGAAATGCAGCTGCGGGACCAAGTACGCGTTCAGTTTTGTGCTGCAAGCGCCGCTGCCTGGGATGGCCCGGCAATGCGTCCCCTGCGGCAAAGCGGCGCTGCGATGGAGAGTGTAGCGCTGAGCGCCAGCAGCACCCAGAAGATACTCGGCAGCCCGGCCTTGTGTGCAAGTATGCCTAGCAGCGGCGGCCCGACCAGTAGCCCGGCATAGCCCACGCCGACCGCCGTTGCAAGCCCCTCGCCCGGGGCAAAGCCGGGCAGCGTAGCAGCCGTGCGATAGAGCACTGGAGAGGCGTTGGACAGGCCCAGACCGGCGAGCGCGAAACCCAGCAGCACCCCGGCCAGCGGATGTACGAATAGGATCATCAGCATGCCTGCCGCGCTTACCGCGCCGCCGATGCGCAAGGCGCGCATTTCACCGATGCGCGCTACCACGGCATCACCGAAGAAGCGGCCTACGACCATCAAACCGGCAAAGCAGGTGTAGCCGTACCCTGCGGTTCCGTTCGGCAGGTGGCGAACGACGCGCAGAAACAAGGCACTCCAGTCGCCCATAGCTCCCTCGCTCACCATGGTTGAGAAACAAAGCACGCCGAGCAGCAGCAGGCCGGGATGAGGCAGGTGTGCCGGTAGCAGAGCGCGAAGACCCTTGTGTTCCGCTGTTGTAGGCAGGGCGATATTTGCTTCTGCCGCGTTTCGCTCGTCTTCCACTGCTTTCGGCAGCAGCAGCGGAATGGCAGTAAGCACCATAACGAGCAGAACAGCACCGGAGCAGGGAATGAGGATCGCATCAGCTGCATGCCGCGCCATGAAGAAGCTGTGGATGCCCGCACCGGCAAAGCAGCCCAAGCTGAACAGAGCATGAAACAGTGAAATGGTGCGCTTGCGCAGTGCGGCCTCTACCAGCACCGCATGCGAGTTCATTGCCACATCCATGGCTGCCGCGGTCAGGCCGGTCAGGAACAGGACACCCACCAGCAACGGCACGGAAGGCAGCAGGATTGCCAGCGTAAGCAGGGCCGGGAACAGTAAGCCGGCGACGGTGCAAACCCGGCGCGACCCGAAACGGCGCAGCAGCGGACCGGAGATCGGCATGGCAAATAGCGCGCCGATGCCTGCCGCCAGCAGGACCTCTCCCAGCTGTGCAGGGTTCAAGTGCAGCGCGAGGGAGCGCTCCGGGATGTGCGGCACCCAGGACCCGATGGCTGCCCCGTTGACCGTGAACAGCGTTGCCACGCCTAGCTGGGCGCGCCTGGCGATAGCCGGGGGCACCTCCATGGAAGGCGGAGGGGCAGGCACGGAGAACGTAGATGAAACCGCAGTCTGAGCAATTTCTTCAAGCATTGACTTTAGGATGTATACCCTGCCGAAGCGAGTCCATAGTTACCGTAGATGGCATCGGAAGTGCAGCCGCGCACGTACACTCGTCTCTATGAAGTTTACGACGAGCCTGCGGGTGCGTTATTCCGAAACGGACCAGATGGGGGTGGTGTACCACGGAAACTACTTCGTGTGGTTTGAAACAGGCCGTGTCGAGCTGATGCGCGAGCTTGGGTTTTCCTACCGTGAGCTTGAAGCAAAAGAGGACTGTGTGCTGCCGGTTGTGGAAGCAACATGCCGGTATCGCAAACCGGCTCGCTTTGACGATGCTCTGGAGCTTCAGACCACGGTAAAAGCACTGCGCGGTCCCATTGTGGTCTTCAACTATGCCCTGTACTGCAACGGTGTTCTACTGGCCGAGGGTGAAACCAAGCATGTGGCGGTAGACAAGGCCTTGCAGCGCAGGCGGCTACCGGAACGGTACCACCTTGCCCTGCTGCGTATTCTTGAAGGTGCCCCCAAGCCGGAGTCTGAGCCGATAGAGGAGCCAGAGCCGATAATTGCCTGAATGTACGAGTGATAAGGCACTCCGTAGTACAAGTTGCCATGCGGAGTGCCTATGCAACGGTTCCCCGGCAACCGGGACTACTCGGGCTTTTCAGTGTTCGCGGTTCCAAACACAGCTATGCATCCGGGCAAGCCATTGCAAAGCGCATTCGGATTGCTTATCGGAAGGTAGATATGGTTGTTGAAAGGATTCACCGCAACGCTGTGTGCATTGGGCGCGGTAGGTACATTTTCAATCCACTTGTTTGTCACGGCATCGATGACACCGAGCACAGGCGTTGCCGCAGCGGCTTTTGGATCGGTAAAGAAATCGCGGGAAGCTGTGTAGTACAGATGATTGCTTGGGTCATATGCCACCAGGTCTGCACCGCCGACTTGTGTGATGTTAGCCGTGATGGCTCCTGTGCGCGCATTGATGACATAGGTCCGCGGAGCGAACGCGACCGGGTCGGATACAGGAAAGCCTGGGTCGCAGCCGATAAGCACATTGTCTCCCGGCCCCTGCACCAGGCTTGAAGGCTGGCAGTTGTCGATGCCGGAAATTACCTGTGTTACAGCCCCGGTATCCGGATCGAGAGCTACGACAGCCCCCTTGGTTTCATCGGTACCCACTTGCGACAGGCTGACCAGAAACTTGTTGATTCGGGAGTCATAGAGAACTCCGCCGATTCCGCCGATCGAGCCGTCCGGCGTGCCGTTGGTTCCGTCGAAGACGATCTTCCCGGTGATGCGAAGCGTCTCTGTTGAAAGCAGGGTCACAAACGCAGGATCAGGCGCGGTGTCGCTGTTCGAGGCGATGATGGTTTTATTTTTGGGATCGTAGTCGAATGCATCCACGCGCGATGTACCGCCGGTGTTGATAAAGGCTATTTGGGGCGGTGCCGTAATACTTCGGCTGAGATCGAACACGTGGATCGAGCTGGGGTAATCGCCCGCCCATATCTGGGTGCCTGCGATGACAAGACCGTTCGGACCGGAGTTGTTAACGTTCTTTCCGGTACCCGTAAAAACAGGCGCGGTCTCTCCAATAGGTTGATCGTTGAAAGCGTCAAATAGAGTGATTGCCTTGGAGGAGCGGCTGGAGAGCGCTCCAATCTGCAGATATGGATCTACAACAATCCCGTCCCATGACCGGAAAGAATTCACGGTAGAAGTTCCGGGAACAGAAATGGCTCCGATAGGAACTACCGGTGCGGGTGCTCTGCGGACCGGCAGAGCAGGCGAATTTTCTTGGCTGAAGGCTGGAACGGATGCCACCGAAAGGCTTGTGCATGCAAGTACAAACGCGGGTAGGAACAGTTTCATGAAGTCCTCTTCAAATCCGGCAGCCGAGATACTTTAGGTAACTTGGCTGCGCCTGAGAAGACTACACCCGCGATTGCACGATCGTGAACTGTCCCGAAAATCTCTTAGGATAGTAAGATGAAACGTTTAGAACTCCTTTGGACGCGGTGTAGCTAACGGCACGGCAACGGTGGTGCGACCCGTACCGGGAATGACATTCCGTTGCAGATCATGGTGCAGCGAGTACAAGGCAAGCTCCAGCCTGTCAGATACACCGAGCTTGTCGTAGATTTTGCGCAGGTAGTTCTTGACAACTTGCTCGCTGGTGCCGATGTGGTGGGCAATCTCCTTGTTGCGTTTGCCCTGGCTGATGTAGTTGATGATGGAAATTTCTTTGGGTGAAAGACGTGGTGCAACCTTGTTGCTCAGACCTTGCGTTGCTTGCAGCCGGTACGCATCGATCAGCAGAGTGAGAGACTGGTTATCGATCCAGGTTTCGCCGGCAGCTACCTTGCGTACGCAACGCAGCAGCAGATCAGGCGAGATGGCGCGAGAAATCGTGCCGCGAACGCCGTTGCGGTATAGCTCGATCATGCGCGTTTCGTCGGCAATGGCACCCTGCACAATCATCTTGACCGGTGCCGGACCGGTCTTGATCAGCTCCGGTACAAACTCGGTGTGGCCGCCCAGAATGTTCCAGTCCAGCAGCAATACATCAGCAGGGTGCTGCTTGAGGGTGGAACGTAGGTTCGACAGGCCGTCGGACTGCGCAATGACATGGATGTCGGGTTCCGCGGCAAAGACCTTGCTCATGCCGACGCGAAAGATAGCCTGGCTGTCGGCGAGGATGACGCGAGTCGGATTTTCGCGGTGCGCGACAGTGGTGTTGCCGGGACTGGGTGCGGCAAAGCCGCCTGGGGGACGCGGGTAGGAAGGCTGGCTGCTGGGAGGGATCACCGGGGTACCGGCAATGCGAGTCTTGTCGTAAAGAGGGTTCATGGACGGGGGTTGAATCCTTTCGAGCACTCTACTGGAACCGGTAGTCGTCAATCACCGCGGCGACATAGCAAGATCCATTTTCTTGATAACTGCGAATGACATGGCCAAGGCAGTGGATGGCTGCAGTTGACCCATTCAAGGTGACTTCCTTTGGCACTTCCAAAAGGAACTCGAGTTCAGCCTGCACGGGCATGCTGTCCGGCACCTGAAGCAAAACGCCGTTATGAGAAATGTTTATCGTAATAGCCTCTACCTGTTGCCCCGAAACTACTAAGAGTACGGGCAGGTGCATTGGAAAACGGACAGCGCTTCGAAGTTCTTCCCAAACCATCGGCCTCAACTCACTTTCACCAAAAACTGCAAGTCCTGCAAATACGACAGCATGAATGCTTTTACAGCAGGGCCATTGTGAGCCGCGCTACATAGCATCGTTATAATTCAGCACATTCTACACCGCGCTTAGCCAACTACAGCTACACCAAAGTGCAGCTGTAGTCGGATAGGTGTTTCATTATGGAACAATGCTGCGAAGCCACCTTGGGGAAGTTGCACGCAAGCAACTGCACAGACACACTCAAGGCGGCGGTGCACATGGCTTAGGGAGCGCCGAATGCTCGTAGGGCAAGATCAATCCGCAGGCGAGCACTGGCGCAGCCTTACAGCCGCGCAACAGCATGCTTTCCTTGCCGGTTTCTTTGGCTGGACGCTGGATTCATTTGACTATTTCCTGCTGGTCTTCTCCCTTTCTGCGATCTCCGCCGATTTCCATGCCTCGACAGCCAAGGTTGCTGAGGCTCTCTTTCTAACGCTGGCCTTTCGCCCCCTAGGCGCGCTGCTCTTCGGATTTCTCGCCGAGCGTTACGGTCGCCGTCGCATCCTGCTGGTCAACATCGCTTCATTCGCAACCCTTGGTTTGCTGTCGGCATTTGCGCCGACCCTGCCGCTTTTCCTACTTTTGCGTGCCCTATTCGGGGTTGCCATGGGCGGCGAGTGGGGGGTGGGTGCCGCTCTCATTTTTGAAACGCTACCGACCAAGCGCCGGGGGCTCTACTCCGGCATTTTGCAGCAGGGCTACTCCTCCGGTTCGCTGCTCGCCTCGCTTGCGTTCGGGTTGCTTGCCGGGCCGCTCTCGCATGTGCGTGTAGCCGGTCACATCGCGGGCTGGCGCGGCCTGTTCGTTGTCGGCGCCGTCTTTCCGGCCTTGCTCATCGCGTACATAGCACGGTACGTCAAGGAATCGCCTGTCTGGAGCACGGGCCATGCACGCCCTTCAGCAGCGCCCAGCGGTGCATGGGGTGTCTTTACCGGCCTGCGCCAACATGCCGGCATTTTCCTGTTCCTCGTCCTGCTCATGACCGGCTTCAACGCGCTTTCGCATGGCTCGACCGACTTATATCCCACCTTTCTTACCAGGGACCACCATGCCGGCCCCCATATTGTCGGCCTCATCGCTACCATGTACAGTATCGGCGCCATTCTTGGCGGCATCACTTTCGGCGCACTTTCTGAGCGCTGGGGGCGCAAGCGTGCCATCGTGACCGCTGCACTGCTTACCCTGCCCTCCATCCCGCTCTACGCGCTGGCCCATTCGCTTCCACTGCTGACGCTTGGGTCGTTTCTTGTCCTGTTTACAGTGCAGGGCGCCTGGGGCGTCGTCCCGGCGTACCTGAACGAGCTTTCCCCTGGGCCGGTTCGCGCTATCTTTCCCGGCCTGGTATACCAGCTCGGCAACCTCCTTGCCTCGCGCATCAACGTGCTGCAAGCTAAAGCTGCCGTATCGGCAGGATCGCTTGGCCCTGTTCTGGCTGTCACAGTGTTCGCTGCTGCCCTTTACCTGGCCGTAGTGGCTTCGTTCGGGCGCGAGTCACGAGGTCAAGTCATGCAGTAAATGCATGCCGGTGACAGCGTCTTGACAAAATCACGTCCTGTTTTCAGGCACAATGAGGCAGTTCCTATCTCAGGCGCACAAG
>CAXSHS010000045.1:0-21910 GCA_964237325.1 uncultured Acidobacteriaceae bacterium | reverse complement strand
CATGAGGAGAAGGGGTAAGCAGTAACTAGGTAAGCAGACAATAGTTTCTCAGAAATTATTTAGCGAGTTATAAATACGGCAGCAATCAGATTTCCCAGGGATTGAGCAGGATGACGGGTAGCTCCTGAAAGTCTTTTATGTTGCGAGTCACGATTATCATTCCATGGACATACGCCGTAGCTCCAAGCAGTGTGTCTATGGGAGTACGACTTTTGTTGCCGGAGAGAGTTCCTCATGCGGTAGACGTTAATAGATCAACTCCCAAGGTGCGCGCTGCATAGTTAGTCTCCAGCTCGCAAATTCAGGCAACTAAAGCTTCAGCTCCCAGAGGATCTTTCCTCTTCAAATTTGAAGCACCTATGTAAAGTTCTCCAAAGGTAAGCACACTTAGAAATATCGACTCCTCTGAAGTGTTTTCAAGAAACCGCATGACTCCAGGATGGGAATGTCGCTTGCGAGTTTCTGATCACATCTGTATCGAGCAGGAACTTCCTTGAAGACAAAGTATTTTTACTCATCTTCACCGAAATCTACAGGGCGATACGGGCCATGATCTCGTTCTATTTCAAATTCGTCGAACTTAGGTCCGCTTAGCAAGTGCTCTATAAGTGACTTCTTCTTTCCATTCAATTGCTCGTATTCATTGATTGAAAGCAAAACAGCACGCTGTGCGCCATGCCTTGTAATAAACTGCGGACTTTGTGTTTGTGCCTGCTCGATCACATCGCTCAAGCGCGTTTTCACCTGCTGAATCTGCCAAACTGCCATATGGCTGCTCCTGAACTACCCTAATAAAAATCTAGTCAGCCTGACCAGATCAATTTTGGCTGTTCTCGATCCCATGACGGTGCATTTGCCAACCAAGGTACTTGGTCGCGGCCTCGTACACCGGCGCAGCGACGGTTGCGAAGTTGGCCGCAACATGGTGCTCATACGCGTTTTCACAGATAAAGCGCAGCAGAGTTTGCATCTTCGGAATTTGCACCACGCCTGCACCGCCGAATGTCTCCAGCGGATCGTTTGTAAACGCGCCCTCACCCACGTAGCCGCGCATACCGCCGGTCAGGTCATCGGTTGAGAAGCGCAGGTAGCTCATCGCACCTGCCTTAACGCGGCCCGCACAGGTGCCAAATGTATTCTCCTTGCCGACTGTTCCGGCGATAATCGCCTGGAAGTCCATCACTACCGACTCGAAGAAATGCCGGGGCAGGTTCGAGCAGTGAAAGCAGACAGCCTTATCATCCTCCTCACCATAGTTATTGTTCCAGTCCAGCAGGGCGCTCGGGGTCTCGCTCGCCAGTGCCAGGCCGTACATGCTTAGCACACCGGCCACGTCGGTTTCGCAGGCTGAGGAGAACAGGTTCTCGCTCATCATGCTCATTACTGTGCAGGGAACCACGCCGAAGAACTCCTCCATTGCGGTCCAGCACTGGATAGCCGAAATGGTGCAGTAGGTCTCCCCCATCCAGCCGTCGATCACCGCACCGAGCTTGGCCATTTTCATCAGTGCCTCCCCCGGAATGCCGCTGGTGGGCACATATGCCTGGATCGCCGTGAGCTTCGCCTGCGCCGCGTCATCGGTGTCTTTCATGCGATGGATACGTCCGATCACTTCTGACAGGTCGAGCGTTTCGACCGAAATGCCATGGTGCTCCAAAATTTTTTCGGAGTAGCGCACCGTGTTGAATGCCGCCGGACGCGCGCCGATAGCACCGATGCGCAGGTTCTTAAAGCCGTTTACAACGCGGCAGGTCGCCGCGAACTCCGCCAGATCCTTCGCAAACAACTTGGACTGCGGCGCAACCGTATGCTTGGCTGTGAGCGAGTACGGGATGTTGTACTGGCGCAAGTTATTGCACGCCGACATCTTGCCGCAGAAGCTGTCGCGCCGGTTGGCGATCTTCATGATGTCGGTACGGTCGGGCGTGGCCTGTACCAGCACCGGCACCTTCAGGCCGCTAAGCCGGATGGAATCGACAATCGCACGCTCCTCTCCGAAGTTCGGCAGCGTCACGATAATGCCGTCGATGGTCTCTGCGTGCCGCTTGAACAGCTCCGCACAGTGCCGCGCGTCGTCTGGCGTTTGCACCGCACCATGCTGCGTCTGCTCGGGCGACAGCACCACGGAGTTGTAGCCGAGCCGCGAGAGCACCGCGACCATGTCTTCGCGGCCCTCTTTGGCCAGATGGTGCGGGAAAAACCCGCGTGAGCCGACGATGACGCCGAACGTAAGCTGCTTGTTCATGAATTCCTCAGACAGGATGATATGCGAATTCGGCCGCTTCTATATGCGTTCCTCATCGGACTTCTTAAGTCAATCTCAGTGTGAGGCTATGAGGCCTCCATGCTAGTGCGACTGGTCGTAGACTATCCTGCGTCCATGTCCAGCTAAACGGGCTTCTCGGGAGTTGAAGAATCGGCGGCCGACCTTGGGGGGATGACCACCGGCCTCATCATCTAATCGTGCATGACAGCGAACATGTCGAGGAACTCCTGGTACTTTCCATCTTTCTCCGCGGTGCGCAGAGGTTTGACTCTTTCAACGAGAATCTCTCCTTTTTCGATGGTGTTGTTCTCAAGGATCTGCATAACCTCCTTGGTGTACTCATCGAGAGGCATCGCACGCGGATCACTGGCTTGCTGCGGACCGCCGAGCTCTGTTTGTACATAGGGTGGCGCGAGCTCCAGCACTTCAACGCTGGTGTTCCGCAGTTGCACACGAAGCGCATCGAGCCAGTTGTGCATAAAGGCCTTGGTTGCGCTGTAAACCGGACCCGGCGGGTAGGGGACGAACGCAAGTCCTGAAGTGGTCACCATTAACGTGGACTGTGGCTGAGCACGCAATGTGGGCAGCAGTGCAGCCGACAGTTGTACCACGCCGCTGATGTTGGTCTGAATCGTGCTGTACGCGCGCGTTAGGTCAATCGAATCCGCCGTGTAATCCTCTAGGCCAGCGATACCTGCGTTGTTGATTAGAACATTCAAGCCAGGAAACTGACTCTTCACAGATTCCGCGAACTCTGCGATAGCCGTACTATCACTCAGGTCCACGGCGATACCGACCATTCCACGATTGCGGCTCGTGACCTCATCAAGCAGCATCTGCCGTCGCCCGGCGATGATGACCTTGTTTCCCTTGCCGTGCAGCGCCTCAGCAAGTGCTCGGCCAATGCCGCTGGTCCCTCCAGTAACTAGGACAGTGTTGCCGGAAATTTTCATTGTCACTCCTTCGCCATACTAGATGCATCGATGTGCGGGTTAGAACTGTCTTTGTTTGCTGAACGATGAGCTTTGACGAGCCGATCTGTCACTACGAAGTCGCTTGACGCTAATATCCCGTCCCTCAACTCGCAACGTCTTTTCCCCGGTGTTTTAATCTTCGCAAATGCCTTTCTCGTCAGTCATGCCCAGCTCGTCGGACGTTCGGAGGCAATGTTAGCTGTAAGGTCGGTAGATAATTAGCGTACGATTTTGGCGTTTGATGAAACGACCTCTCACTGCCCGTACGTAGCCGCTTCCCCGTGCTTGCGAAGATAGTGCCTGTCCAGCAACGCCTGCGACATGGGACGCACCCCTGGATTTAACTGCAGGGTCACGCTCGCCATTTTGGCCACTGCTTCCAACACTATGGCGTGGTGCGCGGCATCGGCGACGGTCTTGCCCCAGGTGAAAGGCGCGTGGCCTGTAACCAGCACCGCCGGGATCGCGTCCGGGTCGAGGGTGCGGAAACGCCGGGTAATGGCATGCCCGACATTCGCCACGTAGTCGCCCCGGATTTCAAACGCGGACAGCTCCTCGGTTACAGGAATGGTGCCGTGGAAATAATCGGCGTGGGCAGTGCCCAGCGGCGGAATGGGTCGCGCGGCCTGCGCCCAGGCTGTTGCATATTCAGAGTGCGTGTGGACCACGCCGCCGATGTTCGGAAATGACAGATAAAGCCGCAAGTGCGTGCCCAGGTCGGGGCTTGGTTGCAAGCTGCCCTCGACAACATCGCCGTCCATGTCGGTTACTACCATGTCTTCCGCGCGCATCATGTCATATGCAAGGCCGCTCGGATTGATGACAACCAGACCCTGCGCCCGGTCGATGCCGCCGGCGCTGCCCCAGGTGTGCAACACCAGGCCGCGCCTGACCAGTTCCAGATTGGCTTTGAGCACTTGAGCTTTCAATTCTTCCAGCATGCCCGCTCCTCACAGTGTTGACGCTACCCGGCAGGCCGTCGACGGTCAAGCTTCTATCGCAGTGCTGCGCCTGCCGCAAACCAAATTGGGACGGGGAAGCCGAGGCATTCCCAATCTGCTTCCTAGAAAGCATGATCCGCTCTGTCGCAAAAACCGTCATTGCCATGTCGCTATGGGCGCTGCTGCACAGCTTGCTCGCCACGGAGCGCAGCAAACGCCGTGCCGCGCAGCTGCTGGGCGAGCAGCGACGCAACGGCTTGTACCGCATTGGCTACAACGGAATTGCCGCTGCAGCAACCGCCGGAACCCTGCTCTACATTCACCGGCTGCCCGACAGGAGACTGTACAAGCTTACGGGCATGGGCGCTATCGGCATCCGCCTGACACAGTTTGCGTTCGCGGCTTGCCTGCTGGCGGCGATTGTTGAAGTCGGTGTCGGCCCTTTGACCGGCTTTAGCGACGTGTGGCGCTTTCTCCACGGACGCTTCACAGAAGGCGCACCCGAGGCACAAGGCCCATCCATGAACCGGGTCGGCCCGGACGCGGGCGGGTTGCGCACCGGCGGCCCTTTCGGGTATGTGCGGCACCCTCTGAATGCGAGCGCCACGGCCATGGCGTTTCTGGTGCAGGAGATGACCGTAGTGCGGCTGACTGTAGCCTCCATCACGCTTGCCTATGCGCTGATCGGGTCGCGCATTGAAGAAGGGCGCTTGCTGCACAAATACGGCGAGGCTTACCGGCATTACATCGACAGCGGGGTGCCGTTCTTCCTGCCTTCGCTGCGTCCCAGGGTGCCGCCGGTACTGCGCTAGTCTCGACCTCTACTTCTCATGTCCGAATGTAAGCCGCACGCCCCCGCGCGCGGTCATCGGCGTGGAAAGATACCCGACAGGGCTGATGTGCTGCTGGCTCAGCACATTGTCAAGCTGCGTGTAGACGCCGACATTGCTCGTAACCTGATAGGTGGCGCCCGCGTTCAGGCTGGCATAACCGTAATCCAGGTTGCGGTTGGGCAGCAGCAGCGTGTTCCCGAAGTTTGCGTCCGAGCCGCCGAGCAGGGTCGAGTCATCCGCGCGCCCCGCAAATGCAGTGCTGGCCATCCCGCTCCACTTTTTACCGGTGTAGGTAACAGACACAAAGCCGGTCTGCGGCGGGCGGCGGAAAGGCCGCGCACCCACCAGCGGAGAGAAAGCCCCAATAGCCACGTTGCTGAAATTAACGCCGCTAGTTACTACGGGGTTTAGCGCGTCTGACGAAAAAGAGTGCTGTACCACCGCATCCAGGTAGGTGTAGCCGCCTCGCACAAAGATGTTCGGTTTGAAGCTGTACTGCAACTCGGATTCCGCACCCTGCGCTCGAAAAGCGAGTGAATTCAGGTCAATACCGAAAGCATTTGTGAGCAAACCCTGAAGCGAAAGCTGCTGTGCCGGACTAAGCTGCGGCAGTAACTGCGGCACCGCACCGGGGGTAACACTCTCAATCTGGTTACTGAATTCATTGTGGTAGTACGTCACCTTAAGCAGCACCCGCTCATTAGCAATACTTTGCTCAAAACCGCCATCGTAGGAACGGGTGAACGCTGCCCCGATCGGCTGTACCTGATACCCGTTGATTGCAGAGCTCCCACCATTACTCTGCAAAAACGCCAGCAGGGAACCAGTCTGCTGGCTTAGAGTCGGCTCCTTATACCCTTTGCTGAAGTTGAAGTTGAGCCGGGTGCCCTGCAGCAGGCCGCGCCCCGGTCGCGTCAGGTAGTAAGAGGCACCTAGGTGCGGTGTGCCCACAGTACCGTACAAACCGTTTTGCTCGACGCCGCCGCCAAGGGTGTAGAAGAAGCGGTCGCCGAAGTCGCCCTGGAAGGCCAGCGTGTAATCGTAGTTGGTGCGCTCGATGGACAGGGGCTGGGCAGCAAACGAGGAAGCGGAAAGCCCACGCTCATCCTCATAGCGGAAACCGAGGATGGATAGTAGATGCGGTGTGAACGCGTAACTGGTCTGCGCATGAAGCGAGTCGCGGTTTGAGGCAAGGTCGAAGCGGGACTGTTCAGACCCGACAAACCCGGTCAGGGTTTGCCCGCTCACGGTAAAGCCGTTGGCGCCGGTTACAGATACAAGCTGACCCAGATACACGCCGTTGGTAGCGTCAAGCGTACCGGTAGCCCCGAACTGCTGAAAGCGCTCCCGCTTGCGCGCAAGACCGTAAGTCACATCCCCCTGCCAATTGTCGGAAAAGGTATGGTCGAGTGTCGCGCTGACGTATAAATCTTGATCAGACTGCTTCTGGTCCGTAGGCGTAAGGGTGAACGCATACTGACCCGGCGCGCCCACGGCGGAGTTGCTGTTGCGCGCGCTGCCGCGCAGGTGAGTCGCAGTCGAAAGAGCGTAGCCGAGGTTCAGCGCCGAGGTCACGTCGTGGTAGCTGTCGTTCGGCGTCGCATTGGTCGTCTGCATGTCGCCGAATGCGCCGTAGTAGTCGATGGAGTTACGGGTGCCGCCGCCCTGCACCTCATTACGGTACGTACCGAAATTGCCGCCGTCGCCTTCGTAGAATAGCGATGGAAACGGAGTGGACCCGCGCGGAGTCGAGAAGGCGACCACGCCCGCGCCGGCATCTGTCCCGTACACCACGCTGTCGGGCCCGCGGTATGCTTCGGCACTGCTAACGCCGGTAGTTGCTAAATTGGCAAAGTCGAAGGTGCCGCCGATGTCATTGAGTGGAACCCCGTCGAGCAGGATCTTATTGTCGTCAGAGTTGCCGCCGCGAATGAACAACGAGGTCAGGCCGCCGCGTTGGCCATTGGTTGCCAGGCTGAAGCCGGGAACCAGCCGCAGGGCTTCGGTCACGGCCGAGAAATTTTGAAAGTCGGTCCGGCTAAGCTCAGTAACGGAGGCGCTCACCTGCGACTGCGGCAGCGGTGTGCCGGTGGCGCTAACCACGACAGACTCGCGCACGGAGTCGGGCTCAAGCGTGATATTTTCCTCCATGCTGGTCAGCGGTTCGCCGTAGAAGCTTTCCATCGAGAGCTGGCGAAAATTATTGCCCGTCGCTAACACGTAAAAGCGCCCTGAACTGGCAGTCGAAAGAGTGTAGCTGCCGTCCGTCTGTGTACGAGCGGTCATGATGACCTGTCCATTGTCGACAAGGGCGACGACCGCACCTGAAATCGGCTGATTAAGCGGATCGGCAACGATGCCGTGCACCGTAACCGCATGGAGTGTGGGCGCGGATACTAGCGCGGCTGAAGCAACGAGCAGCAAGCGCCGTATTTGGGCTGTTGAAATGCGTACGCGCGGAGACTCAATCATGAAATGCGAATGTTCCTTATCTGCTTTGGGAAGGCGCAGCGCATGTTGTGCAGGAGTGCTACAAGGCTGTTCTACTATGGACACCCGAAGTGTGCGTTTAGAAGCGTGAAGAAGGTGTTTGAACAGGACAGATGTGTCTCATCGGTGGAAAGGATGCGACGTAATTGAAAAGGCACGCAATTCAAAGAACAAGCCGTTAGTATCGGCGATGCCTTAAAAACTCACCTATCACGTTATACACCGCATCCCCAGCTAGATTGATACCCACTGTTTTTACCAGAACAGAGTTCGTTGCCAGTGCCGGGGTTCCCAATTGTGGAAAGTAAAGCTCCTTGGCTGCGAATGCAGCGCCGACGGTGCCGCCCAGTACAGGGAGATTTATCGTCTTATTGCCCGCATCGGTATGCGTCACCGCCAGCCCCTCAAAAGCATGGGCCAAGCGTTGGCTTCCACTATAACCCGCACCCAACGGGACGTAGCGTGGGTCCATGTTGAATGCTATGGGAATGACGAGGTTCTGTAGCAGCTGCTGCGACTCGGATGCTGCCAAGCCTCCGTAGAATCGCCGCTCGTGGTAGCGCAGGTTATCCTCAAGAGCCTGCTTCCAGCCCAGCAGTGTCGTGCCATAGTTCTGGTACGCAAGATCGTAGTTTGCGTAGCCGTTCCAGGTGGCTGGATTTCCGGTAGGCTCAACCGGGTAGTCGGTGTACTTCGGCAGCCCGCCCGTTAGCGCGGCCTGGATGAAGTTTCGCGGCGCATAGGTGCTGCGCGCCCACAGCAGCGCCTTGCCGCCGAGTGAAAGCGGGTAGTAGGAGTCGTCCGTCGAGCGGCCATGAAGGTCATACATGGTGGCATCCGGTGCCACGGCGGCCCGGAACACCTCGCGTGCCGCGTTGGTTGCAAAATCACCCAGCAGGCTGTAGCCAATGTAGTGCATGACAAAGTGGCTGGAGTTCAGCTCAGGCGCGTTGAAGGCTTTCGCGTACAAGGATTTGCCAAGGTAAGCCGCGATGACGGTACCGCCCAGCTTGGAGTAGTTCGGCACCAAGTTTCCGGCGTCATTGCGCGTCACAACAATGGACGCTGCTGCATGCAAAATCCGGGCGTCGAAATCTTCATTCACCGGTGAAGGCATATACCTCGCCTGCTGGTGCAGAGCAAGCGGCAACAGGAGATTGCTAGCCAGTTGCCGCGTCTCGGCCGTGGCGAATCCGACTTCAAAGCGCGCTGACCTATAACGCAGCTCCCGCTCGTTGACACGACGCCATGTGTCAATCTTTGTGCCATAGGCGTTCATCGCATCTTCGTAGTTCTGCTGAGCTACAGGATCGTCACCCATTGGAGCAGCAGGCTGGTGCCCCGGAACAACGGTGATATTTGGAACACCGGCGACAAAGCCGGCCTCAAGAAAATTGCGGATCGACCACGTGCTGCCCAGATAGTACGCCACCTTGCCCGGTGTCCCGGACTTGCCGGCTGTGGGAGTGATGCGAAAATTGCGCGGTAGCACCACGGCTTGTTCGCCGGCCACAGGAATAGCGGCACGTATAAGTGCATGGTTTTCAGCGGGAGCTTCCGGCAAGGACTTGGCCGCTGCGGACAGCCCGGCGAAGGAAGAAGCCGCATGTACTTGTGCCTGCACAGTCGTTCCACCCGCGACAAAGCCGACGAGTACAGCGATGCGTAGCTTCAGCGATGATTGCCAGGCAAAATGCATAGAATTCTCGGCTGCGATACCTACGAGAGTAACCCAGCTATATGGGTTACCAGGCAACCGTGACGAGCTTTCATACTCCTTGGTTTTCCCATTATGGGAACTTCTTACCTGCTCCTCAGTATTTTTGAATGTTCAGATACCTGCCGCGACCTTAATCGGGAAAGAAAACCTCGATATGCAAGAAGATATTTATTGAAGATTTGTTTTGAGCATAAGAAAAGGCCCCGTTTGCACGGAGCCTTTCTATAAGAAGTGCAGTTACGTTCTAGTACATACCGTCCATGCCGCCGCCGCCATGTGAGTGACCGCCGCCAGCCGGTGCGGACTTCGGCTCCGGAATATCGGCGACCATGGCTTCAGTTGTTAGCATCAAGCCCGCGATGGATGCCGCGTTCTGCAAAGCAGTGCGCGTCACCTTCGTCGGGTCGATGACGCCGGCCGCAACCAGGTCTTCAAACGCATTTGTACCGGCGTTGTAGCCGAAATGGTTATCCTGCGACTCGTGAATACGGCCGACAACCACTGCACCCTCTTCGCCTGCATTACCGACGATCTGGCGCAGCGGCTCCTCGATTGCGCGGCGGATGATCTGTGCACCGATCTTCTCATCGCCCTCAAGTGTCTTAATCAACGCCTCAACATCGGGAGTGCAGCGAACCAGGGCCACACCGCCGCCTGGGACAATACCTTCCTCGACAGCTGCGCGCGTTGCATGCATCGCATCTTCCACGCGAGCCTTCTTTTCCTTCATCTCGGTCTCGGTAGCTGCACCGACCTTGATGACGGCGACACCGCCGACCAGCTTCGCGAGACGCTCCTGGAGCTTCTCACGGTCGTAGTCAGAGGTTGTCTTTTCGATCTGATTACGGATTTCCTTGACGCGGCCTTCGATCGCGGACGACTCGCCGCGGCCTTCAACAATAGTCGTGTTGTCCTTGTCGATGGTGACGCGCTTGGCGCGGCCCAGGTCTTCGACCTTCACATTCTCAAGTTTGATGCCGAGGTCTTCCGTGATAGCCTTGCCGCCGGTCAGCTTTGCAATGTCCTCAAGCATGGCCTTGCGACGATCACCGAAGCCAGGTGCCTTGACTGCAGCAACATTCAGGGTGCCGCGCAGCTTGTTGACTACCAGGGTGGCCAGTGCTTCACCGTCGACATCCTCTGCAATGATCAGGAGCGGCTTCGAGTTGCGGGCAACCTGCTCCAGCAGAGGCAGCAAATCCTTCATCGACGAAATCTTCTTCTCGTGAATCAGGATGTATGGGTCCTCAACGACGGCTTCCATACGGTCCGGGTCAGTCACGAAGTAGGGCGACAGGTAACCTCGGTCGAACTGCATGCCCTCAACCACTTCAAGCTGCGTCTCAAGGGTCTTCGACTCCTCAACGGTGATGACGCCGTCCTTGCCGACCTTCTTCATCGCTTCCGCGATAATGGTGCCGATGGTCGAGTCTGAGTTCGCGGAGATTGTGCCGACCTGGGCGATCATCTCGCCGGTGACCGGCTTCGAAAACTTCGACAGCGCGCCGCCTGTGACGACACCGTTCTCATCACGCTTGCCCACAATGGCTTCAACAGCCTTGTCGATGCCGCGCTTCAATGCCATCGGGTTTGCACCGGCAGCAACGGTCTTCACGCCCTCGCGGTAGATGGCCTGTGCCAGCACAGTTGCGGTCGTGGTGCCGTCGCCAGCAACGTCCGAAGTCTTTGAGGCCACTTCGCGCACCATCTGCGCGCCCATGTTTTCAAGTGAGTTCTGAAGCTCGATTTCTTTGGCGACAGTCACGCCGTCCTTGGTGATCGTCGGCGAACCGAACTTCTTTTCAATCACTACGTTGCGGCCTTTGGGGCCAAGAGTTACTTTAACGGCGTCGGCCAGAATATTGACACCGCGCAGGATGGCCTGGCGGGAATCTTCTCCGTGCAAAATCTGTTTTGCCATGGTGCTTTACTCTCCTGATGTTGGTAAATCGAAAGGATGGCGCGATGGGAGGCGCAGGGAACTACTTCTTCAGAATGCCGAGGACTTCTTCTTCACGCATGATGAGGAACTCTTCGCTGTCGATCTTGATCTCGGTACCGGAGTACTTGCCGAACAGGACGCGGTCGCCTGCCTTGACATCGAGGGGAAATGTCTTGCCCTCATCGTTCGACTTGCCCTTGCCGACAGCAATGACTTCGCCTTCCTGGGGCTTTTCCTTTGCGGAATCAGGAATGATAATGCCGCCACGGATCGACTCACCCTCTTCAATGCGGCGAAGCAGAATGCGGTCGTGCAAAGGTGTAAAAGTGGTTGCGACAGTGCTGGTTGCCATAGAGATGGTCTCCTTCAGAACATGCCTCGTTGAGCGGGCATGGGTTACAAAAGTGTTGTGCGCACCTGCTAGCGCTTGCAATTACAAGGTGCTAGCAAAGTACGCCTTCGATTGCTAAGGTAGCGGCAGGCAAGCACATATGTCAAGTAGCTTTGTGTGAAATGTGAGTGAAACACACTCACAAATAGATCTATACAGTCAGGTGACTTTCAAAGACTAGGCAGGCTTTGTTCTTGCGGAGCATGACTCAAGGTGGAACGGCGCGGAAGAAAGATCCGGAACACCGTGCCGGAAGGCTCGACCATCCGGCTACGCACCAGCATACGTCCATTGTGCTTGTTCACGATTTCAGCGGAAACCCATAGCCCCAATCCTGTACCGGTAATGCCTTTGGTTGAGAAAAAGGGCTCATAAATCCTGCTCAGTGTAGCTTGATCCATGCCAGTACCCTGATCTGCAATTAGGATGGCAACTCCTTCGGAATTGTCACGCCAGGAGTGCCTTGCTTTAGCACGCAGCACTAAAGTCTTCGGATCATCACGGCCTATCATGGCGTCCAGTGCATTCCCGATCGTATTGGCAAGTACCTGACGAATCTCACCGTCAAGGGCGGTGATTTGCGGAACGCCGTCGAAGTCGCATACTACCTGAATGTCGTGAGCCCGGATGCGTCCCTCAAAAAGCATAAGGACGGAATGGATCAGCTCCGGAATATCGGTCAGCACCGGTCTGGTGCTTTGCCGGTAGAAGCGAAGTGTCTGTGTCGTAATGTGCGTGACGCGATTCAACTCCCCCTGCGCCATCTTCAGGTAGGAACGGGAACTTTCATCCAATTCTCCCTGCTCCAGCAGGTACATGCAGTTGGTGATCGCCTCCAGAGGGTTGTTGATCTCATGCGCAATGGAAGCAGCCAGGCGCCCGGCAGCAGCCAGCTTTTCGGTTCTTCTCAGCAGCTCTTCACTGCGCTTCTGTTCCCGCAAATCAACGAAAAATACAGCCAGTTGAAAATCATCTTCCGCGACCTCCGGATTCAGTACGGCCGCGCCGACCAGTACCGGCATGGTGGTGCCGTCGGCATGGCAACAGGCTGTTTCCCAGGTCTCTTCCTCATGCCCGTCAATCTTCTCACGCAGTTTGCGGGCCACATGCGCACTGGGCTGGGCCATTTCGGTCAAATCGCCGAACTCTCCGGTAGAGAAGATGGAGGCAAAGCTGGTATGCGACGATCCCGGGTCAGGAGGTGAGAGCCCAAGCAAACGTTGTGCGCCGTGGTTGGAGTAGGTAATCAAGCCCTGCCTGTCGATGATAAGCAGTGCCAGCGGGGTTGCCTCAACCAGGCGGTGAAACCGCTCCTCGCTCGACCTCAAGGCAAGCTCGGTAAGACGCTTGATGCGGCGGCTGGAGGCCTCAGCCAGTTCGCGCTCAATGGCCGGTACCAGACGGGTCAGATTGCCTTTGGAAACGTAGTCATGCGCCCCGGCTCGCATGGCGGCAACTGCAGTGGCTTCGTCGACAGCACCGGACATCATGATGAAGGGAATGTCCTGGCCTGTACTCTGAAGCAATTTCAAAGCTTCAGGTGCGGAAAACTGCGGCAAGTTGTAGTCAGCAAGAATGCAATCCCAATGCTCTGCAAGTGCCGCGAGCATCTTGTCGGCAGTCTCCACACGCTGTACATCTGGTGCCAGACCGCTTTTCTGCAAATGTCGCTGCAGCAACGCGGCATCATCCGCATTGTCTTCTACCAGCAACACACGCATGACGCGCGGGAAAGCAGCTGCTTGATCCGGCACGCCGGGGCCGGGTCCTACTAAAGGAACGGTGGACATTCGTTCAACACCAGCCAGTACATGCCGAGTTGCATGGTCGCCTCGGCAAAGTCGGAAAAGTTGACGGGCTTGCGGATGTAACTGTTTACGCCCAGCTTGTAGGAGCGGATGATGTCGGTCTCCTCATCAGACGAGGTGAGTACAACTACGGGAAGCATGCGCGTCCGCTCGTTTTCGCGGATGCGCCGCAACACCTCCAGTCCATCCACCTTGGGCAGCTTCAGGTCCAGCAAGATCACTTGCGGCGTTACCGGCAGCAGCTTGTCGCCCTCGCCGAACAGCATGGCAATAGCCTCTTCTCCATCACGCGCAACGCGCACATCATTGGCAATATAGGACTTACTGAGTGCGCGGATGGTTAGCAGTTCATGATCGGGATCGTCTTCCACCAGCATGATGACTCGGGATGCGAACATACGACTCCTTAACTTAGCGTAAACCAGAACGTGGCGCCGTGACCCTCAACTGCCTCGGCCCAGATATGACCATGGTGACGTGCAATAACCCGTGCGACTGTGGCCAGGCCAATGCCGGTACCCTGAAAATCCTTGTCACCGTGCAGCCGCTGAAAGGCCACGAACAGCTTGCCTGCGTACTGCTGGTCGAACCCGGCACCATTGTCGCGCACAAAGTAGGCGCTGCGCTCGGTCGACCAGCCGAAAGCAACCTGCGGATGCGCGACCTTGCTTGTGAATTTAGCGGCATTGCCGAACATGTTCTCAAAGACGGTGCGCAGCAGGCGAGGGTCTCCGTGGGTGCAAAGATTTTCCTCAATTGTGAAGGCGACCAGCGGCAAACGCTGCGCAATCTCCTCGGCAACACCGGCTGCCAATGCGGACAGGTTCACGGTTTCATTGGAAAACTCTGCCCGTGTAATACGCGAGAGCTGCAGAAGCGCATCGATAAGCTGACCCATACGCTGCACCCCCACTCGGATGCGTTTGAGGTAATGCTTACCGTCGCCTTCGAGCTGTGCGCCGTAATCCTCTTCAAGCGCCACGGAAAAGCCGTCCACGGTACGTAGCGGTGCCCGCAGGTCGTGCGAGACCGAGTAGGAGAATGCTTCAAGCTCGCGGTTTGTGGTCTCAAGCTCTGCGGTGCGCTGCTGCACACGCTCTTCAAGAACATCATTCAGCTTCTGGATTTCCACCGCGTTTGCCTCAGCGGTTTTCCTGGCTATGCGCTCAGCGTCGTACGCGGCTGCACGGTCCAGTGCCATGGCGATACGATCGGCGGCAAGTGACAGCAACTCTTCATCCGCTACAGAAAAGCCGCTACTGCGCTCACGCCCGGCCACCAGCATGGCAATTACTTTGGACGAAACCGTCATAGGCAGCACAAGTGCGGAGCCCAGCCCAGTGCGCAAGCCCTCTATGGGTAGCCGCTGCAACTCGTTGGCGTCCATGCGGACGGGGTGACCGGTTCGCGCGGCGCGCGCCATGGCTCCTTCCGCATGCACCGGTCTGCGCTCACCAAGGTTGGCGAGTGTACCCTCAGCTGCCGTCAATTCAACCTCTGTCCCGTACCAGCGGCATAAAGCCAGTACATCCGTCTGTGCAGCAACTTTCAGGCGAGCGAGCAGTTCCGTTGTCAATTCATTGACGGTCAGTTGCGTGAAGGCAATCTCTGTGACCGCCTGTAGCTTTTCTAAACGCGTCATGGCTTCAGAGGCGCGCTGGCGCAGCCGGCGCTCGTAGGAGAGCGACCATAAAGAAAGCATCACAAACAACAAGTCGAAAAAGCTAGCGAGAGCTACGGTTAACCTGGCTTCCGTACGGGCGTAGACAGAGCTGCGCAGCCGCTCGGCAAGCAAGCGACGTTCCTCTGTCTGCGCTTCCTGGATTTTGTCCCCCAGCAGCATCATCAGCTCGCGGCCGGTGCCTTCCTTCATCATCGCGGTTTGACGAGCCTGCTGACCTATACGGACAAGCTCCACCGCTTTGCTCAGCCGCGCCAGCTTTTCAGCGGCAAGCTGGTTTGCCTGCCGTATGCGGGCAGTCTGCTCCGGGTTGTCCTGAGTAAGCTGCACAAGAGTCGCAAACTGCTGGGGGATAGTGATAAGCGCGCTTTGATAATTGTGCAGATAGCGATCGTCATTTGTAAGTACATAGCCGCGCGCTCCTGATTCCGCCTCGGAGGCGGTGTGCAGCACGTGCTCAAGATCGATGAGGATCTCAAGTGTGTGCGTCACCCACTGCTCCGACGAGGCCAGCACCTCCTCGGCATGAAACGCAAGCCAGACATTCGCGCCGATCAGGATGGCGGAAAACAGGAAGAGGCTGGAGACGAGCTTCTGGAAGCGTGTGATTCGCATCGTGCCTCGCTATCGTAGCGCAAGAATGCGCAGGACGCCTGTTACGAAAGCACAGTTGCCTCGTGATTATTCCAGCCGGTACTTGGTCTCGGCCAGCCGGTTGAGCGGACGCCATAACAACCGGTTGATGGTAACCACGATAAGCGCCATGATGATGGTGCCCATGAGAATGATTTGGAAGGAGCCGGTATCGGTCGCATGCGTAATCTGCGCACCCAGGCCGACAGTTGAGAGAGTCCGATCGCGCAGGTGGAAGTACTCTGTCACGATCGAAGCGTTCCAGGCTCCGCCTGAAGCTGTGATGAGCCCGGTGATGAGGTAGGGAAAAATTCCGGGAAGGATCAGGGTCTTCCAGCGTTGCACGGTGCCGAAGTGGAACAGTGACGCGACCTCCCTTAAGTCGGAGGGGATCGCCATGGCACCGGCAATGACGTTGAAGAAGATGTACCACTGCGTGGCCAGCATCATGAGCAGCACAGCGCCGATACTGAGGCCGGCACCCAGGCGCAGGATAGCAATCAGGATGATGGGAAATAGCGCGGTCGCGGGAAAGCTGGCAGCCACCTGCGCCACCGGTTGCACAATGCGCGAGAGCCGCGGGCTGAAGCCGATGGCGACCCCGGCCGGGATGGTCCACAACGCGGCCAGAGCCAGCGCGGCAATAACGCGGAGAAACGTAGCGCCCGCCCCGACCAGCAGCTCGCGGTACTCCACGAGCGGCAGGCCGCGCAGCATCAGCGAAGCTTTCCAGATCGCGGTGAGGGCAAGCACCAGCAGAAACGTGCCGAGCACGGCGGCGGCAAGCGAGGAGCGGCGGCTGCTATCCGGGTCGGGCAGCGTGCCGGTGCGCTTCTGCTCGCCGCGCGCCAGTGACAGGTATAGGCGCTCGGTAAGCGGCTGCACGGTCAGCTCATTGACTTTGGTCAGGAAGTTCGACCGGCGCAGCATGTCCAGGATCGGCGAACGCGAGTGCTCGGCGCTATCTGTCGTTTCAAACTTGAACTTGTCAGACCAGGCAATGGCAGGTCGCCATAGCAGTTGATCGGTAGCGACAATAATTGCCACTACTGTCAGCAAACCGTACACCTGGGCTCGTGTGTCGTCGGCGGAGGCGGCTGTCTGCAAGTAGGAGCCCAGCCCCGGCAGGCGAAATTGCCGAGGCCCCAGCGAAAACAGTTCGCAGATCATGAGCGAGAACCAGCCATTGGCAACTGACACCATCGAGTTCCACACCAGGCCGATGGCGGCAAAAGGCAGCTCCAGCTGAAAGGCTCGCTGCAGCGGCGAAAAACGGTTGATGCTGCAAGCCTCGCGCAGTTCACGCGGGATGCTCTTTAGAGAGGCATAGAACGAAAATGCCATGTTCCAGACCATGCCGGTAAAGATCAGCACAATCGCGCCAAGCTCCAGGCCGACCTGCCGCGTCGGGAAGAGGGAGATCATGGCAATCATGACGCCGGGAAGAAACGACAGCACCGGGATCGATTGCAGGATGTCGAGCGTGGCAATCAGCAGTGCCTCAGCCCGCTTGCTGTAGGCGGCCAGGTAACCGTAGCCGATGGCAAACGCCAGGGACAGCACGTAAGCGACAAAAATCCGCACGCAGGAGTAAAACGCATACGCAGGCAGCTTGCCTGGTGAGAGTGAAATGGCTACCTGCGGCACGGCACCGCCGGCCCAGTAACGGCCCACCAGCAGCACACCGTAAAAGGCAGCTATTAGCACGGCACCGATGCCTAGGTCCAGCACAACTGGCCAGGAGCGCTCTACCAGCAGGGCGCGAGAGAAGGGAAGGGGACGTTCTCCCAATTGCTGCGGCTCGCTCATGCCGTTCCCTCGGGGTCAATATCCTCTTCTTCCTCCTCGTCTTCCTCGTTTTCAGGCAGCACAAAGCGGCGGCGCCCGCTGTCAAAGTCGAACAGCTCAGAATAGCGACCCCAGCTGATGGCGGTTTCAAGCTGCTTGCGAGTCTCCTCATCGGAAAACTGCTCATCGAGCATATCCAGGAAGAACTCTTCGGGAACTGTATGGTCACGTTTGTTATCAATCGCGCGGGTGATCTGCCGCAGCAGCAGAACATGGTCCGTAGCTGCCTTGCGAAACAGGTCTTTCTGCGTCAGGATTTCGGACTCGGCAAAAGCCTGGCCTTCAGGTGTAATCGTTACGTCGCCCTCTTCCACCTTGACGAAGCAAAGCAGCTGCGCCGCGTCGACGATGGGCAGCAGGTCGTCGATCTCAAAGGCAAGCTCATCGGCCAGCCTGTAAATGTCGGCTCGTCCATTGTGGTCGCTCACGTCAATCAGGATCTCAAGCAAACCGGCAATACCGCCCGGTCGCGCATGCGGCAGCATTTCGTAGTGCATCTGCCGCTGGTCGCGCACCGGTTTACCGGCTTCAAGGCGCGGCACTTCAGGAGTTACATCGGGCCGCGTCAGCACCTTGTAGATGTAGTCCACCAGCTGCGTGAAGGGTCCGCTCTTGCGGTCGCGCGGATGGGTAAGTGTGACTTTGAAATCCGTGCGAACATGGCCGGGATTGCGGCCCAGCACGATGATGCGGTCAGCCAGCAGCACGGCTTCCTCAATGTTGTGCGTCACGATGAAGACCGCCTCAGTAGGGATAGTCTTCTTGGCCCACAGCTCCAGCAACTCTGAGCGCAGGTTCTCGGCGGTGAGTACGTCAAGCGCGGAAAACGGCTCATCCATAAACAACACTTCCGGTTCCACAACGAGCGCCCGCGCAAAACCGACGCGCTGCCGCATGCCGCCTGAAAGCTCCTTTGGATAGGCACTCTGGAAGCCGTCGAGACCGACCGTATCGAGGATGGCAAACGCCTTCTCGCGCCGTTCTGCCGCTCCCATGCCGCGCGCCTTCAGAGGCGCTTCCACATTCTCGAAAACAGTAAGCCAGGGGAACAGCGCGAAGCTCTGAAACACAATAGACACATTGATAGACTGCGACTGGATAGGCTTGCCATGCCAGAATACTTCGCCGCCCGACGGCTTAGAGAGCCCGGCCAGCATACGCAGCAGCGTAGACTTGCCGGAGCCCGAAGGGCCGAGCAGGGCTACAATTTCACCGGCAACAATGGACAAGTCAGTAGGCGCGATAACCTGGATGCGGTTCTCACTCGGCTGCGCGTAATACTTTTCAATCTGCTCCGCACGAATGATCGCATCTTCAGGCATGGCACTGGCGCTCCGTTGGCGGCAAACAGGTACGTTGAGTTTTCCCGCGGGCGGGCGGCTGCGGCTTAGGGCAGGCAGCAAATCTGGAGGATGCGGTGCGAGCGCACACGCTGCTGCAAGCGTATCATTGGATTCTGATTGTTTCCTTTCCCACGGTCTTATGTCCAGAGGTTGGCAGCGTCCCATCGCTCCTGGTTTGCTATGGGAGCCGGGTTGGTTTACAAAAGGAACGCATGCAAAATTCGGTAAAGCCCAAAGTCCTGGTGGCAGATGACGAGCGTGTTATCGCGGATACTCTGGCAATCATCCTCAATCAAAGCGGTTTTCAAGCAACTGCTGTCTACAGCGGTGAAAGAGCCGTCGAGGTAGCAGAAATGCTACAGCCCGATATGGTCATCTCCGATGTCATCATGACCGATTTAAACGGCATTGATGCCGCGATTCGCATTCGCAGGATGCTGCCTTCCTGCAAAATCCTGCTGTTTTCAGGCCAGGCCGCTACAGCAGACCTGCTGGACAAAGCGCGAGGGCAGGGGCATGAGTTTGAAATCCTGGCCAAACCTGTACACCCGCAGGATTTGCTGGCGCGTCTACGCTCCTGACACCTTGCTCGAACTCCCTACAAGAATTGATAGAAATTTCACCGTCAGACGAGTATGTGCGAAATACCTAACCTCTTTGCAATGACAAAACCTATGTCATCCTGAACGGAAACTGACCCGCGAGCGTTAGTTGGAGTTGAAGGACCTGCTGTTCCGGGCAGTTGCGCGAAAATCAAAGGTGAGAGCAGGTCTTTCGATTCCGCTGCGCTCCGCTCAGAGCGACAGCAGATTAGCGGTCTGCAACTTTGCACAGAATTTGAGTAAAGTCGTTTTCGCAGCGCGGGAACCACAAAGTCAAAAAACCTGCTCTCTTTGCACAGCACAGCATTTGCTACAAATCCCTGCGCCCCTCCATGGAACGCGCCATAGACACTTCATCGACGTACTCGATGTCACTGCCTGCCGGTACACCGGTGGCAATGCGCGTGATACGAACCGCACCGATCTGCGCCGACTTCGCCGCGTCGCGCAGCAGATTGGCCAGATAGCCTGCCGTGGCCTCGCCCTCAATTGTAGGCGAAGTCGCCACGATGACTTCCTCCACATCTCCGCGCGTGACCCGTGCCAGCAGGTTTGAGGTGCGCAGTTGTTCAGGCCCCACCCCGTGCAGCGGCGACAGCGTGCCATGCAGAACGTGGTACACGCCGTTGTAAGTACGGGTACGCTCCACTGTGTCGATGCTGGTCGGCTCCTCGACCACGCAGACCTGGCGGTTGTTGCGTGTGGCATTGGTGCAGTAGTTGCACGGGTCCACATCCGTCACATTGTTGCAGATAGAACACAGCCGCAGCTCCCGCTTGAGCGCTCGCACTGCATCCGCCAGAGCACCGGCATCTTCAGCACTGGCCCGCAGAATGTGAAAAGCATACCGCTGGGCACTTTTTGCGCCGACACCCGGCAGCTTGCGCAGTTCATCGATAAGGCGCGACATGGGCTCGGCAAAACGGGGCGGCATGGAAATCTCCTAGGACGGCGGTACGCTGCTTGCTACACAGATGAGAGAAACCGCACGAGCGCCGCATTGCATGCTTCCGGCGCATCCTGCTGCACCCAGTGCGATACCCCTGGCAGGAACTCGACTACCAAATCCTGCACAAACTCGTCTGTGCCGTCTGTCGTGTATTTTGCAAGCGCTACATCCGCCTCACCCCATAGCAGGAGTGTCGGGACTTCAATCGTCGGGAAGCCTAAGCGCAGCTGCCGTTGCAAGCCGCCGCCGCGCAGGAAAGCTCGGTACCAGTTCAACATTGCCCTTAGCGCGCCCGGCTGTGCTGCATTCGCCCGCGTAGCTCGCACCAGCTCACCCGGAAACCGGTTGGGATCGCTTGCGGTACGCAGGAGCATCTCGCCCACGGGTTTTGCCCCGGAGCGCCCGAGCAGCCGTTCCGCCACGCCAGGCAGCTGGAACAGCAGAACATACCAGGAACGCAGCATCTGGCCCGGCCTGCGTGCGGCGCGCATGAAGCACACGGGATGCGGGACATTGAGAATCACCAGCTTCGCAAGCGGCCGTAGCCTGCGGGTGGCGAAACACCATGCGACAATGCCGCCCCAGTCATGCCCCAGCAGCACGACTTCGCTCGCACCGTAAAGCTGATGGGCCGCGTCGATGAGACCGGCAACGTCTGCCATCAGGTGCTCGATTGCGTAATCCTGCATTGCCCCCGGGCGGCTGCTACGCCCATACCCGCGCTGGTTCGGTGCCCACACCCGGTAGCCGATACCGGCAAGGGCGACCATCTGCTCGCGCCAGCTCAGTGCCACTTCAGGAAAGCCATGCAGGCACAGGGCGAGCCGGTCGCCCTCGCCGCAGGTCAAAACCTCAAAGCAGAGGTCGTTTGCTTCGATATATTCGGTTTGAATTTCATACTGTATCGGCAAAATATAAGTGTCATTCTTAGAGGGTGCGTATAAAGCTGCGGAGTTGATATCCGGTGTCGTCCTAATAACCGGTGTCATCCTGAGCGGAGTGTAGCGGAGTCGAAGGACCTGCTTTTTCTCGGGCGCGGAGCGCAGTTCTAAGGCAAGGAGCACGTCCTTCGACTCCAACTGACGCTTGCGCGTCAATTTCCGCTTAGCATGACACGATTCTTGAAGGGATTAGTAAAGGTACATATTTCGCACGCCCTATCAGGATGGTCGAATTCAGAGTTACAGCAGCCCTTCAGGCAAGCTCAGACCGCCCAGCATACCAGCCATACTGCCTCCGGCTGCCTCATCCGCTCGCCTGCCGGCATCGTTGAAGGCGGCTCGCAGCAGGTCTTCAAGCATTTGCAAATCCTCTGCCGAGCTGCCGAGCGCGCCCAGCACAGCCGGGTCCAGCGTGACGCCGAGCACTTCCTTTTTTCCGTTCATGCGTATACGCACCGCGCCGCCGCCCGCCGAGCCCTCGACTGTGACCTTAGCCAGCTGCTCACCGGCAACCTCGCTCATCTGCCTGGCCTGCTCCAGCATGGCTT
>CAXSHS010000044.1:0-22636 GCA_964237325.1 uncultured Acidobacteriaceae bacterium | reverse complement strand
ACACGGGCAGCCCTGGCTGCCCGTGTCCGTGCCCCGGCTCTACCTATCCCGGCTTAAAGAGAGTTTGCATGAGCACCGTAACAGTACCGATCGTCGCACGCGAGCTGGAACAGCCCTGGCACCTGCCCAACAAGGGTAAAGTCGGCATGATCTGCCTGATCATCGGCGAAACCGCCATCTTCTCGATTTTTGTCCTGGCCTACGTGTTTTATATTGGCAAAAGCCAGTGGGGGCCGCAGCCGCGCGAGGTGCTTTCCGTTCCCATCGTCAATACCATTTGTCTACTCTCAAGCTCGCTTACCATCTGGCTTTCCGAGCGGGCAGTGGAGCATGGACAAATCAAGAAGTTCACAGCCTGGATGGGTGTAACCATCGCCCTCGGCAGCATCTTTCTCGGCGGCACCGGATATGAGTGGTACAGGCTGATCTACCACGACGGCCTCACGATTCAGACCAACCTGTTCGGTACTACCTTTTATTCGCTGGTTGGCTTACATGCTTCGCACGTCATCATTGGGCTTGTCATGTTGATCACGACATGGATGTTCGCCATGACCGGCCACATCACGCGCAAAAACAGCGAGCGCATCCAGACCATGGCTTATTACTGGCATTTCGTAGATGCGGTGTGGGTCGTAGTATTCGCTGTCGTGTACATCATCGGCAGATAAGCAGATAGATTGATCGGGCAGTGCAGCAGGGCAGTTAAAGCAGAGTAGGGACAACGCATGAGCAAGCAAGAAAGAACCGGCACCATGGACTACGCGGACACCGGCGATTCAGGGCAATCCGGAATTCAGATACCTCATGGGGAACCGGTGAAGCCGCATGGTATGCCGCATGAGGAAGGTTTGCACCTGCCGGCGCCGACCCCATGGCCCATCGTAACTGCACTTGGTTTTACTCTGCTCGTAGCCGGCATCCTGACACATTACGTTATCAGCATCTTCGGCTTCCTAATGCTTGCCTACGGTTGTGTCAAATGGTTTCAGGATGTGCTGCCGCACGAGGCGCATGAACCGGTAGATGTGCGTGTTCAGGAAATTGAAATTGCCAGTTCGCGCAAGACCGTGGCACGCGTCGGTACCAACAGTCTTACCACATCGCCGAAGGGTCAGGAGCACCGCGCCCACCTGCCGATTGAGGGCTTCTCTGTCCTCACCGGCCTTAAGGGCGGCATTGCAGGCGGCATCGCGATGATCGTTCCGGCGCTTGCGTACGGCTTTTTCTTTCAGCACTCTATCTGGTATCCCATCAACCTGCTGGGCGGCGCCGGCATTTCAAGCGCTTCGGGGGTGTCGGATATGAGCGTAGAAAGTCTGCGCGCCTTCCATGCGCAGACGCTCGGTATCGCAGTCATCATTCACGCGATCTCCTGCACCCTGATCGGCCTTCTTTACGGCTCGGCTTTGCCGCTGATGCCGAAGCATCCCGTCATCCTCGGCGGCATCATCGCGCCGTTGGCCTGGAGCGGGTTGCTCTTCGCTACCCTGCCGACAATCAATCCCATGATGAGTTCACACATCAACTGGCCTGATTTTCTCATTTCCCAATTTACATTCGGCCTGGTCGCCGGGCTGGTGGTGTCACGCTCGGAATATGTCCGTACCGCGCAATCGTTGCCGTTCGCCCTACGGCTGGGCCTGGAAGCGCCGGGTTTGATGCACCAGGATGCCGATGAAAAAGAGCACGTCTCGGAGGACCGCAGCTAATGCCGCAGTTTCGTAATTGCAGGTGGAAACAGATCGCGGCCGCAGCAGCCCTTGCTGTCCTTGCAGCGGGTGCGACCGGCTGTGACCGGCTCATCAACGGGCCCGCGAGCATGAAGGAAGTGGAGCCGCGCCCGGACCAGATTGTCGACTTCGATATCCTGTATAGAGATAATTGTTCATCCTGCCATGGTCTGAACGGTGTGAACGGCCCGGCTATTGCTCTGAACAACCCTTTGTACTTCGGCATTGCCTCTGATGCCCTAATCAAGAACTACATCGTCAATGGTGGACCGGGCGGTCTGAGCCCAGCCTTCGGCACCACGGCAGGCGGTTTGCTGGCTGATGGTCAGATCAACGCAATTGTAAAAGGTATGCACGAACGCTGGGCAAAGCCCGCTATGCTGGCAGGGATGACCTTGCCGCCCTATGCTGCCTCGCACCCGGGAGATACCGCGCACGGCGTGCAGGTATATGGACAGGCTTGCGCCAGCTGCCATGGGGCTGCGGGAGCGAACGGTATTGTGCTTCATCCAGGTAAAAACGGGTCTGTAACAGATCCAACCTATCTTGCGCTGATTAGCGACCAAGGGATACGTACAACCATCATTACAGGTAGACCGGATTTGGGTCAGCCGGATTATCGCAACGACATACCGGGCCATCCGTTGAGTGACACTGACATCACAGATGTCGTTGCTTTTCTCAGCGCGCATCGGCAAGGGGATTCCGGCAACCCGCATCCCGGAACCGGAACAGAACTGCAAAGGAGGACCGGACAGTAATGAGCACAACAGAAGATCACCAGATTAAAGTCGCTGACACCAAGGTTGAGGATCATAAAACTCAAGACAAACCTTCATACGTTCGCCCGGTCACCCGCCGCAGCACGCTGATGTGGATCGGTGTCGGCTTGAATGCCATCGTCGGTCTGGCTATTACCGCTCCAGTGGTCGGCTACATCATTGGACCAGCCATCCGTAAAAAGGGTTTCTACAAATCTTGGGTGTCACTTGGTACTGTGGACCGCTACCCGAACGGGCAGACACGCTTAGCTACATTTGTTACGCCCTATAAGGCGCCGGATGATGGTGCAGCGGATAACACTGCCTGCTGGGTGCGGCGACTCAGCGATGAAACATTTCAGGTGTTCGCCATCAACTGCGCGCACCTCGGTTGCCCCGTACGCTGGTTTCCGCAGTCCGGCTTGTTCATGTGCCCCTGCCACGGCGGCGTCTACTACCAGGATGGCTCTCGTGCCGCCGGTCCACCGGATCGTGGCATGTTTGAGTACAAGTGGAAGCTCATAAATGGCGAGCTGCAGATCAATGCAGGCCAACTGCCTACTCTTTCTACACAGGCCCGCCTTAACGATCCAAGTAAGAGGGAACCATCATGCCTAGGTTAAATATCAATCTTAAGAAGACCGCACTCGAGACCTATGGCTGGGTCGAGCGCCGGGTACAGCTGGAGGGCTTCGTCAAGGAGTCCGCACTGCACCCGGTGCCGAAGTCAACCGCCAGCTGGTGGTATGTTTTCGGGTCCGCGGCAACTGCGCTGCTTGTACTTCAGATTCTGACCGGAATCCTGCTTGCGCTTGTTTACACCCCATCTGCCAGTGAAGCTTGGCAAAGCCTGAATTACCTCAATAACAACTTGCCCCTAGGCTGGTTCCTTCGCGCGATGCACGGCTGGGGCTCCAACTTCATGGTGGCGGTTGTTGTCGTTCACATGGCACAGGTATTTCTGTTCGGTGCCTACAAGTTCCCGCGTGAGCTGTCATGGCTGCTTGGCGTCGGCTTGCTGTTCCTGACCATGGGCATGGCATTTACCGGTCAGGTAATGCGCTATGACCAGGATGCATACTGGGGCTTGGGCATCGGTGCATCCATTGCCAGCAGAGTTCCTGTAATTGGTCCGTATGCTGTGCATGCACTGTTAGGCGGCCCTATCATTGGCGGTGCCACGCTGACGCGCTTCTTCGCGTTGCACGTCTTTATCCTGCCGAGCTTGCTGATGGCCTTCACCGGCCTTCACGTCTGGCTCGTACTTAAGCTGGGCATCAATGAGTGGCCTATGCCGGGTCGCATCGTGCGCCGTTCCACCTACGTGCATGAGTATAACGAGCTTGCACACAAGGATGGTATTGCGTTTGTTCCCGGAGCCGTGTGGAAGGACTTGTTTTTCTCCGCCGCTATCTACGCTGCTGTAGCGGTTTGCGCGGTTGCCTTTGGACCGTTCGGACCTGGCGGTCAGCCAGACCCGACCATCATTCAGGTAGCTCCAAAGCCGGACTACTTCTTCCTATGGATCTACTCGATTCTGTCGTACCTGCCTAACTCATTAGAGACCCCATTTCTGCTGATTGCTCCCCCAATTGCTATAGCAGTCTTGGTAGCCTTGCCGTTCATTGCCGGAGAAGGCGAGAAGCATTGGAGCCGTCGCCCTGTAGCAGTACTTACACTTGTTGTTCTGGCAGTGAGCTTGTCCATTCTCAACCACCTGGGCACCTACGAGCCCTGGAGCCCGAAGATGACAGCCTGGAGCGGTGCTACGCTGCCGGTCGCCAAGGTTCATGCGGAGATGCCGCTTGAGGGGGCAGGGGCTATCGTATTCCAATCCAAGCAGTGCCGCAATTGCCATGAGATCGGCAATGAAGGCGGTTTGCGCGGACCGAACTTGGATGCAGTAGCAACCCGTCTGACGTATGACCAGCTAGTGCGTCAGGTACTGCAGGGCGGCGGAAACATGCCGGCTTACGGTAAAAATCTATCTCCTGCGCAGACAACTGCTATCGTTGCTTTCCTTGAGACCATGCACCCTGCAAATCAGCCCCCGGCAAGGGATGCATCTGCACCGCTTGAGCCTCCGACAGACCCGGATCATCAGACGGATAACCCGTTGACAGGTGCACGTGGCCCGACAACGGTAAGTCAGGACCAACCGCAGCCGCCTGCTAAAAAGCCGGTGACTCAGAGCAAGGCGGAGACAAGCAAGTCTCCGTCCACCATCAGCATGCTGGCAGCACCTAGCCGTTAAACTTCCCAATCCAGTGGGCTATCAAGCGGCAGCGGCCTTCGGGCTGCTGCCGTTTCACTTGAATTCATAGTTCCAGACTGTCAGGAAAGCTGATCCTCCATGCAGGACGCTACACAGGCCGCCTTCTCCTACGGCCTCGGTTCCATACCCAAGCTACCCGCGCTTTCAATTTTCCTGGCTGCGTGGGTGTATTTACGTGGCTGGCGCGCGCTTTCTGCCACGCGCCCTGAGCAAATCCCCCTGTGGCGCGTAAGCTGCTTTCTCGGCGGGCTACTCATAGTGTTCGTGGCTATTGCATCACCGCTCGATGTGTACTCCGGCGTCCTGCTCCTGGCGCACATGATCCAGCACCTGCTGCTGATGGCCATTGCACCGCCTCTGCTGGTGCTGGGCGCGCCTGTCGTACCGATGCTGCGGGGATTGCCTCGCTTTTTTGTTCGCGAAGGACTGGGGCCGTTCTTTACGCTGCGCCCTGTGCATGCCGTTCAGCGGCTCTTTGCCTCGCGGCTGTTTGCCTGGTTGCTGATGAACTTTACTTTCATCGCATGGCATATACCGGCGTCTTATGACCTAGCGCTACGATCACCCAATTGGCATGAGTTTGAGCACATCTGCTTCCTGTCCACCAGCGTGCTGTTCTGGTGGCATATCGTGGCACCATGGCCTACCACCTATAAAGCCAGCCGTTGGCTGCTGCTGCCGTTTTTGCTCTCGGCTGACATCATCAATACAGGTCTTTCCGCGTTTCTCAGTTTTTCCGGGCGCGTGGTGTACCCGGCATATGCGGCAGTACCGCGCTTCTTCAACATCTCTGTGCTGAACGACCAGGTGGCCGCCGGCTCGCTGATGTGGGTCATCGGCTCCATCTCGTTCCTGGGGGCGGCCATGCTTATCACCATCAACCTGCTGTCGCACAAGGGGGAGCGCCGCCGTGCCAATATGGAGGCTGCTAACGCGCGGCTCACCGAATTGCGCCGCGCGCAAAGCTCGCCAGGTATCGCCAAGCCGCGTACCGCGGCAAACTCTACAAGAGACCTGAGAACAAATCTGGACCTGTTGCGCCTGCCTGCGGTCGGTGCCTTCCTCCGCTCCCGGTATGGTCGGCAAAGCCTACAGGCTGTCTCACTGCTCATCGCAGCCGCCATCATTGTTGACGGTCTGTTCGGCCAACAAATGGGCTCGATGAACCTGGCCGGCATCATTCCATGGACGTTTGGCCGGGGCATTTTTGTACTCGCTCTGCTGCTGTGCGGCAATCTGTTCTGCATGAGCTGCCCGTTCACCCTGCCGCGCGAGGTAGCCAAGTGGGTGCTGCGCCGCTTTGGGATCGAGCAACGAATCTGGCCGCGCCCCCTGCGCAATAAGTGGCTTCCTCTTGCCCTGGTGACCGTGTTTTTCTGGGCGTACGAGGCATTGGCGCTGTGGAATTCGCCCATGCGCACTGCCTGGCTCCTGCTGGCGTACTTCGCAACGGCATTTGCGGTAGATTCCGTCTTCCGTGACGCCTCATTTTGCAAGTACGTGTGCCCGCTGGGGCAGTTCAACTTTGTGTCGTCGCTACTGTCGCCGATTGAGGTGGCACCGCGCTCCCTTGCAACCTGCGGCACCTGCTCCACACGCGACTGTATCGCCGGGCACGGTAACCCTCAGGCTCCCACCTCGGCACAACCATTTCAAAGAGGCTGCGAGCTGCACCTGTTCCTGCCCGAGAAGGCTGGCAACATGGACTGCACCCTGTGCATGGACTGCGTCAAAGCCTGCCCGCATGACAATGTCGGCTTGTTTGTACAGCCGCCCGCGCGCGACCTGGTGCAGCTGGCCGTGCGAGACCCGCAGCGTTCAGCAGTAGGCCGCTACTCGCAGCGCATGGATGTCGCCGTACTCGCCGCAACGGTGATAGCTGCCGCTTTTGGGAGCGCTGCTGTGATGGTGGTGCCGGTTGCCGACGCCCTCGACCGGCTTGGCGCACGGCTGGCCTCCCCTGTCACCATGACGGCAGGCTTGCTGCTGGCTGCGGCTCTACCCATGGTTCTGCTCGGCACACTGGCCCTGGTTGTACGCTTCATGCGTCCTCAAGCCGGTCCTGCGCGTCAGCCGGGCCTGCCGCACACACTGGCACAGGCTTTACCGCACTGGACGCTGGCGCTACTGCCCATGGGGCTCGGCATGTGGGCGGCACATCTCAGCTTTCACCTCATCACGGCCTGGGGCTCGCTCGAACCGGGCATATTCCAGGCGGGCCATGACCTTGCAAACATAGGTATTCACCTGAGCCGCCTCTCGCAACCGGATTGGATGAGCGAACAGCCGTTGCTCGACTTCCATGCACTGCTAGGGGTGCAGATGGGGATTCTCGACGCGGGACTGCTGGGTACCTTGTACCTGGGATGGCGGCTGGTCGGCGGCAGCGGTGATGGTCATATAGTGAAGCCGGCACCCGGCTCGGTTTGGGCGCGCGGGCGGGTGCTGCTGCCATGGGCCGGTGTGGCGATTGCACTTTATGTCGCAGGCATCTGGATTCTGTTGCAGCCGATGCAAATGCGCGGCATGGCCGGCATGTGAACCGGCATGTCTTCAGTCTCCTGTTCCTGCTGCCTGCCTGTGCCGCCCATGCGGACGGCCCGCACATTGCCTTTCATGGGACCTCCGGCAACATTACGGTCACGCTGTTTTCCGCGCCGGACCCGCTCGTGGCCGGACCCGTCGATCTGGCCCTTCTGGTACAAAACACAAGTGACAGCGCGGTAACACCCGGTGCCTCCGCGCACGGTGAGCTCACCCTCGCCGGTCATACGCCGGTCGCCTTCACTCTGAAGCCGGGTAACAGCGCCAGTGGACAGCTGCTGGGGGCTACCGTTCCCCTGTCCGCCGCCGGGGACTATACCCTGATCCTTGACGTGCAGGCGGGTAGCTCGGCGCACTTCAGCGGCGACCTCCCGGTAGAGATCAACAACGGCCGCCGCAACACGGTGTTGTGGACTGTATGTGCGCCCACAGTGTTGATTCTGCTGTTCCTCATCAACCAATATGCAAAGCAGAAGCTGCGCAGGGTAGCTCCAACGGCAGATCCTTCGACTACGGTACGCTCAGCCTGACCCAGGTTGAGGTTGAGGTACTCAAATCCGTAAAACTGCCGATACACAAGATGACTCTCGTGTCATCCGCTTCTCAGGAAGGCGGCTATCTGCTTGATCCATGCGTCCGCCGCACTGAAAATAGAGTCATAAGGAACAACATGCTCTCGCGCCTGATACATACGACCTGTTTAGCTGTCATGCTCTCGATTCTTGGCGGGTACGCTCACGCGGAAACCGCACAGTTTGACTTGCGCGGCCCTACGCTTGAAGTCAAGGTCCAGCGCGCGGGCAAGTCCCTGCCCATAGCCCAGGTGCCTACGCTCGATGAGGGGGACCGGCTCTGGCTGCACCCCGTGCTGGGCGAGCATGAGTCCGTGCACTACCTGATGGTGGCCGTATTTCTGCGCGGTTCAACGAACCCTCCGCCTGACAACTGGTTTGTAAAAGTCGAAGCCTGGAACAAGCAGGTCATCGACGAAGGTGCCTACATTGTGGTGCCCCCCGGCGCACAGCAGGCCGTGGTATTGTTTGCACCGGAGACCGGCGGTGACTTTTCTACCCTGAAAAACGCGGTACGCGGGCGGCCCGGCGCATTTGTCCGCGCGGGCCAGGACCTGAACATCGCCGGCGAAGATCGCGACCGCATCAACACGTACCTCGCATCGCTCAAGGACATCCAGGACCCGGAGAAAGTGAAAAGCGAGTCGAACACGCTGGCCCGTTCGCTGTCGCTCAAACTGAATGCGGACTGCTTTTCGCGACCCGCAGACCAGCAAGCCTCCTGCCTCCAGCAGAGCCAGAGTGCCATTGTGCTCGATAACGGCAGCAGCAGCGCCACGCAAGGGCTACTGAATGGCCCCAGCAGCGACTTGGCGCTGCAGGCGGGCTCGACGGTAGGCAGCACTGCCGGCTTGTATGACCCGTACATCGCCGTGGCGCTCGATATCGGGCGTTTGCTGGCTACCTTCCATACCGCGCAGTACCAGTACATCCCCGCGCTTTCAAGCGCCGACGGCGGAGACATGAACCTGTGGCTCAACGCGCCGCCGTCGTTCCACAATCCCAAGTCGGTATTGGTGGTGGCGCTGCCTCCTATTAAAAAGGCGGAAGCGCCGAGGCTGCACCCTGTAGACCCGAAGCAGGTTTTCTGCATGGGCCGCAGCCCGCTGATTCTACCCGTCGACGGCGCGCCCGCGATCTTTTCGACCGGCTTCGCGCACGGCCTGACGTTGCACCTCCAAAGCGGCAACGGCAAGTCCGTCGACCTGCCGACCCATCCTGATGCCGCGGAAGGCGGCTTCCTGGTGCCCGCGCCTGTGCTTGAAAATGCCGATCTCGGTACTGAAGTGGAGGCGACAGTACACGGCTACTGGGGGTTTGACCCGTACACCGGTCCCTCGTTCAAACTGCGCTCCACACAAGGCGCGAACTGGACACTGGCTGACGCCGACAAGAACGCGCTGGTGGTAGGCCGCGACGACGAACTGCACCTGCGCAGCCCGTCCGCGGCTTGTGTGGACGAGGTGGATTACCGGGACGCGAGCGGCAAGGAGGGCAAAGCCGGCTTCAAGCCCGACGGGGCTGACGGTATTGTGGCGACCGTATCGCTAGAGGGTACCCAGCCCGGGCCTGTTCTGCTTTCCATCCGGCAGTCCGGCTTGCCTGCCCCGCAAACCCTGAATGTATCCAGCTTTGCCGAGGCCGGCAACTACAGTGTGTTCACTCTCCATGCCGGCGACCACGGCGGCGTGCTGAGCGGCACCCGGTTGGACGAAGTCGCAAGCCTGGACCTTCACGGAGAGCGTTTCGATCCCGGCAAGCTGTCGCGCACCGGCACTACGGACTCGCTGGAACTGACGTCTGCCCCCGGCACCGACAGCATCAAGAATCTCCTGACCGGGTCCAACAGCACCGCACAGCTAATGCTCAAGGACGGTCGCAGCGTCACCGTCCCTGTCACGGTGGACGCAGCCCGACCTGCCATCACGCTCCTCAACAAGAATGTACAGCTTGCGCCCCTGACACAGCCCCCACCGGCAGTCCTCATGCGATTGGGCACACCGGACGAGCTGCCGCTCGACGGCAAGCTGCGCTTTTCGGTTAAATCACAAACCCCGGAAACCTTCAGCAAGGGCGAGTCCATTGAAGTTGCAACCGTGGACGGACTCTCGTCCGTGACCTTCTCCATCGCGTCCGGCCAGCTGGTGCTGCAAGATGCAAAAACAGCAATTGGCACATTGGATCCGGCAAAAAGCTTCAACCCGTCTGCCTTTGGACTCCTGCACATGCGGCCTATCCTGGCCGACGGTACCACCGGCGACTGGGTACCGGTGGCAACGCTGGTACGCATGCCCACGTTTGCGAGCTATACCTGCCCTACGGATGCAGGCTCTTGCACCCTCACCGGTGACGGCCTGTACCTGCTGCAGTCTGTCTCCGCGGAGTCGCAGTTCCTCAAGCCTGTCACCATCCCGGACGGTTTTGCCGCCGACAGCCTGGATGTACCCCGTGCCAGTAACGGGCAGCTGTTCGCAAAACTCCGCGACGATCCCGCTGTGGTCAACACCGTTTCCATAGAACGGACAGACGTGCCGAACGCCCGCGCGGCATCCCGGCACCTGCACCGTCTGCTCGCGACCCCGGATGCCGCAGTACCTGACGCCCCGGCAGGGAGCACGGTCAATGCTGCCTCGGCACGGGGAACGGCTCCCTGACACCCGTAGGGAGCTTCAGCAGACGGTCTGCATTGCTGTGCGCAAGCTTTTCGCGATCCTCCGGCGATAGCACCAGGCTGTCCAAAAAGTCACGGCCTCGGATCATGGAACTGAACGGGTATTCAATAGAAAACAGCATGCGGTCGATGCCGATCGACTCTACCGCCTGGCTGAACGTGGCCGGAGAAAAGTAGCCGCTGGTAGTGATCCAGAAGTGCCGGTGGAAGTACTTCTCAACAGGCAGGTGGAGCCGCTGACCGATCTGGTCGAGCACGCTGCCCGCATGGGCAATCGAGGTCGGCAGGCTCTCTCCCATATGCCCTACGATGAGCTGCAGGCCGGGATACCGGTCGAAAAGCCCGGAAACAATCAACCGCAGAATGTGGACACCAGTTTCCGCATGCCAGCCCCAGGCAGCGATAGACATGAGCTTGGCTGTATTACCCGACAGGCCGCTGTAGTACGCCTGCTCCACTGCCGGCGGCGGCGGCCCGGGATACAGGTATACCGGCGTTTGAAGAGCTTCAACAGCTGCCCATACCGGCTTGAAGCGTTCATCATCGAGCGAGATTCCCCCGGCAGTGCCGTACAGCCGGATACCCGCGAACCGCAGCTTCGTAATCGCGCGGTATATCTCATGCACAGCGGCATCGGTGTCGCCCAGGGCAACCGTGGCGAAACCCGCGAACCGATCCGGGTAGGCGGTAATGGCGGCAGCGATCTGGTCGTTGCTGCTCGCGGCAAGCGCCGTTGCTTCGTCGGACGGCAGCGCATCCAGGCCGTCGGCTGCTAGTGAGAGGACCTGAACATCCACCCCGGCCTCATCCATGGCCTGTATGCGCGCCGCGCCCATCTCCAGCAGGGCAGGCTCCATGCGGGCGCGTAGTTTTGCCGGCGGGCCGGTAGCGAGCTTGCGTGTAGCTGCGGCAAAATCAGCGGTCAGGACGTGCTCTTCCAGTGTGACAATGCGCATCAGGGCAGGGAACTCCGGCAAATGGGGGTTGATGGGAAATATCGTAGCGGAACGCAGCCATTCTACCCGGAACAGGTTGTCCGGCAAGCCTTTGTTTCCAGTCGGGGTAATCTCATGAAGCACTTCCAGAAGAGCTTTTACCCGTGCAATACGGCTGCACGCATGCGCTTACCTACACGCAGTACCAGGGTCGCGGGCAGGCTGCCGATAGCCGCATACGGGGTACCCACCACCTCACCGGCGATGCGGACGGAGCCTTGCTTCAGCTTGCGAGTCGCGTCCGTTGCAGAGTCAGCCAGGCCGAGCTGCACCAGCAGCTTGTCAAGCCGAATTTGCTGCGCGGCCTCGGTCCAGCCGACTTCGCTTGCAAGTACGGCGATCTCTTCAACGTGCTCCGGCGCTTCATCCCGCTGGAACTGCCGCGCCCAGCCTTCATCGGCCTCGCGCACCGTCTCTGCCGGATAGTATCCGCCGACAATCGTGCGTGCCAGCCGCTTTTTCGCTTCCATAGGGTGTAGCGTGCCGCTCGCAATCTCAGCCTGCATCGCCGCGGTCTCGCTCGTGCGTGAGTCGGTCAGCAGCTCCCAGAAGCGCCACATCAGTGCGTCTGAAATGGACATGATCTTGCCGTACATCTCCCCCGCGGGCTCATGGATGCCGATAGCATTGCCGAGCGATTTTGACATCTTCTGCACGCCGTCAAGCCCCTCGATAATGGGCGTCATCAGCACGATTTGCGAGGGCTGGCCGTAATGCCGCTGTAGTTCGCGGCCGATCAGCAGGTTGAATTTCTGATCGGTGCCGCCGAGCTCGACATCGCATTGCAGCGCAACCGAATCGTACCCCTGAGCCAGCGGGTACAACATCTCATGAAGCGAAATCGGCTTCTCCTCCTCCCAGCGTTTGTGGAAGTCATCGCGTTCCAGCATCTGCGAAACCGTGAACTGCGCCGCCAGCCGGATGATGCCTTCAAAACCGAGCTTGTCGAGCCACTCAGAATTAAACCGGACCTCCGTCTTCTCACGATCAAGAATGCGAAAGACCTGGTCAGTATAAGATTTGGCATTTTCGTCGATCTGCCCGCGTGTCAGCGGTTTACGCGTGGCGGAGCGGCCTGTAGGATCGCCGATCAACGAAGTAAAGTCACCGACTAGAAAAATAACTTGATGCCCGAGATCCTGAAAGTGCTTGAGCTTGCGCATCAGCACGGTATGGCCCAGGTGCAGGTCGGGCGCCGTCGGATCAAAACCGGCCTTGACCCGCAGCGGCGTGCTGGTTTTGCGAGATTGCTCCAGCCGCTCACGCAGGTCCGTGACACGGATGATCTCGGCTGCGCCTTTTTGCAGCAGATCGAGCTGTTCCTCTACCGGGGGAAATGTTCTGGGGGACGGCGTGCCGGGCGATTGTTCCACTGTTTGTATCGTTTCCATGAAGGCCCAGTATAGAGGCGAGACATCCGACTCTATACTGCAACATGGTGGAAGAGCCCACACGCATGCAGGCTCTCCGGGTTGCACCGTAGCTTACTTGAAACTAGCTCGCGAGAAGCGTGCCGAGTTCCTGAAGCTTGCTGTTGGGGCCGCCGGCCGCGGTGGTCGACTTGCTTAGTTTCTGTAGCAGGGTGGTGATCGCCGAATCGTCCGGGGTTCCGGCCTGAAGCAGGCTCTTCAAGTTCTTAAGATCGGCGGCCACGGACTTGAGGCCCTCGTCCTTGCTTTCGCCGAGCTCTGTTGCCCAAGTATCAATGTTCTGAATCGCCGCGGGTACTGGAACCTTCTTCGGACCGTTTTGTAGAGCCTGGATTGTCGCGTCTAGGGTAGGGGAAGCCATATGTATTTCTCCTTGTGTTCGGGATCGAACTAACCATTAGGATGTCGAGGCTGTGCTCACACGGTCGGTAACAGCCGGCAACTGCCGTTGACGGCACAAAGCTTCAACAGATCACGGTCTATCCTGTAGAGAAGGAAAATATGGAAATCCCAGCCCCGAAAAGCTGCGTCGTTTGCGGTCGAGAGATCACCTGGCGTAAAAAGTGGGAGCGCAACTGGCCCGAAATCAAATACTGTTCCGACGGCTGTCGGCGCAGGGCCAAATCCACAACCGCAAGCGGCGAGGACGGGGCACTGGAAGCCGCAATCCTGGCGCTGCTGGCCGAGCGCGGCGCGGGTAAAACCATCTGCCCGTCAGAAGCCGCTCGCTGCGTCGCGCCCGACTCTGAGGACCGCGCAAGCTGGGAGCCGCTAATGGAGCCTGCCCGCGCCGCCGCTCGTCGCCTCCATGCCGCCGGTCGGCTCATCATCATGCAACAGGGGCACCCGGTGGACCCGAGCCATGCCAAAGGCCCCATCCGGCTCAAGCTGGTCTAGCTCATAGGGGTCGGCGGACCTGCTCACGATATTCTGAAAGCCATGGCAGTCACACTCTCCCTAACCGGCAAGGTCGCGCTCATCACCGGCGGCTCACGCGGCATCGGCGCAGAAACTGTGCGGCTGTTCACGCAAGCCGGTGCACAGGTCGTCTTCAACTACCGTGCAGCAGGTAGCGCAGCAGAGGCGCTTGTGACGCAATGCGGCGGCCCGGACCGGTGCCGCGCGATTCAGCAAGAGCTCGGCACCGGCGACGCGGGCCGCACCCTGGTCGAGCAGGCGATTGCACAATGGGATCAGCTCGATGCGCTGGTGGTAAACCACGGTATCTGGCCCTCGCATGACGCGCCCATCGGCACCATGGCGGACGCGCAATGGCGCGGCACCATGGGCATCAATCTCGACAGCGTGTTCGGGCTCGTACAAGCAGCAGTGGCGCGGTTCCAGGCCCAGGGCACCGGCGGCCACATCGTGCTGGTGGCTTCTACCGCCGCACAGCGCGGCGAGGCGTTCCACGCGGACTATGCCGCGTCTAAAGGTGCGCTGCTTTCCTTCACCAAGAGCCTGTCAAGTGAGCTTGCCGGGCAGGGCATTTTGGTCAACTGTGTAGCCCCCGGCTGGGTTGCCACCGATATGTCAGCCCCGGCACTTGCGACGGAAAGCGGCAAAGCCAAAATTTTCAGCACTATTCCGCTGGGCCGCGTAGGCACTGTCACAGAGGCTGCTGCTCCCATCCTGTTTCTATGCACCCCGTATGCGGGCTTCATCTCCGGTGAAATCCTCAACGTCAACGGCGGCGCCGTGTTGGTGGGCTAGCATGAGCCTTCTGCCAAAATTCGCTATCGCAGGCTTATTGCTGCTACCGCCTTTATCCGCCGTCCCGCAGACCACCGCCGCCACAGACGGCAACACGAGCGACCCGCAGGCAGTCACACTGATAGCGCAAATGCTGACCGCGCTCGGCGGTCCCCAGTGGCTGGGCATCCACAACGTGTATGAAGAGGGCATGACCTCGGGCTTCTACCAGGGCAAACCCACAGGGTCCATCGGCAAGTTCTTCTCCCTGCGAACCGTACCTGTTTCGCGCACCGACGCCGGTATGCAGCGCACCGAGTTCAGCAAGAAGCGCGACGTGGTCACCGTCCTGCTTGCCGATCAGGCCTGGGAGATCACCTACCGAGGCAAGCGCCTGCTGCCACCCGAAGAGTACGGCGCAAGCTTCCGCCGCCGCGACCACTCCTTAGACGAAGCAGTCCGCATCTGGCAGCACGAGCCCGGCACGGTGCTGTTTTTCGGCGGCCACAAGTTTGTCGACCGCCACCTCATCGACGAAATCAACATGCTCGATGCTCAGAATGACAACATCACATTGCAACTCGACGCGGACACACACCTGCCCGTAAAGGTTTCATTTACCTCGCGCAATCCGCTCTACAAAGACAAGGACGAGGACGCGGTAGAGTACGCCGACTACCACCCGGTCGACGGCATCCCCACCTCGCTGAACCAGACGATCTACCACAACGGCGACATGACCGCGCAGCGTTATCTCACACACGTAAGCTATAACGTGCCGTTGCCGCCAGACACGTTTGACGTGGACGCAACAGCGGCGAAGCTGAAGCGATAAGGCAGTTTTACCCTGCTTCGCCGCCGGCTTGATCCTTGTTTAAGTCTGCTCGCAAATACAGCAGTAACGGCAATCCGGCAGAGACTCCGATAAGCACTGTAACCAGCGCCGGTACCCACCAAAGCCGCAGACGCTCTCGTTCCAGTCGCGCAAGATGCAAAACACAGACCGCGGTCAGCAACAAGTCAAGCGCGAAGAACGTGCTGATGCGATTGGCAAAGAGTTCCTGCGCAAACAAGCGTACGTTCATGCCATGTGCCGCAAGCCACGGAAGAAATACCGATATCGGAATGGCAACACCTGCGATGAACAGGATCAGGTAGAGCGTTTTACGAGACATGGCTATACTCTGCGACAGCCGTTTCTGCAACGCAATTGGAAAACGCACTTAAAAATTCTGGGCCGCAGCCTGCACCAGCGCGTCGATGACCCCGCGCGCACCCGGCCCGGGATGGTCGTTGCAGAGAATGGAAAACACAAGCAGCCTGCCGCTGTCAGCCGTCAGAAAGCCGCTTAGCGCGTCCACCTCTCCCAGCGTGCCGGTCTTGGCCTGCACACGTCCGCGCAGCGTAGGCGAGCGCCCCGCGATCGTTCCATCCACTCCGGCAACCGGCAGGGAGCTGCGTAGCAAGGCCCCCCAGGACTGCGTCACACTGTAGCGCAGCAGAGTGGTAAGCGCACGCGGTGTCACTTGGTCTTTCGTCGACAAACCGGACCCGTCGTACAGCAGAAAGTCATCCGGTAACACCCTGGCCTGCGTGGTTGCAAACGCCCGCACCACCCGCGCGCCCTGCGCGGAGGAGCCGTCTGCCCCTTCAGCCCGGCCCAGCAAGCGCAGCAGCAGCTCGGCATGCAGGTTCTGCGAAACCTTGTTCGTTACCGTCACAATATCGGACAGCGGCGGCGAAGTTCGTGTAGCGACAATCCGCCCGGCACCTGTTGCAGATTGCAGTGATGTCGACCCGGCAGGCAATGTACGCAGCACTACGGGCGCATGCGTCTGCGCTGCAAAAGATTGTGTCTCGCTAGGCGCGCGGTGCTCCACACTCGCATCACCCATGACAGAGACGCCCGCCCGCATCAGCGCAGCGCGAAATGCCTGCCCGGCAAACCGCGCCGGGTCGTCAAGCGCGAGCGCCAGATGGACCGGCGCTCCGCCGATGGGCAAGCTTCCATAAACGCGCAATATGCTGCCCCCCGGCATGCGCGCAACGCCGAGCGTCGGCATGGCACCGGCGCTTGAGGTCACCGCAGTAATCTCAAGCCCGCTTTCCAGACCGGGTACCTCCGGCAACCAGCTTGCGGCTACCGGCTGCCCCGCTGCAGCGCCGGGCGCAACGGTAAGGTAGCGCACATCGTCGTTTACCGGCAGCGCAGAGATCGCAGCGCCGTACTCCCATTGCAGATCGTCCCAGCTCCAGCCTGCGCCGTAGCGCTCATCCGGGAACAGCGTGTCATCCGCAATTACCGGCCCATCGACCGATCGAACCCCACCGGCAAGCACCTGCGCGGCAAGCGTATCAAGCGCGGCCAGGGGCGGATTGGGCCGCTCCGTCTTGCCGGCATACGGGTACACCCTGCCTGAAAGCGTGGGGTCTGCACCGCCCGTCAGCCGCAGATCGCCGTGCAGCGTACCTGCTGCGTCCACAGTCCCTTCAGCTGTCACACGGGTGCCAAGGGTATACGTGGGCGCGAGCAACGCCAGCGCGGCTGCGGTGGTAAACAGCTTGGCGTTTGAGGCAGGCTCAAACAGTTCACCGTCACGGCGCGCGTACAGCACCGCACCGGTTGCCGCGTCTACAACAGAAACGCCCCAGTGCGTGCGCAGCTCGGCCTGTGTTGTCAGCAGGGCCTCCGCAACAGCTGCCATGGGGCGAGCGGGCTGAGGAGTTTGCGCCCATCCGTTCTGCGAAAAGGGCAGAGCAAAGGTCAGCAGCAGGGCATGAAAGCGAATGCGCATCGTGCCCCGGAGTGTAGCACCGGTCCTTCATCCCGCCTGCCCGTTTGTGTCACTTGAGAAAATGTGTGCGAAGTCGCAAAACAAGAAGTCAGAAAGTAACCCGTGTCATCCTGAGCGAAGTCGAAGGACCTGCTTTCGCCTCTCCCGGTGTCATCCTGAGCGAAGTCGAAGGACCTGCTTTCGCCTTGGAACTTCACACCGTCGCACAAACAGCAAGTGCCATCCGGTCTGCATGCCCTTGGCTCCATGTAACCTCATGCGTATGCCTTTCGCCCAACGCCTCCAGATGAACTGGCAGCTCCGTACTCGTTCGCTCCCGGTCGGGAGCCGGACCCTGATCCTGGGCATCGTCAACCTCACTCCGGACTCGTTTTCAGGCGATGGTCTTCTACCCTCGGAAATACCGCTCAACGAGACCCGCGCAGGCGCGCAGGGCATTCATCTGCTGGGCGAGCGCAGCCGCGGGGCACTGCCGCGCGAGGCAGGCCGTGCTGTAGCTTATGCACTCAGCCTGCTCGATGCCGGTGCCGACCTGCTGGACATCGGTGCCGAATCCACCCGACCGAACTCCGGCGCAGGCAGTGACCATGCCATTTCCCCTGCCGAAGAGCAGGACCGGCTGCTGCCGGTGCTTGAAGCCGTTCTCCGGGAGCGGCCCGACGCCGTTCTCTCAGTCGATACCTACCGGGCTGCCACCGCGCAGGCCGCCCTTGCCGCCGGGGCGGAGATTATCAATGACGTCAGCGGCTTTCTATGGGACCCGGCCATGGCTGACGTATGCGCTGCGGCCAGGTGCGGCGTCATCCTGATGCACACGCGCGGCAAGCCCGATGACTGGCGCAGCCTGCCCGCGCTGCCGCCGCGTACCGTGGTGCCGCTGGTACTGGATGGATTGAGCAGCCGCCTGGCCGCCGCCCAGGCAGCGGGCGTAGAGGAAAACCGGATCGCGCTGGACCCTGGCTACGGCTTCGGCAAAGCCTGGGAGGCGAACTACGCCCTGCTGCGAGGCCAGCATGATCTGCTGCCGCTGGGTCGCCCCCTTCTGGCCGGGGTTTCACGCAAATCGTTTCTGGGCCGAACACTGGAGCGCCGGTTTGAGCTCCCTGCCGTATCACCCGCGCAGCGGGACACAGCCACCCTTGCCGCCTCTGTCACGGCAATCCTAAATGGAGCGAGTCTGCTGCGGGTACACACCGTACAACCTGCGCTGGAAGCAGCCGCAATTGCCGATGCCGTGCTGGACGACAAACGCCCACTACCGCAGGATTGAGCCAAGCTTGTCTACTCGCGCTTTTCGCTCGCATCATGTACCAGGTTGGCTTCAAAGTTCACGATATGCCATTGGCCCTGCGCAAACGTCCACACCCGGGTATAACGGAACTCTCCCTGAATAGGCTTGCCGCTGTACAACCCATGCAGATGGACCTTGGAGGTCACAACGGCAGTATTGCCGTAGATGCGGATCTTACGATCCATCACGTTCAACTGGTTGATGCTTTGCTGGCCGCCGAGCCGTGCCTGTAGCTCGTCGCTTTTGCTCTCCATCGTGCCGTCCGGACCGATGGCGACATAGCTCTCAGCCAGCAGGGCCGCCATTGCAGGGTTATCACCGGCCAGCAGGGCGGTTTGCCACTGCTTCTCAAGTCCCTCAATCTGCTTCTGCGAGGGATCTTTATGCCCTGTACCGGGCACAGGAAGCCTCATGGCATACGTCATCGACGTGCATAGCAACACTGTAAGCAGCAGCGCAGTGCCTTGCCCGTTATGCCGGTTCGGCGATCGGTTTGGCGATACTGGATTGCCCATATGCGTATCTCTAAACGGGATGGCAGGTGCCCGGTAGGAGATGTCTTATACGTTAAAGCAATTGCATATCCGTTCGTTGACTTTGTACGCGATGTACATGCCTAAAGTCACTTCAGTGTTCAGGCTACCGCGTGCAGGTCTTCGACAGCCCGCTCCTTCATGCGCTGGTACAGCCCGGCCACTACATATTTCTGAAAATGCGGCGTAGCCCGATGCGCCTCTTGGGCAACACGGTCCGCATACTGCTCGTAGATCAGCACAGTATCCGGTGTCTCCTCGCTCCAGTGCGGGATGTACGCCAAGCAGCCTGGCTCCTTACGTGACTCCGCAGCCAGCTGCTGCAGCCACTCTGTCACGTCCTGGCGGTCTTCCGGGGCAAAGCGCATACGTACCAGAAAGCTCACGGTTCCAGCCATGGTCTCAGGCCCTTTCCCCATGCAATTCCACGAGCGCTGCGCGAAAGCCCGGCAGCTCCATGGTCTGGTCGCGATCCGGGCCGGTCGAGATCATGCCGATCTTCGCGCCGGACTCCCGCTCCAGAAAGCCAAGGTAGTCCTTTGCCGCCTGCGGCAGGTCGTCATAGCTTTTCGCGGCCTCGGTCGACTGTTCCCAGCCCTTCAGCTCGGTGTACACAGGCTGGATCGACTCAATCCCTCGCACGTCCGCAGGCATGGTATCGACCAGCTTGCTGTCAATTTCATAGCCCGTGCAAACCGGGATCGACTTCAATGTATCGAGCACGTCCAGCTTGGTCACCACCAGCCACTCCGTGCCGTTAATCATGTTGGAGTAGCGCAGCAGCGGCAGGTCAAGCCAGCCGCAACGCCGCGGGCGCCCCGTCACCGCGCCGAACTCCGCGCCGCGCGTGCGCAGTTGTTCCCCCGCCTCACTGTGGATCTCTGTCGGGAACGGCCCCTCACCCACCCGCGTGACATACGCCTTGGTCACGCCGATCACAGTGCCGATCCGTGTCGGGCCTACCCCCGTGCCGGTAGTCGCGCCGCCCGCCGTGGCCGAGGATGAGGTCACAAACGGGTACGTGCCATGGTCGATATCAAGCATGGTGCCCTGCGCGCCCTCAAACATCACGCTTTTGCCCGCGTCAATCGCGTCATTCAGCAGCTTGGCCGTATCGACCACAAACGGGCGAATCTGCTCGGCCACCGCCGCATAGTCCTCATACATCCGCGCCGGGTCCAGCGGGTGCGTGCCGAACAGCGCCTGCGCAATCGTGTTCTTTTCGCGGCAGGCGTTTTCAATATGTGTTCGCAGCAAGTCCTTGTTCAGCAAGTCCACCACGCGCAGCCCGTTACGGGCCATTTTGTCTTCATACGCGGGGCCGATGCCGCGCGAGGTGGTGCCGATCTTCTGGCGGCCCGGTGCGGACTCGGCAGCAAGCTCGATCATGCGGTGGTACTCAAGAATGACCTGCGCGCGGTTTGACACCTTGAGCTGCCGGTCTACGTCCACACCGAGATCACGCAGTTTGCCGATCTCCTTGAGAAATGCCATCGGGTCCAGCACCACGCCGTTGCCGATAATCGCTTGGCAGTCCGGCCGCAGCACACCGCACGGCACGAGCTGCAAAATGAACTTCTTGCCCGCGATGATGACCGTATGCCCGGCATTGTGCCCGCCCGCGTACCGCGCCACAATATCGAACGAGCCCGAAAGTACATCGACGATCTTGCCCTTGCCTTCATCGCCCCACTGGGCACCTAAAACGATTGCTGTCTTTGCTTGCATTGAGATTGCGAAGTGCTCGTTTCTCTGAAAGTGTTCCCGCGTTCCCGGCAGCGCAGCTCCCCTTTGTATGTAGCTGCGCTGCGGCGCAAGGAAGCTCGGATGCCACGCTGATGATATAACGGGCGAATTGTGGCTGTGCATGGCGCGGCTTGACGAGGAACTTCATGATTGATGTCCATGCTCCACACGAACGTATCGCAGGTTTTCAGGACTTCCTGCTGCACCTGCTGACCATCACCGTCGGGCTGCTGATCGCGCTGAGCCTGGAAGGCTTAGTAGAGTGGCGGCACCATGTGCATTTAGTCGACCAAGCACGAGAAACACTCCATGCCGAACTCGTCTACAACGCCGGTCAGTTCCATAAAGCTCTTGAACAAGTGCAGGAGCAACGTGCGATTGTCGATGCGAATCTTCATGCACTGGCACGCATTCAGGAGAACCCCTCCAACAAAGCTTCCCAAAATGCGGATTTAAGTGCCGCAGCTCGGCAGGTCGACTTGCGCGATACAGCATGGAAGACAGCGCAGGCTACCGGAGCGCTTGGCTACATGCCGTATGACGAAGCGGAGCGCTATGCTGATGTGTACCAAAGCCATGCCGCGTACATCGCCGAAAATGATCTGATCAGGTCAGACATATCCGCGTTTGTAGGTCTTCTTTCGCGATACAACCCATCCGGAAAGGGCAATTTGAACGCTGATGCGGCCTCGGTGCTGGCCGAGCGTTGCGGTGCCTGGCGGATAGATTTATTCACTTTGTATGTGCTAACCAAGGATGAATCTTTAGCCGATGATGCACTCCTTCAGGGCAAACCTGCACCGCAGGGCACAACTGAAAACCTCAACTGAATGTCCTCCGAAGCCTTTGCTAGACTCACAATATGGCGCTTACAACGATCACCATCGATGTAGATGAAAGCAAGCTGTCAGCGATAGACCAGTTGGCCGAGCAGATGCATCTCGACCGTAGCAGCCTGCTCAATCAGGCTTTGGGAAGCTACCTGGCTTTAAAGGATTATAAGCTTGCTCAAATTGAGGAAAGCATCCGCGAACTGGATGCCGGCAAAGGCATTCCTCATGCAGAGGTAGTGCGAGAAATTGAAGCTCGGATGGCAGCAAGAGCGGCCGCACGAATGTCGGAAGCCTAGCGGGTGGATCTTGTCTGGTCATTGCGTGCGCAGTATGAACTTGATGAGGCGATCGCTTTTATTGAGCAAGATAGTTGCAAGCAGCCGAACGGCAATTTCGGCGAATTACCGTTGCGGTGCTAATGCTTGAGAACTTTCCAGAGATGGGTCGTCCCGGTTTCCTTATGGGAACACGTGAGCTTGTAATTCCAGGTACACCGTACATAGCCATTTATCGTGCGTTTGCCAGTCGGATTGAGATTGTAGCGCTCAAGCATGGAGTGCGGCTGTAGTCTTCTGCAATTTGAGAACGTCTAGCCGATCCCCAGCTTCTCCATAATCCCGCCCTTCTTCGGCTCCGCGCCCAATTGCTTCAAGATCCCCAGCTCATCGGACGACCCCCATCTCTCCACCATCTTGCCGCCTTCAAACCGCGCAATCTGTACCCCGCGTGCCTTGATCGTCTTGCCCGTAGGCGCAATGCCCATAA
>CAXSHS010000043.1:0-22754 GCA_964237325.1 uncultured Acidobacteriaceae bacterium | reverse complement strand
ATCCAGCATCCCCCCATACCGCACCAGCTCGTCTACATCCTCCTGCACACCCATCACCGACCTCCCACCGATACAGCGGGTACCTCACATCTCGCCTTTAAGACATGAGTTCACTAATGAAACTTTTCAAAACATTCATGAACCGGAGCTCACCCCAGGGACGCAGCAAGTATGGAGCATCCTGGGCAAAATGAAGATTTACTCGGAGCACGGCAAGTATGAAGCATCCGTAAAATGAGGACTTACCTGGAGCGCAACATGTGTAAAGCATCCGGAAAAATAAGTGCTCGCCCAAGCGCAATATGTGAACGCATTCTGAAAAAATGAGTGGTCATCCTGAGCGCAACATGTGTAAGGCATCCTGAAAATGAGGGGTCATTCTGAGTGCAGCGAAGGATCTGCTGTTCATTTTTCCCGTTTTCATCCGGCCGCCTTCTAAGTAAACCTTCTATTTGTGGCAACCGCTCAGACTTCCCACCCTAAAATCCCTCCGGCACCACCACGCCGCTTCCCACCAGTGTCTTCTGCACTGCCTCAGCCCTCTCTAGATCCCCGGCTGCCGCCTTCGCGCCATGATTCGCCTGGAACAAATTCAACATCCGGCTCACCATCGACCCAAGAAACTCATGCTTCTTCGCCATCAGCGCCGCATCGGCTGAAATCGTCTCGTCCTCCGCGCCGCCCAGTGCCACATTTGCCGCCATATCCAGCGCAATCAACACCCGTATCACATACGAATCGCTCTTTGCCTGCGCACCCTCACTTGCCGTCTGCTCCGCGTTCAGCGATATCACGCTCTCCATCGACGTCACCCTTCACTTATAAAAATCAGCCACCGCAGCCGCTTTAACCTTCAAAAATTAAAGCTCACATGCTATAAGAACCCGGTTCATCCTGAGCGGCTGCATAACTCGGGCAACCCACGTCTCGCCTTGAGACGTGGGTCCAAGTAGGAGCACCCTACCCGCTCATCAACCTACATGCGCAGGGGAGTTCATCGCCGGAGACCCGACCGGTGCCGGAATCGCCTTCAAAAACGCTACGGAAGCATTCACCAGCGCTTCAATATTCGCGTTCTCAAGCGTGATCCCGTTCTGCTTGGCATATGCCGTGGCAATCGGGTTCAGCGCTTCCACCACACTCGCCAGCTTCTGTTCGCCCGTAGCTGCATTCTGCGCAGCCGCCAATCCTGTTGCCTGTGCGTTAGCCACCATCGCTACCGTCGAATCGAACAGTGCCGACACAGACGGCAGCGCAAATGCAATAATCGGCTCAGCCGCTGTAGCAATGCCCAGGATCACCGGAGCTTCCTTTGTAAAAAAGTTCCGGATCACCGCACCCGCGTGATCGAGAAGACTGATAAAACCCTCACCCGCCGCTGTAATACTCGCCATATGAAATCTCCTGAAGTTATAAAAGAAGTTACAAAAAGTGTATGTTCTGCTACAAAATTCAGCCGCTATTAAGTTGCTTGAATTTGTACCGCTACTGCCCCATTTACGTCCAGTGCAAGATACACATGAGTATCCGGACTCTGGTTCACGTGCGTTCCTAGTCTCGGCGTGCTCAATACCGCCGTCCCCGCCGCGCTTCTTGCCGCCGTTAGCCACGTCGTAAGCTGTGCTGTGCTCGACACCTTCGCGTCATCACACACCAGGCACGCGCCCACACCGGGAACCACAACAATCTCTCCCCGCGACTTCGAATCACCCGCCTGCAACACTTTCACAATCATTTCTTCCTCCTTCAAACTACGTATATCGGGTCATCCTGAACGGGTGTTTACATATTCCCCATCCGAAACCACCAAAAACCCGTGTCATCCTGAGCAAAGTCGAAGGACCTGCTTTTGCTTTTGACCTTCACCCTCCGCTTCACCACACCTTAGAATGCGTACCAGTTGCTATCAGGCCCGCACACCAGCGACCGCTTTCCCGCAGCACTCAACACCAGCGTTCCCGCACTCACCCCGCCATAGTTGATCGTCTGCCCGCTCAGCGTATTTAGCGTTACCGCGTTCGACGACCCATCCGCCTTCACCACCGTTAGCTCCAGCCCGGTAGGTGTAGCCTTGTCCGGCATCACCGTAAAGCAACTCGGCAGTGTAATCGTCTGCGCCCCACTCGACGCATTCGCGATCACATTCTTATTTCCCGTCGTCAGCGCCAGCGTGCTCGCCGTGTTGATCACCGTAGACAGCGCGATTCCCCCAGCCGACTTGATCGTCCCCTGGTAGGTAATGTTGAAGAACGGCATCTGCCCCGCGATATGCCCGTCAAACAAATCCCCCAGGTACCCCGTGTACTCCTGCGCGCTGTACGCCGAGTACGTCGAAGCCCCGGCCTTCGGCGCAGCCCACACCGCCGCCACCGCCCCATTCCCCGGCGCATTATTACTAGCCCCGCCCCCGGAGAACCCGGTAGTAGTAGCTGGCTCCAGTGCCTGGTAGTAGTTCCCGCATCCGGTCAGGTGATGCACCGAAGCAAACGTAGGCGGCACCCCCGACGTGCTTCCATAGTTGATCCAGTTCACACTCCCCGACATCCCCAGGCATCCCACATCCGCGATCTCCAGCCCGTTCGTCACCCCGCTGGTCACCGTGGCAAAGTTAGCCGAAGGAAACGAAGTGAAGTCCGGCCACTGCACATGCCCGCCATGAATCTCCGTCCCGTTCGCGGCAATATAAAATGCCGAAACCGAAGGCGAATCCGCATACGTATCCGTCCAAACCGTTCCCGCCCCGCCCGTGTCATACACCACGTAGCTCGAAGCATACGAAGCATTACTCGCACTCGAAGACGCCGCCGAGTTCGAGCAAGGCGCAGTGGCACACGTGTACGGATACCCAAACCCATGCACCCCATACCCGATATTCCCCGTCCCCTCGTTCCATACCGCCGCCGTCAGCGCATTACGCACCAGGATCGTGTGCATCACGCTGTCGATCGCCGTCTTCTGCAAATGCACCCCCCACGCAGGCCGCGCCCCCGGCGCAAACGCCCCGGCCGAGTAACTCACCGTCACATTCCGCAGCAGCAGCGACCCGGCCTGATGCGGTCCCGCGCTTTCCCCCAGCAGCACCCCCTCAGCCGTCGTATCATTCACGCTCACCGTATCCAGCAGCAACCCGCGTGCCCACTGCATCTCAAACCCGTGCGTCGCGTTCTTCCCGGCCAGGATGTTCAAATCCTTGAACGCACACCCTTCCGTCAAGGTCGTATTTCCCAAAAAGAACACATCCCCGTTCAGCGCCGTCGGCACCGTAAGCGTCGTAGCCACCACCCCGATATTCGCCCCGACTGTAGTTCCGCCCGACCCGACCACGCTCACGCAAGCCCCGTTCGTCGGCTCCGTCAGCGTCGCCGTTACCGGGTAGCTTCCCGGCCCCAGCCACACCGTCTGGTTCCGCCCGCTCGCAGCCGCCGCCGCCGCCGCTGCGCTCCAGGCCTGGTTCAGCGTCGTGTACTTCAGCCCGTCCACCGTGACAGCCCCATTCACACTGCTCGCCGTAAGCGCCCCGCTCACCTGCGCCCCGCCGTTCGCCGTCAACGTCCCGCCCACCGTAGCCCCGCCGCTCGCCGTCAGCAGCCCGCTGATCTGCGCCGCGCCGTTCGTTGTCAACATTCCTCCGACCGTGGCAGCCCCTGCAATCGCAGCCCCGGCATCTACCTGCAAGCTGTTCCCTAGGTGCGTCGGTACCGTCGTATAGATAAATCCCGACCCGTTCTGCCCCCATACCTTGAACATGTCTACCCAGTTCGACCCGTTCCATGAGTCATATTCCATCCCGCCGCCGCTACCCGTCGCCGGGCTTATCGTATTGCTCGGTCCGCCGCCGTTGCAGATCCGGTTCAAAATGTGGCCGCCGTCGGTCGCCGGTGTGTCGAACAGGCAGTACAGGTTCTGGTACTGCAGCCCATTCATAAACTGCCCATACTGCTGGTTCGGGCTGTACTGCGACGTGTGCTTGTGGAACACCCCGCGCAGCGAATCCCACAGCACCTCGCCGCCCGGCATCGTCAAATTCACCCCCGCCACGCTGCCGCTGCTGTACATCGGCGCAAATACTTTGCTCCCGCCCGTGGCGCCCCCGATATCCACCTGCACTCCCGCCTGCTGATTCACCGTTGCGTTCGTGCTCTCCACGTGCTCCGGGTCAATCGGTCCATCGATCGAGACATCTGCCCTGTGTTCCGCCACAATCATCCCTGTTGCCGGATTGCCGCTGTTGTTGAACATGTCCATGTGCCGCAGCTTCAGATACCCCGTAGCTCCGTTTAGCGGATCGTTCGGGTCACCCAGCGGCGCATAGAATCCCACCTGGTTCGTTGCCGGCGTGCTCGTCGGCAGCTGCACATCCGGCGCAAACCCCACCATGATTTCCCCGCAGGCATTCGCATTGGTCTGGTTGCACCCGGCCTGCCAGCCGCCCGCCGCCGAAGGTCCCTGCACCTGGTTGATGTGAATGCCGTCCAGCTCCAGCGACGCTATGCTCCCGTAGTACTCCTCCACCACCGACCCTGCCGGCCATTGTGTGTTTGCCGGCGCATTGCCGTTTGCATTGCGGCCGCCCGGCTGGATGTGCAGCACCCCGTCCGGCGTAAAACCCTCTGTATTCACAACCTCGTACTGGTTCTGCTTCAACCCGCTTACATACGCTGAAGGCGCGGAGCTCGCCCGGTTGTAGTCCTGCGGCAGTATCAGGTACGGGTAGTAGTTGTTGTCGTTCAGCGTTGCGTCGCTCGCCTGCCCAAACATCTGCGGCATCCACGAAGCATCGTTCACCATTACCTGCAACGCGCCGCCGTTCAGCGCCCCCGTCAGGTACGTCTGCTCCCCTTTGCCCCCCACCATGTACGCCCGGTTCGTTGCCAGCACGTTGCCGTTACCGTAGTAGGGACTTTCATGGTAGAAATTCTGGAATCGGATCACTGTCCCCCCCCAGATCTTCACCCCCGACTGCATATACGTCGACTTGATGGACCCACCGATAAAACTCACATTCACCGATTTGTCGATCGTGATCGAGCCGTGCGGGTCCGGGTATATCGTCGCCGGCGACGCCGTCGTACCCTGCGCCTCATACTGCCCGTTCACGCAGTTCACGTTGTAGCACCACTGGCTTGCCAGTCCGCGATTCGCCCCATAATCGTTCGTCTGCCCGGCCTCTATGATGTGCGTGTTGTAGAAGTAGTCCTCATTGGAATCGCCCGCCAGGATCAGCGGCCAGCGTATTCGGTAGAACGACAGGTCATAGCTCACAATCCGCTCTGAAGCCGCATTCATCTGCATCCCGCGCCCGCCATGGTTGAAAAAATGGAGGTTTCGCAGCGTCATGTATCCTGCGTCGATCTCAAGCAGCGTTCCCGCCGTCGCCTTCCCCGTCCCTTCCAGTGTTAGGTTTTCAAGCCCCCCATAGCACACATACGTGGAGCAGTTTGACCCTCCGTACACCGTCAGCAGGTTCGCCGTCGGGTTCATCTCCTGAAGAATCGTGCCGCCCCGGCTGTCCCCGCCCATCTGCAGCGTATTCGGGATTCGCAGCGTTCCATTTACCTTGTAGTGCCCCTCCGGCAGGTACACCGCCGGCAGTGTCGCATCCCCCTGCGACGGCGAGCTCGCTACCGCGAACGCGATTGCCGCCTGCAGTGCCGCCGTCGAATCCCGTACTCCCGAAGGATCTGCGCCTCCGGCAAAATCCATGTTCCGCGCATCCACCCGCGGCAGCTTGGCAATCGCGTTCCCCATCGCCACCGTTCCCGATATGGTCCCGCCCGTCAGCGGCAGCGTCGTCGCCACCTGGCTGTCCACGTAGTGCTTCGTCGTCGCTTGCGCGGCCGAAGCCGGGTCTCCGCTCAGCGCCAGCGGTCCTTGCAGCGCTCCGCCTACCAGCGGCAGGTAGTTCCCCGCGGTCGGCGCAATCGTTGCGATCTGCTGGTCCACATAACTCTTGCTTACACTCTGCACCGCTACCATCGATGGTTCCAGCTGCGTTCGTACCTGGGCAATCGTCGCCGTCGGCGTTGCCGGTACCGTCCAGAACTCGCGGCTCACCGTACCGTCGCTTAGGTGGTACACCACTGTGTAGTAGCTCCCCGCCGGGCTCGCCCCCGCGTTCGGTGCCAGTCCCAGCGAAGCAAACCCGTCCGCGCCTACGGTCACGGTTGTACTGCCTGCCGTCACTGCCTGCCCGTTCGCCGTTATAAACGCCGTCCAGCTCACCAGCAGTGCCCCCTGCGCTGGCGTTCCGTCTGCCCGATATATCGTGCCTTGCACTGTCGTTGTCGCTACCTGCGCCTGTGCCTGCGTTCCGGCCAGCAGCAATCCAACGGCGACCGCCAGCTTCCACCAGATAGTTCCCAGGCTCTTCATGCGCTCTCCCCACCGCTGCTGCCCTGCTGCCATCCCGCTTACCCCCCACAAACAGAAAGGGGAGGCACCTTCGCCTCCCCCTCCTGGGTTCACCTGCGTTTATTGTTCTAAGTCCGTGAGACGCCGCTCCCTCCGCCTACCGAAGAAGCATCCCACACCGAAGAGGGCTCATTAGAGGTGTCATCCTGAGCAAAGCCGAAGGGCCTGCTTCTCCCCGAGTCACCCCACTGAAGAAGCGCACCCACTAAAGAGGTGCACCTCACCAAAGAGGTGTCATCCTGAGCGAAGCCGAAGGACCTGCTTTCCCCGCGCCCCACCGCTCTCTACAGTGCTTCCCCTAGCTGCGCCATCAACAGTGCCGCCAGGCTCCGCTTCGCCTCCATCGCGTCTTCATCACGCTTCGGCAATCTCTCCACCAGACCGAGTAGGAACTTCGTGTGCATCAGGCTTCCCGCTTTTGCCTTCTGTACATTGGCCTTCACAATCTGGGGCAGGGCTGCCTCTACCTGCTCCCGCACTTCCTCTGCCGGCGTCCACGTGCCGCTGCACCGGGTACGGATCGCAGTCTCCCGCATCCGCCCCACTCCCGCTGCACCCGCTCGCTTTCCCCGTACCGTCTCCACCGCCTGCCGTTGTTGTTTCAATCGCACCGTCCAGAGAAACGAAAAGGGAGAGGACGCCACCGGCGCCTTCTCCCTCATCTATGTTTCTAAATCGAGACTACCAACTCAAGCGATTTACTAAGACATTAAAACGCAAATATTTCACTACAGTGTAATCATTACACCCTGTACTGCACCGCCTAAACAGGTATCCTCTCAAGCGAAAACCAACGCACAAGCGTCGGTTTGCAGTCGAGCCATAAATCCGTATCATCCTGAGCGAAGTCGAAGGACCTGCTTTTCCACGCATCGGAACAAGGCCCAAGACAAACAAACCTGTCAACTCCGCTCAACATCATCACTCCAGCCGCAACTCAAATCCTCCCAGCTAGGAGTATCACTGGCAATAAGCTAGACCTTTTTCTCCCGTCGTCAACCCTTCAGCTGTTTTTCACGCGAGATAGCTGTGCTAACCAGGCTGCACCGTTCAAACCGGACAAGACGATGACACCTGTAATCAGAAGAAAACCCATCAAAACTACCGGAGCGATGCTGATAAACCCGCTGCACAAGATTGCTAGTTACCCCGATATACAAAACTCGGCTAAGACTTGCCACCATATAGCAATAACACCAGCGATCTCCAGCTAAACTCATTGAGCAACGATAAGGACATTAAGTGAGGCACCACTCTCCTCGAAGATATATTTTCCTGTCAAAAGTAACACCGCATCGTAAGAACCCGCTTCTGCCCGACGCCAAACCCCGTGTCATCCTGAGCGAAGTCGAAGGACCTGCTTTCCCCCGCCCAGCCACACCCCACCAAAAAGGTGTCACCCTGAGCGAAGCCGAAGGACCCGCTTCTCGCCCCTCGCTCCGCCGCCGCCAACCAGGTTCACCCTGAGCAAGCGGAGAATCTTCGACTCTCCGCCCGTTCAAAAATCCATGACCCTGACTCAACCCTACCAACTACCCCGTAAACCATATGCAACTCACTGCCCCTGAAACAAGGGCCCCACCTCCAGCAGTTCCTTATCCAGAAAAATCCTGGTCAACGTGTCGATCGCCTCCCCGTACTTTCGCACCACGGTCCGCAAGCTCTGCTTCGTCAAGTCCGCCGCCTCGGCCTGCGTATACTCCTGGAGCGCAATCCGGGCAATCAGCTCTCTATCCTCACGGCAAAGCTGTTTCAGGCACCGCTCCACATCGTTCACAAAAATAACCGCATCCTCAAAGGAGCGCATCTCCCGGCTCGATACCCGACCGCGAAACATGCAGCTGCCCAGCACAGAAGGCACCTTGCCCATTCGCATACTTACCTGCATGTATCGACGCAGAAATAATTCGGTATATCGCCTGTAAAATGCCAGCGAGCTAAGGGGTACCTGCACTGTATTCTTTGCCATGCTGCTCCCTGCGCTGCTTCTGGTCCACGCTATCTGCTGCAGCCGCGCTGCCCCCGCCGCGCTCACAGGGCTTCTCCAGTTGCCTGCATCGCTGCCTGTGTCGCCGATCCCATACCGGGCAGCATCGCCCCGGCAAACCTGTCGCCTCTCTGCTTCTTGGGCCGTCCCGGACGCAGCCGTGTCTTCGGATCAGGAAAATGCTGTAGAACGTCCGTGCACGGCGCGCAGTACACGCCCGCAGTTGCCTGTTTGCGAATCCACAACGTCCCGCACCCTTCACATACCTTCAAGGTCACGCATTGATACGTCATTTCAGTCTCCAGAGTGCTTCTCGAATTGGTTACCTGCTCTATCTGTTCCCCCGCATTGCCGCGTCATGCCTGATCGGTCCTGACCCGTCCACCCCGGTCGTCCAGAAACCTTCAGGTCCTTGCCGCTCCAATGCTCCACCTGCGATTCCAAGTCGCACAGCCGCCCATGCCGCGTGGCGTCATCGCTCCCCTCACGCAAACGCGGCTTCGCTCGTCGGCCGGAAGGCCGCTTCGCATCCAGCCGCTTCTGCGAAAGCGTCGTCTCTAAACAGGTGAAAGTAACCCAACCCTACCCCTCCAAATTGCGCCGCGCAATCCATCGCGCTCTCCCGGTAGTTACAGCCTTCGTTCCCCGAATCGCACGCGCGTGCATCCGCTAGCTAAATCCGTAGGCGACACTTGCCTTTGGGCAATACCCTCGGATCGGACCTCATAGCTCTTTGGCATATGCAGCAACATGAACTTTTCTCAATTGCACGAACGACTGCGATTGGAACTGCTCCGTAGAATCGAGCGGGAGGTGCTCACTGCTTCACTGCTCGCAAGCAAGACTGGCTTGCAGCAGCCGCACATCTCAAACTTCCTTCGCAACAAACGCCGCCTCAGCATCCCCGCTCTCGACCGCGTCCTTGCCGCGCTTGAGATCAGTGTTGCTGACCTCGTTCCCTCGCGTTCACGCGCCGTTCGCCCAATAACGACGGGCATTCCGCTCGTTTCACAAGCAGTAGCGATCCATGACGACCGCATCAGCCCAGCCTCAATCATCGAGAACATCCCCCTCCCGAAAAGCATCGACAACAACCTCCGCGCGGACCACGGCGCGCGCCGCCCCACGCGCGAACGCTTCGTTGCCGTCACCATTTCCCCCGCGCAAGCCCGCCCCATGGACCCGGTTCTCCGCGCTAATTCCATCCTCGTTCTCGACCGCCACTCCACCATCCCCGACAGTCCACGCAGTCCAACCCGTTCTATCTACGCCGTACGCCTTCACGGTGAACTCCACTTCTTCTATCTCGCCTATGAGCGTAACTTCCTCATCCTTCGCCCATATTCCATTGACTATCCCGTACAGCTACTCGCCATACCTCCTCGTAGCTCCCCATCTGACTTCATTACTGGACGTATATGCGCGGTAATTATTCTCTTTTAGTTGCTATAAAAATACCTCTCTTTTAGGCAGCAAGATAAAGCAGTCATTTGGGATAAAGCGCAGCCGCGCAATCAATAGCTAAAAGCAGCAACTTAAATTGCATTGCGTTAGCGACCTGAACTTAGGCTTGAAATAGATTTTTTTGAGAAAGCATGGTTGCTTGTAGTAATCGCTCGCATACTTACATGGAACGACTAAGCATAGGAACTCAAGCCCGGCCTGATCGTGCAAGCCTGGTAAAGGCCGCATTCTCACATGCATCTCGCAGGCAAACTTTGCTAGCATCGCTACGGAGGCTTTTCATGCCACAAGACCCAGCGCCATCGCCCACCGGCAACAGCCACGCGCGCCGCGACCAGGACATCGCCTTGGACCTGCTCAAGTTCGTCGCCGGCAGCACCAACATTTTGCGCGCTGCTTCACCCGCTACCGGCTTCACCGCGACCGGCACAGCCAAACCCGAAGACCAGGTCACCCAGCTGCTCGAACTCTACAGCCGCTGTCTCACCACCGTCCAAGGCAACTAAGGCCACACCGTTTTCCACCTCAACACGCACACGAGGGCTCTACTCCGTGACCACATACATCGCCGTCTGCGGTGCCGGAGCCTTCGGCCGCAACCACATCCGCATCTACCGGGAACTCGCTGCTTCCGGCATCCATCTAGCCGCTATCGTAGACCCAAACCCAGCCGGCCTGGCCGACTACACCACTCCCACTCTCAGCCCCACCGATCACACCACCCCGAGCCATAAGGCCCCCACCCACAACACTCCAAGTCACAACACCCCAAGCCCCAATACCTCAAGCCCCAATGTCTCGAGTCACGCCACCCCTGCCTCCCAGGAAGGGGTCATCCTGAGCGAAGCGAAGGATCTGCTTTTCCCTCCGGTTCCACCGCCCACTGCCACAGAATCACCCGCGGTCTTCCACACGGTAGAAGCAATGCTGGCCGCCATCGCAGCGGGCCGACTCCATATCGACGCAGCCAGCGTCTGCGTCCCTACTTCCGCTCATTACGCGGTAGCCGCGCAGCTTCTCCAGGCCGGCATTCACGTACTTGTAGAAAAACCCATAGCCGCAACACTCGATGAAGCCGACGCACTAATAGCTCTAGCCGAAACAGAAAAGCGCATCCTCATGGTCGGCCATCTTGAGCGGTTCAATCCAGCCGTACAAGCCCTCGCCCCGCTCCTGCAAGGCCCCATGTTCTTCGAGGCACACCGCCTTAGTATTTTCTCTCCGCGCTCCCTCGACACCGACGTAGTCCTCGATCTCATGATTCACGACCTCGACATCGTCCTCCATCTGGCACAATCCCCGGTCACGCAAGTCCACGCCGTAGGCCTGCCCATCCTGTCCCAAAAAACCGATATCGCCAACGTCCGCGTAGAATTCGCCTCCGGCTGCGTCGCCAACTTTACCGCTTCCCGCGTTTCCACCGAGCGCATCCGTAAACTCCGCTTCTTCCAGCCCCACCAGTACATCTCCGTCGACTACGCCCGCCAGGACCTGCTGGTCATAGAAGTCCAACCCCCATCCGCCACCGCAACTGCAGTAAACCCGCCTTTAACCTCAAGCCTCCGAACCGTCACGGACAAGGGCACCTCAAACCTCGCCCCTCAGGAAACCGGCGGCATCTGGGAGCCGCACAAGCCGGCACCTGTACCAACGGCTCTCCCCACGCTGGGCATGCACAAACCCCAGGTCACCCCGGGCGAGCCTCTCCGCCTCGAAATCGAAGCCTTTCTCCAAGCCGTCCAAACCGATTCCCCTCCTCAAGTCACAGCCCGGCAAGCCCGTAACGCCCTTGCCTTAGCTCTTCAGATCCAAAAAGCCATCAATGTTCATGCTCAACACGCTGGCCTCCAGGCCTTCTCAAACCAATCGCCTGGCTAGCCCCGCAGCAGGTGCTGTGCTAAAGCTAAATGTAACGAACATTCACAATTTGGCAGTTCTTCCCGGCAACCCTTCAAGACTAGGAATTGCGATTGTAAAGGTCAAAACACCTCTGCATGAGCGGCTTCCAAAATCTGTGGGAAAAGGTGGCAGACTGGACAGCTCCATCCGTAAACACCATTGAAGAAGTTAGATGTAGATAGTCCGAAGTGCAAAATAAAATTTACATCCAAATTAATTTAGCAAGTAGCTATGAGCACATTTGCATACAAATAAAGTCACATATAGAAAAAATCATGCTCAAAATAGGAAAAAGTGTTAGTGATTTAAGGGGGTCTAAAAGGGCAAGCGGCTAACTGTGTCACACAAGTTACAGACGAATGTTTATCAAAGAGGCGAGTAACAACTTCTCGCCTCTTTGAATTCCAGTCAACTGGTTGAACATTTCTAAACTTCCGTCATCTCAAATACCGGTTTCGCTAACATCTCAGCTCGCCGCTTTCCGTACAACGGAAATGCTTCTGCCAATTCCAAAACCTGCTTTTTCACCCGCTGCAAAACCGCCCTGTCCCCACGAGCCTCAAGGGCTTCAGCAATCCATCCGGCTACCGCTCGCATCTCGCCCTCACCCATCCCACGAGTCGTCAGCGCAGGCGTCCCGATTCGGATTCCTGAGGGTTTCATCGGCGGGTTCGTATCAAATGGAATCGCGTTCTTGTTCACCGTAATTCCAGCCTCCCCCAGCGCCGCTTCCGCCTCCGAGCCCAGCATCCCCTTCTCAAATACATCTACCAGCACTAGATGCGTATCCGTCCCGCCACTGATTAACCGGAACCCGCGCCCTGTCAACTCATCGGCCAGCACCCGCGCATTGCGCACCACCTGTGTCGTGTACTCACGGAACTCCGGCTGCAGCGCCTCGCCGAATGCCACCGCTTTCGCCGCAACAATGTGCATCAACGGACCACCCTGCTGCCCCGGAAACACGCACCGGTCGATCCTCTTGCCAAGCTCCGCAACCTGCTCCATGCTTGCTGACGAAGCACCGCTCAGCGGGGGCGCAGCAAACCCATGCTCACCAACCCGCTCTGCCTCTACGCCGCGCTCTCCGACTAAGATCAGTCCCGACCTTGGCCCCCGTAGCGTTTTATGCGTGGTTGTCGTCACCACATCCGCATGCGGCACCGGCGAGGGATGCGCTCCGCCGGCCACCAGCCCCGCAAAGTGTGCCATATCAATCAGCAATTTTGCACCCACGCTGTCCGCGATCACCCGCATCCGCGCAAAGTCCCACGTTCGCGGGTACGCACTCCCGCCACCGATCAGCAGCTTAGGCCGTTCTCGCTCCGCCGCACGCTGCAGCTCGTCATAATCAATTGTCTCGGTTTCACGCGAAACCCCGTAGCTCGCCACCCGGTACAATTTGCCGGAAAAGCTCAGTTTGTGCCCATGCGTCAAGTGCCCGCCATGCGCCAGGTCCAAGCCCAGAATGCCGTCGCCAGGCTCCAGCAAAGCCATCATCACAGCCGCGTTCGCCTGCGATCCCGAGTGCGGCTGCACATTCACATACGCCGCCCCAAATAGCTGCTTGGCACGCTCGCGCGCCAACTCCTCTACCACGTCCACTACTTCGCAGCCGCCGTAGTACCGCTTGCCGGGGTACCCCTCGGCATACTTATTGGTCAGCACAGACCCTGCTGCCTCCAGCACCGCCTCCGAGGTAAAGTTCTCCGAAGCAATCATCTCCAGGCCCTCATGCTGCCGCGCGCCCTCCCGGGCAATCGCCTCCGCAATCTCAGGGTCCTGCTGTGCCAACGTGCGTGGTATTTGATTGAAGCTCATCCCAAGATTGTACCCGTACGCTCAGCGTCCTTCCCGGTCGCATGCACCTAAACCTCTGCACCGAAATACTCACTAGCTATCACCGTGAACTGCATGTAGCCCTTATAAAAATGCACCACTGAAAACCGCGACTCACTTCCTTGAACTGGACGAATTGGCGTTCAAACTAGCTACCTGTGCCGACAAGACAACTGTCATGCCCCCTGAGTGTTTATGGCGCCGCACGCACCGCTGAAAGCGCTTTCAAGCGTTGCGTAAAAGGGCTTCTTTGCTACGGCGTGATACTTTGCCGATATCCCCTTTGGGTCGAGGTGTTATGACGGGCATATCGCAAGTGGCTATTGGTCTGGCTTTGTGGAGTGTGAGCGTGGCAACAGTTGCAGGCGCGCAGCAAGCGCCGTTATACCCGGCCTATCCAAGCGAGACACCGCAGACATTTCAGCAGCCCACAGTGGGGATGGATTATGAGCGGCGCGATGTGATGATCCCGATGCGTGATGGGGTGAAGCTGCACACGGTGATTCTGGTGCCGAGGGGTGCCAAACATGCAGGCATCCTGATGACGCGAACGCCCTACAGCGCGACGGTGCTGACAACGAATACACCGAGCGTGCACCTGGGTGTAAGTTTGTGGGGCTATGACAATGCAGTGGAACCAATTGTCAACGGCGGATATATCCGGGTAGTGCAGGACATCCGCGGTAAATATGGGAGCGAGGGCGACTATGTGATGAACCGGCCTTTTCACGGCCCGTTAAACCCGACGCCGGTTGATGAGTCAACTGATACCTATGACTCTCTGGACTGGCTGGTGAAGCATGTGCCGGAGACGAACGGCAAGGTAGGAATTCTCGGAATCAGCTATGACGGGTTCCTGTCGCTGACGCCGCTGGTGCATCCTCACCCGGCGCTGAAGTGCGTAGTCCCGATGAACCCAATGGTGGACGGATGGATGGGCGACGACTGGTTCCATAACGGAGCCTTCCGCGAGCAGAACCTGCCGTATATCTATGAGCAGACGGCGACGCGGTCGAACGAGGTGCGCTGGTTGTCATCAAACTTTGACGATTACGACATGTACATGAATGCCGGGTCGGCGGGGGCACTTGGTAAGCAGCGCAACATGGACCAGATCGGCTTCTGGCAGAAAATCACCGCGCACCCGAGCTATGACAGCTTCTGGAGCGGGCAGGCCATGGACAAGCTGCTGGCTGCGCAACCGCTGACAGTGCCGACCATGCTGGTCGACAGCCTGTGGGATCAGGAAGATATCTACGGCGCCATGGCGGTATACAAGGCGCTCGAAGAGAAGCCGGAGGACAGGAAGAACCTGTATCTGGTCATGGGGCCGTGGCATCATGGGCAGGAAATTGAGCATGCGGAGTCGCTGGGACCGATCAAGTTTTGGAGCGATACGGGGCTCTACTTCCGAGAGGAAATTCTGGCGCCGTTTCTGGCGCACTATCTGCAAGACGGCGCGCCCGCAATGGATGTGGCGCGTGTGACGGCATTTAAAACGGGCGTTAACAAGTGGGAGAGATTACAGACATGGCCTTCGGCAGCGGGTGGCGCGATACCGGTGGCAAAGCCGCTGTATCTGCATGCAGGAGGAAAGCTGGGCTTCAAGCAGCCTGCGGCGGATGAGGGTCCAGACTCGAGTTCAGACACGTATGTATCCGACCCGGCCAAGCCTGTACCGTACCGGTCGCGGCCGAGTCAGCCGGTTGGGTACACAGAAAACCTGTCGTGGGTGCGGTGGCTGGTAGATGATCAGCGAGAGTTTTCAGGGCGGCCGGATGTGCTGACGTTTACGAGCGAGGTGTTGACGGAGCCGTTAACGATCAGCGGCGCGCCGGTTGCAAACCTGATTGCCGCCACGACGGGGACGGATGCAGACTGGGTGGTAAAGCTGATTGATGTGTATCCGGACGAAGTGGCGGGCCATCCGGAACTCGGTGGCTACCAACTGCCGGTCACAATGGATATCTTCCGCGGGCGCTACCGGGAGAGCCTTGCAGAGCCGAAGGCGCTTGCCGCAGGGAAGCCGCTGCTATTCAAATTCGCCTTGCCGAATGCGAACCATGTATTTTTGCCCGGGCACAAGGTGATGGTGCAGGTGCAGTCGAGCTGGTTCCCGCTGTACGACCGGAATCCACAGACCTTTGTGCCGAACATTTTCTTCGCGCAACCGGGAGATTATCGGAAGGCGACAGACACGGTGTTCCATGCAGCCGGGCAGGCGAGCTTTATTGATCTGCCGATGGTGCCGTAGGAAGTTTAGAAGCCGCCACATGGCCGGTTGGAGTGTACGCAAGGCCGCTTTGCTGAGGGTCTAAGTAGCGAGTTGCCTCCATCGGGCGACGAGATCCTTCGCTGCATCCGGCCAGGCAGGGAAGTCAAACTTGAATCCGGCATCAAGAAGGCGACCTGGAATAACCTGCCGACTTTTAAGCACAAGCTCCGACTCTGTCCGCATCAGGAAGGTGCCTGCTTCCAGCATCCAGCGGGTTGTCGGCAAGCCGACGCGAGCACCCCAGGTATCTCGGAGAATGCGGAGGAACTCGCTATTGGGAAGCGGATGAGGGGATGCCAGGTTTACGGCTCCCTGCATGTTCGGATTGGCAATGAGAAAGTCCACGGAACGAGCGAAATCATCCTCATGGACCCATGAGACGAACTGATCCCCCGGTAAATTGGTGCCCCCTAAACCGTAACGAACAAGACGCAGAAAAACATCAAATACGCCTCCGGCATCGGGACTGAAGGTCATCGCACTTCGAAGTGCGACTTGCCTTACACCGGGTGTAACAACAGCGAAAAAGGCATCTTCCCAGGCTTTTGCGACCTGGATCGAAAACCTCCAGGTATCCGGAGCACCGGCCTCCTGCCCTCCGATCTCCCCCGTTGCTTCATCCATAGGGCGATCCAGTGCATGACGATAGATAGTTGCCGTACTCGCATTCAGCCACACTGCCGGCGGGTGCTTCGTTGCAGTAATAGCCTGATGAAGAACCTTGGTGGACAAAACGCGGGAGTTGAGAATGGCGGCGCGATTCGCCTCGTGATAGCGGCAGTTGACGCTTCTGCCTGTCAGGTTGATCAGAACATCGCTGCCGTCCAACTCGCTTAGCCACGAACCGAGAGTAGAGCTGTCCCAGATTACAGTTCGCCAGGGAGATACACCCTGGCTACGGCTCAGGATGACGACCTCCTTGCCTTGCCGATGAAAATGCCGCGCAAGAATGGTTCCGACCTGTCCGCTGCCACCTGCGATGACAATCTTCATAGGCGCACCTGGCCGTGCTGAACGTCGGATATAGGCAGATATTGCTTCCACTCATCGGATTCCGCAACGCGCTTGATGACTGTGTTGCGCTCCCGCAAGAGATAGAGCATGTACCGGCGAAGAAAAAGAGCTTCAGCAAGCGGCCCGAGCAACGGAAGAGGGGCAGCGATGGAAAACAGATCTTTCATCTCTGTCGCTCCGGAGGGGAGTGATCGAAAGAGATGATCCGCCTGCATCGACTTAAAAATTCCGTCAACCATTGTGATCTGTAAAAACGTGGGCGCGTCCAGAGCGGTAGTCCTGCTGGTCAGTGCCTGCCAGAACCCGAAGTGCCTGGCGCGCCAGGTAACCTCTTCGTTCAGGCCGACAAGTCCGGCAGTTACGCCGCCATGCGCGAGCGCCTGCTCGCCCGAATGGACATTTGAAAGTAAATGGACTTCGACGCTTCTGGATAAGTCAAAACAACGCTCGATGGGAGCGTCAATCACAGTAATTTCTTCAAATTGCATCATTGGTGCCTTCCAGGCAGGAGTTCCGCTTCCCGTAAGAGCTTAAGAAGTCTGGTACGAACAGGCTTGAGAACCGTGAGTTTTGCAAGCCCCAGCAGCTTCAGACTTAAATCCAATGCGCCGTCAGCCAGGGTCCTAGTTCGCCTCTGATCTTCAGAATTGTCATAGAGGAACAGGATCAGCATTCCCATCTGAAGCCCCCAGAACGCAAGAGGCAGCAGTTCTCGAAGGTCTTCCGGAATTTTTTCTTTAGAAAGAGCATCCCGGAAAACCTGGACACTGCGTTGCCGGATATCTTTCGTTCCCTCGCCCAGGCAGGAGAGCGGATGTAGCGGCTCCCCTGTATATCGAAAGACCACACCTAACAAGTTGCGGTCGTTCTTGACCAAATCCAACTTCGAGTGCAGAGCTAGTCGCAGACGTTTTTTGAGATCTTTGTTCTGGATAAATTCTGCTTCGCACAAACGCTCTTGCTCTACCTGGACAACCTCGTAGTACGCCTGAACGATAGCTTCTTTACTTGGAAAATAGTAATAAGCAGCACTCTTGACCACACCCGCATGTGTCGCAATTTTTTGCATCGTTGTGGCGTCGAAGCCCTGACTTCGGAAGAGCTGCAGTGCGCTATCGAAGATCAGCTTTCGTGTCTGCTCCCCTTTGCCTGTAGGCGGCTCGTTTTTGACCATGGTCAAATGTTGAACTTCAAGCCCCAATGTGTCAAGATTAATTTGACCGTGGTCAATTCAAGCTGGATCGACGTGGCTAAAGACTTGGCTTCAGCCGGGCCATGCTCTACACGTACTTTGCCGATACGCTTGCTTTGTCGAACCTGAGTTCACCGGGATTGATGGATCAACCTTCAACGCACTTACTAGCCAATAACGTATCTAGGGGCAACTCGACCGGAGTCGAAGCAGGTACCGCGAACAAGTACGCTGATGTATACATAATCATGTTTCAAACCCGTTCTGCACTTTAAAAGCCATACGGCAGAATGGCAGGTCCTTTCTCCTGGATGGTGCAACAGGTAAGCCACCCAGGTAGTCGCAAGCAGGAGAGATCACGGTGCCTATCCACCCGCTCGAACCGCTCAGCGCTTTTGAAGTTGAGCACGCTGTCCAGATTCTGAAGGCACACCCTTCCTTCACCCCGACGACACGGATTATCAGCATCGCCCTGGAGGAGCCGCCCAAGCAGCAGGTGTACACCTGGCGGCAAGGAGACGTTTCAGCGCGTAAGGCAGAAGCTGTGCTCTTCGACAATGGGAAGAACCGCGGCAGCCACGCTTCCCTGGACTTAACCACAGCTACAGCGGTGAGTATTCGACCCATGCCCGTCGGCGCACAACCAACTCTTTCAGTCGATGAGCAGATTGAGTGTGAAGCTGCCGTAATCGCCAGCCCTGCTTTTCAAGATGCGCTTGAGCGGCACTACGGCCCATGTGACCCGTCGCTTGTTATGGTCGATATCTGGAGCGCCGGCAACTACGGCCACGACGAGGATCAGACGCGCCGTCTCGCGCGGCCCCTCTGCTTTCTTCGCAGCGATCCCGGCGAAAACGGCTATGCACATCCGATCGAAGGCATTCGGCCGGTAGTAGACCTCAACACAATGCAGGTTATCCGTGTCGAAGAATACGGGCAGTGGCCCTTACCGCCCATGCCGGCCCACTATGCTGCGGACAGGGTTGCAGCCTTTCGCAACGACATCAAGCCGCTGGCGATTACCCAGCCCGAAGGTCCTGGCTTTCAGCTTGATGGCCATCAGATGAGCTGGCAGAACTGGCAATTTGTTATCGGCTTCAACGCGCGTGAGGGCCTCACGATTCACCATTTGCGCTATCTCGACCGGGGACGTGCCCGGCCCGTACTCTACCGGGCCTCACTTACTGAAATGGTTGTTCCGTACGGCGATCCGCAGCAGACGCAGGCACGCAAAAACGCATTCGACGTCGGCGAATACGGGATGGGCATGTGTGCGAACAGCCTGCTCCTCGGCTGCGACTGCCTGGGCTATATTGAGTATCTCGACGCGCACGTATGCGATAGTCGTGGTCGCGCACTTACTATTCCGAATGCAATCTGCATCCACGAGGAGGATTACGGAATTCTGTGGAAGCACACTGACCGGCGTCAGCCGGATGCGCCGGAAGTCCGTCGCTCTAGACGGCTCGTCGTCTCTTCTGTGTCCACTGTCGAGAACTACGAGTACGGTTTCTTCTGGTACTTCTACCAGGATGGCAATGTTCAGTTCGAAATGAAACTTACCGGCATTCTCTCACTTGGCGCAGTGCACGAGGGCGAGAAGCCGATACACGGAACCATGATCGCGCCTCTGCTCTACGCTCCTAACCATCAACACTTCTTTAACGTCCGGCTCGACATCGGGATCGATGGGCAAGACAACACGGTGCAGCAACTTGACGTGGTCGCCGACCCGCTCGATGACAAGAATCCTTATGGAAACGCGTTCCATGTCGAGGCGACAGACCTGCAGACCGAACGTCAGGCATTGGCAAACCTGTCGCTCAGGACCGGCAGAACCTGGAAGTTCATCAATCCTTCTGTGAAGAACCACATGGGGGATGCGGTCGGATACAAGTTTCTCCCCGGCGACAACGCGCTGCCTTTTGCCGCGCCGGAAGCCTGGTGGCGTAAGCGAGCAGGCTTCGTTGACCATCACGTCTGGGTTACACCGTTTGAGCCGGACGAACGGTATGCGGCCGGCGACTATCCGAACCAAAGCGGTGCCGGGGCGGGCCTGGTTGCCTGGACCGCTGCTGACCGGCCTATCGAGAATACGGATGTCGTTTTCTGGTATACCTTCGGTCACACGCACATTCCGCGTGCAGAAGACGCGCCCGTTATGCCGGCTGCGTACATAGGCTTTCTTCTTAAACCGAATGGTTTTTTCGATCAAAATCCCGCCAACGACCTGCCGCCATCGAAGCCTGCCGCGAAAGAGAAGGCTGACTGTCATTGCTGACCAGGTGCGTTCTAAAAGGGTGGTCAGTATCGAATCGTACTGAAATTTCCAGGGCAACTTAGAGAGCTATGAAGAATACAAGCAGCAAGTGGAAGCTTCAGGCAATTAGCGAGCACTTCATCTACAGCTTTGTGGACCGGCATGATGCTTTTGAATCTGTACTACAGATAAAAAAGGAAGCTTGAATGGCTGTTTACTATTTCCTAGTTGGCCTGATTGTGGCTCCGCTTCTCGCAGCTGCAACTGCTTTTCCCGCTACTGCGCAAGCCGGGCTGCCTTCACCGGATGCACGAGCCGCCGCGGACCCGCACCCGCTGAGAAAACAGCTTACCGAGATCGTACGCAATGTTTCCGCGATCAAGGCAGTCCCACAGGCGCTCATCAGCCCGGACGGCTCACAGATCGCGTACACGGTAGCCGATGGGGAGCGCAGCACAGAGCAGCTTTTTGTCGCTTCGCTAGCGGGGCCTCCCGGTTCAAGGCAGGTACGGCCTGCGTTGATGCGCGGTGATTCAACCGGCAGTCAGATAGAGTGCCGCACGGGGGAACCTGCTTGGTCGCCCAACAGCAAAGAGCTCGCGTTTCTTTCCAATTGTATGAGCAGTGATGCCGATAAGAGACAGATGCAGCTCTTTGTGCTCGACACGGCGCAACCGGGTGCTCTGCCGCAGCAACGAAGCATGCTTACGGGCCACCTGGGCTCGCCGAAATGGTCACCGGATGGAGCGGAAATCGCGCTGCTTTTTGTAGACCATGCGACGCGGGCACCGACCCCGATGGCAGCTGGCGACTCACTGACCGGCGTTATCGACGATTTACAGCAGCAGGAGGCGCAGAGACTGATCTTGATCGCGCCCGCTACCGGCAAGATGCGCATGTTTTCGCCGTCCGGTCTCAATATCTTCGAGTATGACTGGTCTCCGGATAGCCGGACCCTGGCCTACACGGCGGCACCTCCGCCGGGGGATGACAACTGGTACATTGCGCAGCTGTATACGCAAGGCCTCCAAGAAGCGGAGGGCCGTTCGATTTTTAAGCCGGAGTTCCAGATCGCGGTACCCCGTTGGTCTCCGGATGGAAAGCAGATCGCATATATCGCGGGGTTAATGAGCGATGAAGGGGCAACGGGCGGCGAGATTTATGTGTTGCCGAGCAACGGCGGGCAGCCGCGTAACCTGACCCCAGGACGCCTTTCGTCTCCGGCGTGGCTTCGGTGGCTGTCTCCCGAACGCCTCTTATTTACCGAGTTTAAGGGTGGCTCCAATGCGATCAACACCCTGGATGTTCGCGACGGCAGAACGGCCACGCTCTGGGAAGCGGGAGAGACGATCCATGCCGCTGCTGAAGAGTCGAGCGTATCAGTCGCATCCGCGGCAGGTTCCGCTGCGTTGGGTCAAGCCACTCAGTCGACTCAACTGACAAGTGCGATGGTGCGGCAGTCCTGGACCACGGCTCCGGAAGTATGGGCGGGCCCCCTGGGCAAATGGGTGCAGGTGACGCATGTGAACGAAGGTACAAAGGCAGGCGCAGGCCGGGTGGAAAGCGTGACCTGGCAGAGCGACGGGTTTCACGTCCAGGGATGGCTCCTTTTTCCTCGTCACTATGACGCGAGTAAGAGGTACCCGATGTTGGTCTCAGTACATGGCGGCCCTGCCTGGATACAAACTCCCTCAGTAACAGGAGTGGACTTCGAAGCGAACTCGTTCATGGATCTTGGCTATTTTATTTTCTTGCCGAATCCTCGCGGCAGCTTTGGAGAAGGCGAGAAGTTTACAGAAGCGAATAAGAGGGATTGGGGCTTCGGCGATCTACGCGATACTCTCGCCGGAGTGGACGCCGTAGCAGGGCAATACCCGGTAGACACAGCGCGAATCGGCATGCTGGGATGGAGTTATGGAGGCTCGACAGCCATGATGGCGGTTGGGCGCACGAACCGCTTCCGGGCAGTGGTGGCCGGGGCGGGGGCAAGTAATCTCCAAAGCTACTATGGGCAAAATCAGATTGATAAATGGATGCTGCCCTACTTTGGAGCCTCCGTGTATGACGATCCGGCGGCATACATGCGTAGTTCAGCCTTGAGCTATGTAAAGCAGGTCAAAACGCCCACTCTTCTGCTCGTCGGCGAACGCGATGAGGAGGCACCGCCCCCACAATCCTTCGAGTTCTGGCATGCCTTGAAGGAGCTTGGCATCCCCACACAGCTGGTGGTGTACCCGGGTGAAGGGCACTCCTTCCATAGCTATGACGATCGGGTGAACCTCCTTGAACGCGCGGCAGAGTGGTTTGCAAAGTACATGCCGGTTTCCCCGGCGGCGAGCGCAGGCAAGTGAAGGCTCTCGGCTCCCAGGGGAGCGCACAGGAGGAACCCACAAAGGTCCGTTGGTGGATTCTG
>CAXSHS010000042.1:0-23967 GCA_964237325.1 uncultured Acidobacteriaceae bacterium | reverse complement strand
ACGCGCACTACATTCAATGTTTCAAGCTTTATGGGGCTCATCATGGTCATCGGCATCGTGGCAAAGAACGGCATTCTGTTGCTCGATGCGGATGAGCGTTTTCGCGCGGACGGCATGAATGCGCGTGAGGCCATGATGGAGGCCGCGCGACGCAGACTGCGGCCCATCCTGATGACCGCGACTGCAGCGATCTGCGGCATGCTGCCGCTGGCGTTTGCACTGGGTGCGGGCTCTGCCATGCTGCAGCCGCTGGCGATCGCCGTGATCGGCGGCCTGCTGATTTCGCTTGTGCTCAGTCTGCTGGTGACGCCGGTGGTGTACTTCCTGCTGACACGCAATCGCCATGCCGCAGCTTGACTGTACATGGCTGTAAGCAGCAAAAGCCCGCGCAAGCGCGGGCTTTTGACATGGTGTCGGCTACCAACTACTTGCCGACTTCAATTACCTCAAACGTACCTGGCAGCGCCTGCGGGCGCCCGCGCGGGTTAGACGCACTCGGCTCCGGCTTGGGACCGAACTTGGCTGTTATGGTGTAGGCGCGGCCTGTCTTTTCGTCAAATGCCATGGTGCGTGCGCCGGGTGCTGTCTGTACCGTTTGCAGCACCACCGGGGCTGCTCCGTGTACGTCCACAAAGGTCATATCGCCTGTTTGCCCATTGGATGAAATCGCCAGGCCATCCTTCACATCGTAGCGATCTGCGTCGGGTCCATCCCCAATAGGTGCCGTCGCCAGCACTTTGCCGGTGTCGGCGCTTGTGATGGTCATGACTTTGGCATCGCAGACTGAGAACAGCCGACGGCCTTTCTGGTCCATTGCAAGGCCGGAGGGCGAGTCGCAGCCGGCAAGAGGGTATGTCGCTGTCAGCGTGTTGCTATGCGCGTCGAGTTTCACGATCTCGTTCTTATCTTCAATGTTGGCGAAGACCGCACCTTTACCGTCAGCCACGGGAAACTCCGGCTTGCCCGGCAGCGCGATCGTTGCCACTACTTTTTGTGTCGTTGTATCGAGTACGGTTACGTTGTTGCTGCGGCCGTTAAAGGCCCAAACCGTCTTCGTTACCGGCTCATACGCGATGCCGTCCGGATTGGTGCCGGCCGGTACCGTTGCCACTGTGGCCAGGGTTTTGCGGTCGAAAATTACAATGGCATTGCCTTTGCCGTCGCTGATGTAGCCGTACTTGCCCTTGTCATCGAGCGCGACGCCATGCGTGCTTTGCAGGCCGGTGATATCGCCGATCTTCTTGCCTGTTTCACTGTCAAGTACGTTCACTGTCGAGTTATGTGTCAGGTATAGCCGGTGTGCCGCAGCATCCACTTCCAGGTAGTCCCAACCGCCTTCACCGCCTACCGGAAAATGGTTGAGCACGTGGTACGGGCCGCCCTGTGCACAGGCGCTGAGCGCAACGCTAAGAAGCAAACCTGTAACTGGGCGCGAAAGATTACGGAAGAACATGCGATAGCTCCTGGATCGGGACTGGGTAGAGGCTGGACGGCGAGCCGCCTGCGCTCACAAGTATGGCAGGGGCAGGTTAAGCCTGCCTGAAGCACGTTCAACGGAAGAGGCGATGCCGAACACATCGCCTCCGTTCGGTATTTAGAACTGCACCCGAAATGACATTTGTACGATACGCGAGCTGCCGATTGTGTTTTGCACCTGCCCCAGGTTGCTTTGCGAGGAAACGTTGACCCCGTTATCTGCCACTGCATATACACTTTGCCGGTTCTGAATCGTGCTTTTTGTCGGATCGTAGGTCAGCTGGGGGTTGGCGTTGAACAGAGTTCCGATGGAGTTGTTGGGAATGTCGAACGAAGGGGTATTCGTCACGTTGAAGAAGTCAAGGGTATAGCGGGCGGAGATACCTTCTGTAATAGCCGCGTTTTTCACTACGGAGATATCCGCGCGCTTCTGAAAGTCCTGGCGAAAGATGTTGCGCTGGTTCGAGGGACCGAAGCTATTCTCAAAGACGTCGCAGACCGGCACGCCCGCTGTGCTGACGCCGCAGGCAGGCACGCCGTTGTCGCCGGGATTGACAAAGGGTATCTGGAAAGCAGCAGGGTTCAGCGCCGTTTGGCCGTTCAAAGGGTAGAACGCGCCGGAGTGGCCTGTAAGTGCCTGCTTTGGGGAGGTGCCGGGCGCGAGTGGAATGATGGGGTTAGTAATGCCGTCGTTGAAGCTGTAGTACTGGCTGCCGATGGCACCCGAGTAATCTTCAACGCTGTAGGGTTGGCCGCTTTGCAGAATGGTGACGCCCTGCAGGCCGAAGCCGTTGACTGTTTTTGCGAGCAGGCTCTTGCTGTGGATCAGGTCAGGGAACCGATAAACATAGTTGAAGCTAACCACATTCGTTCGGTCGAAGTCGGAGGAGCCGTAACCTGAGCGCAGGTTGAGCGGGTTGCTGCCGTTGTAGAACAGACCCAGACCGCTTTGCTCATCGAGCGAGTGCGACCAGGTGTAGGCGGCTGTAAATTGCAGGCCGTGGGTGACCTGCTTGGTAGCCTGAAACTGGAGAGAGTCATAAGCCGAGTTCCCGGTGGCCTCATATAGTACCGAGTTGATGCTGTAGCCCAGATATGGCACCCGGAGGTCGGTATTGCCGCCGTCGTAGGTATTGGCAGGCTCGGTGGTCAGCGCATTGCCGTTTGCGTCGACGGCCTGGTAGCCGTAGGAGTAGCTCTCGCCGTTGATGGGGTTGGTCGGGGTGGCGATGCCGGGCTGGTTGAAGGGGATGGGAATGATGCCATGGCGACCGCGATTGCCGATGTACCCGATACTGAGCGTAAGACTATTGACCGGCTGGATCTGCATATCGAAGCTCCAGTTTTCGGTGTACGGTAGCTTGTTGTGAATGTCATAGGAGCCAAACGGGAAGGTCTGGCTTCCGTTCAGCAACTGAGTGCGAGTCGGCAGGTAGGCTGTGAAGTCAGACGGGTTGCCGGTGGGCGGCGTGGGTTGGGTGGTGCCGAAGGGGTTGCTGAGGGTTGCGCCGAGTATGGGACCCTGGGTGACGACAAACGGCGGCTCCTGTGTGACGCCGAACGGCCCGCTGACGCCGCTGCCTGCGCCGGGCGACAGGTACGAGAAGTACTCACCGCGGTTGTAGTACAAGCCGAAGCCACCGCGGAACACGACTTTATTGTTATTAGCAGTCGGGCTCCAGGCAAAACCGACGCGCGGCGCGAAACCGTCCTGCCGGTTGAGCAGGGTGGAGCTGCTGACCCCGGGCGTTGCGAAAGTGGGGTTATTGCCTGCCACGATGAAGCCGTCGTTCACGATGGTGTCAGACGCGGCGTTGTACTGGTAGAGGCTGGGGTCGAAGTTGAAGAAGTTGCCGTATTTTTCTGAGAACGGCCCGTCGTAGTCATAGCGGAAGCCGAGTGTCACGCTCAGGTTGGAGCGCAGCTGCCATTTGTCCTGCACAAACGCGCCGACGTCCTTGGTGCGGTAGTAGCGGTTCGAGGCACCCTGGAGGAAGGTCGAGTTGTTGCGGACCGTACCCTGTACAAAGTTCGCGAAGTTGGTGAAGTTGATGTCGGCGGTGTTCTGTCGGCGGTTGCGGATGTTGAGCTGGGTGTAGTTGAAGTTGCCGCCGTAGGTCAGGTTATGGCGGCCTAGCGTCTGGGTCACCGTGCTGCGCGGCTGAAAGCTATTTTGAAACAGACCGTCCCGGAAGAAAGAGCCTGTAGGGCCTACATTCAGCGTTCGATTGGAGACATTGCCGCCGTTCTGGACGACCGGAATGGGAATGCTCAACCCTGGAAAGGTGCTGTAGCCGAACAGGTTGATGCCTACGTTCTGCGGGGTGAGCGGCTGCGCGTTGCTGCTATAGGCCTTTTGCCGCACAAAGCCAAAGGTCTGCTGCCAGCTGAGCCGGGGCGTGGGCGTCCAGGAGTTCACGATGGAAGCAAGCTGGCTACCGGCGTCGAGGGTCTGGTTGAACCCCAGCGTACTGCTGTTGGTAAATGGGTTGGTTGCGGGATCGTGCTGGTAGAAGTATTTAAGCGAGAGAACATCGCTGCTGCTTAGATTCGCGTCCACGCTGCCCGTGGCCTGGTCGGCCTTGAAGTTCGGGGCCTGCTGCAGGATGACGTCGGGTTGTCCGTTGCCGAGCTGTGCCGCAGCGTTGCTCGATGCGCTGGGGACAAGGTACTGCCCGCTCGGCAGCTTGTAGTTGAGGATGGCAAGCGCGGCCGGGTCGATGGTTCCGTTGAACTTTTCTCCGGTGGAATTGACCGCATTGGTAATGCCCGTCGCGCTGCGGTCGTCAGTCAACGCTGAAGGTACGCCGAGCATGGATGTACCGTTCAACAGGTCTGTAACCCGTACGCCGTTGTAGGCAGCAAACAGGAAGAGTTTGTTTTTGAGTATGGGGCCGGCGGCGGTGCCGCCGGCAGTGATGCGGTGCAGGTAGGGGTTTACCTGGTCGGGCGTAATGGTGCCGCCGTAGAGCGTGCTTTGCTGCTTGTAGAAGAAGGGGGCAGCGTTGAGGAAGTTGGTGCCGCGATAGATGTAGCCCTGGCCGTGAATTTTGTTCGAGCCGCTCAGCGTGCCTACGTCGACATGCGCGCCGCTTTTGGCGCCTTGCTGCGCGTCGTACATGGAGCTGTTGACACGAATTTCGTCGACCTGCTCCGGGCTGGGGCTAGGGATGGCGTTGCCGATCGCGTCGTAGACCGAGGTGTTGGTCTGGATGGTACCGCCAGCTAGAAAGTTTTCGCCGGTATTTGGGGTGGCGCGGCCTGAAGCCACCTGGCTGGAGCTGTTCCCGTTGAACAGGTTGCTGACATCGACACCGTCCACCAGGAAGGTGTTGTCGGTTGCGCGCTGGCCATTTGCATAAATGGACTGGTTGCCAAGCCCCTCGTTTGTACCCGTGCCATTGATGAAGTCGGCATTGATACCCGGTGCCAGGACTGCCAGCTGTGTAAATGAGCCGGTCGCTAAAGGCGTTTCTTCAATCTGAGCATGGCTTAGAACGAGCCCATTGGTAGGGTCTGTCTGGTTCAGGGAAGAGTTTGCATTGACCGTGACCGCCTCATTCACGTTTCCCGCGGAAAGCTTTACCGGCAGGGAGACGGTGCGGTCGCCCTGGACGAGAACGGAAGGGTACTTTTGCACTTCAAAGCCGGTTTGCGACACGGCCACGCTATAGTTACCGCTCGGCAGGTCCGTGAACTGGTACTCCCCGGTGGTTTTGCTGTGCTCGCTGCGTGTCAACCCGGTGCTTAGGCTGGTGATCGTGATCTCGGCCCCGCTTACCGCTGCCCCGCTTGGGTCGGTGACCGTGCCGGAGATGTTGCCCAGCACTTGCTGGGCAGTTGCCGGCGCTACAAACATTGCAAACGTTGCGGCGCTGATGATTCCCGAGCTGATTCCTGAGCGTAGACCCATGCGGCGACTTGCCTCCCGAGGATTGCTGCACAGCTGACGGAATGTATTAACCCGCGCATCCCGCGCTGCTACTACAGCGCAGGCTTGTTACAGAAAGATAAAGGCGCAGCTTGCTTCATGCGGCATGAAACATGCCGGATGCATCCCTCCCATAACTCTTTAGTTTTTAAGCGGCAATACCCTGCTCAGTTTTATCGGAGCGGTGCAGCAAGATCCTGGGCTACACGACAAAACCCCCAGGTGCGTGGCCTGGGGGGTTTTATACCGGTTGAAGCTATTTAGCGTGCGACGTTTATACCTGCTGTACGCGCCCTCGCGTAACGAGCCGTAGCACAAATGTAAAGATGACTGCGCCGATCACAGCCACAATAATGCTGTAGATCAAACCACCGGAGGCTGCCGCGCCAAAGAGGTGCGACATGATGAAGCCACCAAGCAGTGCCCCGATGAGACCAACGACCATGTCCATGATCACACCATAACCGCCGCCGCTCATAATCTTGCCTGTAAGCCAGCCGGCTATCAAGCCGATAATGATCCAAGCAATAAATCCATGTCCCATACAGTTCTTCCTCTTTCATGAAACTGATTCGCGCGGAGAGTAAGAGGTTGTTCTCCCAGCACACGTTGCCTATAGGCGATTTACTCAGTAGTAACTAAGTATAGGATTACTTGATTGCACCTGTACAAAATCCACTCGTTACATGAGAAGCGCATCGCACAAACTATGTACACGGAAACGGGTGCTACACTCGCGCCATGCTGCTGCGTCCCCTGCTAGTTTTGATGTCGCTGTCATCCCCTTTCGCACTGCTTTCACAGGCTGCTGCAACACATGCTATGACATTGGACGATGCAGCGAAGCTCCTGCAGGTAGGCCGTCCGGAGCTTTCGCCAGATGGCCAATGGATCGCCTATACCCTGCGCCACACGGATGTGGATGCTGACAAAAATATCGGCAATTTATGGATGGCCCGCTTTGACGGCAGCCAGGACGTGCAGCTGACCTATGACACGGAAGGAGCAGCCGCGCCGCGTTGGAGCCCGGATGGACGATACCTGGCTTTTACCTCTGCGCGGCCCGGCAAAGCCAAAGGCATGCAGGTGTGGCTGCTGGACCAGCGCGGCGGCGAGGCGCGGCAGTTGACTGACGTGAAACAAGATTTGGGTGATTATCGCTGGTCACCAGATTCAAAGCAGCTGCTGCTGACGCTCACCCCGAAAGATCCATCGGAAGCAGATGACGATGCGGCCAAAAAGGCAGGCAAACCTGTAGCGCCGAAGCCGGTCGTGATTGACCGCTACCATTTCAAGCAGGATATCGAGGGCTACCTCACCGACAGGCACCAGCACTTATTTCTCTTCGACATTGCGACAGGCAAACTGACGCGCCTGATCGTGGGTGAAGCCGACATGCTGGAAGAGCACGATGCGGAGTGGTCGCCTGACGGCAAGCTTATTGCGTTTACCCGCCGCGGCGACCTGCCTGACCCGTTCCGCACTGCAAACTCCGATGTCTATGTCGTGGACGCGACGGGCGGCAGCCCCCGCAAGTTGACTACCTTCCCAGGACCGGATGAAGCGCCGCTTGCCTGGAGCGCCGACAGCGCGCAAATTGCTTACCGGCAGGCGACCGTGCCCGGCTACTCCGCGTACAACCAGATGCAGCTTGCAAGCGTGCCGGCGACGGGCGGAACGCCCAGGCTGCTCGCGGTGAAGCTCGATCGTCCGGTGAGTGCGCCCCTGTTTACGCAGGACGGTAAGGCTGTGTTAACTACTGTAGGGGATGACCGCAACAGCTATGTAGAGCGCGTTTCGCTCATGGGAGCTGTCGAACAGTTGACTGCAGGTCCGGGTGATGCTGCCGCGCTCACATCCGCAGCCGGTCACACGGCGCTGCTGTGGTCTACAGATAATAAGACTTCGGAAATCTATGCGCTCGATCCAAACGGGCTACGGCAGGTGACGCACCACAACGATGCGCTGCTTGCGACACTGCAGCTGCCGCAAACGCAAGACCTGACAGCGAAGACAAAGGACGGCAGTGAGGTGCACAGCCTGCTAACCATGCCGACCGGCTACAAGACAGGTACCAAAGCGCCCATGCTGCTGTTCATCCATGGCGGTCCTACCGCGCAAGACACGCATACCTTTGACTTGTCACGCCAGCTGTTTGCCGCGCACGGCTACGCGGTGCTAAACGTGAATTATCGAGGGTCGAACGGGCGCGGCCTTGAGTACAGCCGCACCATCGCCGCTGATTGGGGAAATAAGGAAGTTATTGACCTGCTCGCTGCGGTCGAGGGCGCAGTTGCCACCGGCATGGTGGACCCGAACAAGCTCGCTGTCGGCGGCTGGAGCTACGGCGGCATCCTGACCGACTACCTTATTGCCACTACAACACGCTTCAAGGCTGCTTCAAGCGGTGCAGGCGTGGGCAATTTATTTGGGCTTTACGGCATCGATCAGTACATATTGCAGTACGACAACGAACTCGGCCAGCCATGGAAGCATCCTGATGTTTACCTCAAGCTTTCCTACCCGTTCTTCCACGCCGACCGCATTCAGACGCCGACGCTATTTATGGGCGGCGATAAGGACTTCAACGTGCCGGTAGAGGGCGGCGAGCAGATGTACCAGGCACTGCGGTCGATCGGCACGCCTGCGGAGCTGATTCTGTACCCGGGACAGTTCCACGGCTTTACGCGGCCCTCGTTCATTCGAGATAGGTATCAGCGCTGGTTTGGGTGGTACGACAAGTACCTGGGGCTGGTGCCGGCGCAACACTGAAACCCAGCTAGATTTCTGTCTGAGCGGATGCAGAGAGGTCGAATGACGCGCCTTGTCCCGATGTTTGGAATCATTAGAACAGGACAGGACAAAGAGCGGTGGAGCGACAACACACTGCTTTACCGGGGCTGACCCGCAGTACGAAGGTACGGTTTCACAGTTTTATACCCAGGGAAGAGTATTCTCGCCTCATCGTTCGATACCCCTGCGGTGATGATGACATCCTCTCCCTGCTTCCAGTCCGCCGGGGTAGCTACCTTGTGAGCTGCTGTCAGCTGCATAGAATCCAGCACACGCAGAATTTCATTGAAGTTGCGACCGGTCGTCATCGGGTATGCCATGGTCAGCTTAATGCGCTTGTCAGGCCCAATCACAAACACGGTTCTCACGGGAGCATTTAGTGCAGGAGTGCGGCCTTCGCTGGAGATACCGGCGTCTGCTGCGAGCATGTCGTACAGTTTCGCGACTTTCAGTTCCGGGTCGCCGATCATGGGGTAGTTCACCTTATGGCCGCCTACCTCCTCGATGTCCGGTTCCCACTGCATGTGGCTGGACACCGGATCGACAGACAAGCCGATCACCTTGGCACCGCGCTGCTTAAACTGTTCTTCAAGTGCGGCTACGGTACCCAGCTCCGTCGTGCAGACCGGCGTAAAGTCTTTTGGGTGCGAAAACAATACTGCCCAGGAGTCACCGATCCATTCATGAAAATGAATGGGACCATGCGTTGTGTCTGCCGTAAAGTCAGGCGCAAGATCGTTGATGCGAAGCGACATGGAAACACCAGCTTTCGTCCCTTATTTTAGACGGCTCAGAATGATTTGCGTTGGGAGTGGGAGCTTTATCCCAAGGTTTCAGACTCCGGTGAAGCATTTAACTTATAGCTTCCCTCTGCTGAATGGTCAGTGTCTCCGATGGCGCTCGTGTGTCGCATAGAAGCCCCTTTTGATCCATAAAAGCGCATGCAGGGTTGTGCCTGGGACGTTTTAGTTCAGCTACAACAATGACTCGTAAGTATGTCTATAAGCCAAGGCCACATACTTACATCAAGAACGTACTTGCCCCATGTTATAAGTATGAGCTTGCAGGACATTCCCCAGATGTCTTCATGCTGGACCATTACAAGGAGAACGTCATGTTTCTAAAATCACAACTTTCTTTCGTTATCGCATCAGGACTGATACTTGTAGCCTCTGCCAGCCAAGCCCAGAAGCCGGCAGCTAGCGAGCAGACCGGCACTGTCGCTTACTACAGCCACGTGTTTGAAGGCCGACCAACCTCAGACCATGGAGTGTTTCACTCCAATCGCCTGACTGCCGCCTCGGCAACGCTTCCACTTGGCACAAAGGTACGCCTTACCAATATAAAGAACAATCGCAGCGTGGTTGTTCGTGTTACGGATCGGTATGCGGATAAAAATCGCATGATCGACGTGAGCAAATCCGCGGCAAAGAAGCTGGGGTTTATCCATGCGGGCACTGCTCAGGTGAAAATGGAAGTTCTTTAAGGATTGCTTACTTTAAGTAAGCAGACAAAGACATACACCAAAGACGACAGCGAACAGGTGAACCGGCATGCAAGGCAGCAGGCCGGTTCTTTTTTGATAAGGTCACCAAGTTACACTGCATGATTTGCTTTGGTGCTTCCAGGGCGCGGCTTGCCTGTGGAGCGAGGCACAATGTCCAAAGCGCGTTCCAGCAAAAACCGCCGAAATGCTCCCAGGGTACCGGCAGGCTCAGGCCCCATGGAATATGCAATGGAGAAGACTCGCGATAGTTCCAGGCCCTGCACACGCGCCAGCTTTAGGCTGCCCAGGGTCAGCTGGTTGCGTACAGCCCAGCGCGAAACAAAGGTGATGCCAAGGCCGGCCTCCACCGCACTCAATAAACCTTCAGTCGAGTCAAGTTCCATAGGAATGTGTAAACGCTTCAAAGGAAGTCCGGCTTTTACCAGAGCTTTTTCGACTACCCGCCGTGACCCGGAGCCATGCTCTCGCATGAGGATAGCCGCACCTTCCAGAACATTGAGGGCAATATCCTGGTCTGCCCACTCATGCGCCGGAGGGACTACAAGCACCATATGGTCCCTCATGAACGGCTCAACGTGCATGTCCTTTCGCAAAACCGGACCCTCGATCAAAGCGAGTTGAATGTCTCCGTCGGTGAGCAAACCAAGCATCGCATCCGTGTTGCCGCTGCGCGCGTGTACCTGTGTACGCGGATACTCCTTAAGAAACCCGGCAACAAGGTTCGGCAGCAGGTACTGGCCAATGGTTTGCGAAGCCCCAAGAGCAATGCCGGTTCTATCGGCAGACCCGCTGACAACCGCCGCATATGCTTCGTCGGCAAGGGTCTTCAGCCTCTCCGCGTACGGTACCAGAGCTTCGCCGCGAGGCGTCAGGCGGACGCCGCCGACCCGGTCAAAAAGCGCGACGCCAAACTCTTCCTCAAGCGCCTTGATCTGCTGGGTCACAGCCGGCTGGGTGAGCATCAGCTCGTCTGCGGCACGGCTGAAGTTCAAGTGACGCGCTACAGACCGAAATACCTTCATGCGGAAGTTTTCCATGAGCCTTCTGCGTCACCGACTTGAGTGACTCTTCCTCACCGTACAGAAACTTCGATTTGCAGGGTGTGGTGAATCACGTACGTTCCAGTGTTTTTATGATGACGGTCGGGCTGCATGGTGCCCATGGTGTCCTTTGCACGCGATAGCAAAACGTACGTCCCAGGTGCCTGCGGCACCTGCCATAAAAATCGCCACCGCCTCCAGACGAACGGAGTAGCCTCATCCAGGAAGTCGGCCTGGCTCCAGTGCTCACCACCATCGGTTGAGATTTCTACTTCCTCCACACGGGTATCGCCCGACCACGCCGCTCCATATACCTCATAGGGCCGACCGGCCGGTACATACTCACGGGTACGCGGCCTAGCAATGGCGGACTTTAGCTGCATGGGTCCTAGCGCGCGGCGTACCGGGTTACCGTCGGTGTAGTCCCAGTAGCCATAGTCGGATGTCTGCCAATATCCCTGAAACGGCTCCGTCAAAACATGGATGTGGGTTAACCACTTGACGGAAGCCATACCGTAGTGGCCGGGCACAACAGCGCGGATGGGAAAGCCATGATCCAGCGGAAGCTCGTCACCGTTCATTCCATAGGCGATCAGCACATCGTCTGCCTTACTCATCGGGATTCCGCGAGCGTATTGGGTTTGTCCAGGCGGTACCGGCTCCTCTTTAGGAGTCCCTGCATCGGCGCCTTCAAGCACGATCTCGCAGGCAGCGGGGTTTACACCGGCCCTCTCCAGCAGCGCAGAAAGCGGAACACCGGTCCAGTTGGCTGTGCTGACTGCGCCAAGCTGCCACTGCGCCCCTTTGACCTGGGGCACGAGGAAAATACGCCCGTTGCCGGCACACTCAAGCGTTGCGGGCCGGGTCACAGCTGGCATTGCCAGCAGGTCTGCATAGCTGATGTTGAACGGCTGCACAACCGCTCCGTTAATAGTTAGTGTGTAGGTGTCGCGGTTAAGCTGCGGTGCTTTAAAGTGGCTGCGGATGTAATGTAGGTCGGTCGGCGTCAGGAACGAGTGAAGCTCATCGAAGGGGTACTCAAGGTTCAATGGTTCGCGCTCACGGATAATGCGCCCGGCGGAAGGTACAGCGTTGGCCGGGGAGACGGGGGCAACAGAACTCATGATTTCTCCTGATGACTTGGGATTCATTTTGGCGGCAAACGTCCAACTCCACGTAAAGCGAGTCACCACTACTTACAAATGCTTTACATCTACATACCAAGACTAATTGCTCACGTTGTACATGGAAACTTGATAATTCTTATAGTCAATTAGAAAAATTAATAGCTTCTGCCAAATGCCAAACGGCGCTGGCCCCTTATGGCAGGTAACAATTTGCAATTGGACCCGCTCAGCCGGAGGAGTAAGACTTGGCATTGAAATGAAGAATTATCATGACAAGCAAAACTAAACGCTCACTCATCGCAGCGGCGCTACTCATTGGGACAGTTACGGTTCATGCAGAACTTACCTCCAGGTCCAAAGACATCATTGTTGAGCAGCCGGCAGACTTGCCGGAGCTGACGCAGCATGTCGGTCTTACCATGGAGCTGCACAGCTCGAGCGATGGCCGTAGCTTTCTTTGTGTTGAGCAGCACCACAGCGAGCGCCTTGTGGTATTCGACGTGAGCGACCCAGCCCACGTTCGCATGGCTGCCATCGTCAAGCTTGCAGTTCCCCCAGCGTACGAGTCTGTACGCCCACAAGAAACTGATGGATTTGTTTGTAGCTGGTTAAGAAAATTCCCAGTGAAGCGGCCGCTTGAGCGTGCTGCACGTTAGCTGAGGTACGAGCGGCAGCATCAGTATGCGTGCGCTACCTGCATGACATTGATACTCCGAATGGCAATACCGCTGTTGCCTCATGCCGCGTGTGTTCAATCGCCTATGCTCAGGGGGTGGACTCCTTAACGCAAGCACCTTCTGAAATACGCGCAGATCTGCAACTGCTGCTACAGCAATTCCCCTTTCTCTCAGACACCGGCATCAGCTCTATCCGAGGTGGCCGGCAAGCGGCTGAGGCAGCACTTGCCACGGTAGACCCAGCCGGTTACACGCGCAGTCGTAACTTTCTCGATGGTGCCGTTACCCGGCTCTCCCCTTATCTGCGCCATGGTGTGCTGACCCTGGCTGAAGTACGCGACTTTGCGTTGAACGCGGTCAAACGACCGGAAGACGCTGAGAAATTTATTAACGAGCTGGGCTGGCGCGACTATTGGCAGCGCCTGTACCGCGTGCTGGGCGAAGGCATCTGGACCGACCGCGAGGCATATAAAACCGGTCTTGCCGCTAAGGAATACAGCGAGGAAATGCCTGAAGATTTAGGGGAAGGTACGACAGGGCTCAACTGCATGGACAGCTTCAGCCGGGATCTTCGCGAGACCGGTTACCTGCACAATCACGCGCGTATGTGGACCGCTGCTTATCTCATCCACTGGCGGCGTGTACGCTGGCAGACCGGTGCTCGATGGTTTCTGCAGCACCTGCTCGATGGCGACCCGGCGAGCAACAATCTCTCTTGGCAATGGGTGGCTAGCACCTTCAGCAGTAAGCCTTACTTCTTTAACCGTGAAAATCTGGAGCGTTACACAAAAAGCCAATATTGCGAGCGATGCTCCCTGCGCGGCAATTGCCCGCTTGAGGGCAGCTATGAACAACTGGAGCTGCAGCTATTTCGGCCTGCCTCCCGGGACGAGGTGTCAGTCGAAAGTGGACCGGCGCTGCGAGAAGATCGTCGAAGCAGAACCGTTTCCACAAGCGAAAAGAGGCCATTGTTGTGGGTGCATACCGACGGGCTGAACCCAAAAGACCGCATGTTTACTGACCATCCGGAAGCTCCTGCCTGTTTTATATGGGATGAAGAGTGGCTGCGGAAGGACGAGATTAGCAGCAAGCGCATTGCTTTTCTTGCGGAGTGCCTGGCAGAGATGCCAACCCGGCTGGAACGGCGTCAAGGAGATGTGGCAACGGAGCTGTTAGCAGCCGCGATGCAGGCTGGAGCTGACTGCATCGTTGCTCTGCGCACGCCGGACCCGCGACTACTGGCTGCTGCAACTCAGGTGGAAAAGACAATCCCTGTACTGTGGCAAGATCCACCGGCTTTTGTTAGTGAGGATCGCGGCTACGATTTGAAGCGTTTCTCACGGTTTTGGCGACAGGCGCAAAACTCGGCTGTACGCCCGACACGATGAATTGCTTTCGTCAGGCACGGCGGTTCTGTCCTGATCAGGTGCGTTTACTTGGGGTGGCACATGACTGAACAATACGTCAGGTGCTCATCAAAAACTACACTGCAGAATATTCTGAGCGCTTCGAAATTATGGTGCGCCGGTTTCGTTCCACAGGAATGAAAGTTCATCTGTTTCATCGGCAATTTCCTGCGTCAGCGACACGCCTGCGCTGTGGCCTCCGCTCAGGCTATAGTGCAGCAGGATAGGGCGCGCACCCGGCATTTGCGTTGCAACTGCGGCCTGCATGCGCGCGGTCATCTTGCGGGCATGCAGCGGTGCCACGCGCGTGTCGCTATCACCGGTAAAGAACATGATCGCCGGGTACTTTATGTCATTGTGCACATTTTGGTACGGGGAATACTTGGCGAGGTAGGGATAATCCGCAGGCTTGTCAGGATCGCCGTATTCGGTGGTCCACAAGCGACCGAACTCAAAGTTCTGGTAGCGCAGCATGTCCAATAGCGGGTACCCGCACCAGATCGCGCCCCATAGTTCGGGCCGCTGCGTCATGGAGGCACCCATCAGCAGGCCGCCATTCGATCGACCGCGAATGGCGAAATGCGCGGGTGAGGTGTAGCCATTCTTGATCAGGTACTCCGCAGCCGCAAACCAGTCGTCGAAGACGTTCTGCTTCTTTTCAAACATCGCGGCCTTGTGCCACGGTTCACCGTACTCATTGCCGCCGCGTAAATTGGGTAGCGCGAACCAGCCGCCGTGCTCCAGCCACCAGGCATATTCCGTGTCCCAGGCCGGCAGCTCAGCCAAGTCAAAGCCGCCGTAGCCGGTCATCAGCAGGCGCTCGGTGCCGTCGCGCTTCAATCCCTTTTTACCCACGATAAACATCGGGACACGCGTACCATCCTTCGACGTATAAAACACCTGATGTACTTCGTAGGTGTCGGGTGCAAACGGTACATCGGGCTTGAAGAACACTTCGCTCTTGCCCGACTTGACACTATAACGGTAGATCGTCGGCGGCATATTGAAGGACTGGAAGCTGTAAAACGCTTCATCCTGCGACGGTCGCCCACTTACGGAAGATGCTGTGCCAATGCCTGGGAAATGAATCGTACCGGTCTGCTGCCCTTCCAGCGTGTAGATAGAGGTTTCACTTTTCACATCATGCAGACGGTTCACAAACAAGCGGCCACCAGCAGCCGTAAAGCCGGTCAGTACGTCTTTGCTTTCGGGAACCACAGTCTTCCACGTCGAAGCCGGGTCGCCGGGCTTCAGCTCGACGAGCCTGCCATTGGGTGCCTCATAGTCAGTCCGCATAAAGAAGCGGTCATTTGCCTCTGACGCGCTCATGTGAGCCTCTACGCCATACACCAAAGGCACAAACCGGCTTGCGGGGTCGCGCAAATCCTTTACCAGAATGTCTTCCCGGCTAGCCGGTACACCGCGCCCAATCGTCAGAAACAGCCAGTGCCCACTATCTGACACGTAGGTATACATCAGCGCGAGCTCGCCCAGCGTTTCCCCGCGATAGGTGCCGCCGAAAACGAGTGCATCCTTCTCGTTCGGCGTTCCGAGAGCATGGAAATGTACCGTCGTGCCTTCATGCGAAAAGCGGGCGTAATAGAGCCCTTTGCCTTCCGGTGCAAGCGAGACGCCGGAGTATCGCGCCAGCGGCAGCGTGTCCGGAAGCTCCGTATGTGTGTCGCCTTCCAAATTCATGCGCAGCACGTGGTAGATAGCCTCATCCGCACCGCCATGCCGCACGCCATATACTAGTAATGTTCCATCGTTGGAGATGTCGCCGATCGAAACCGAGGTATTCGCATCGCCCAGTTTCGCCGGGTTCAGCAGGCGAAATTCTATGCCGTCTGTGCCGTTCGAAGATTTGGCACGCACGTAAATGGAAGCCTGGTTTTCCGCAGCCAATCGCTTCTCATAGAAGTACCTGCTGCCGCGTAGTATCGGGGTGGTGGCTTCGTCAACCCGCTCCAGCTTTCCCAAATCCTGGGTGATGCTGTTTCTGTTCTTCACCTGCGAGAGATACTTCGCGGTGTAAGCGTTTTGTTCGGTAATCCAGCCTCGGGTCTGCGGACTTTGCTGGTCCTCCAACCACTGATATGGGTCCGTCACCGTGTGACCGCCGATTTGCTGCACTACGGGTTGGCTGGCAGTTTCAGGCGGCTGCGACAATGGAAGGCCGCTCGCACCATTGGCTTGCCGGGCCACGAGCATGCTTGCTGCTACCAACCACCCAGCTATCACCATCCCACAGCAGCTCTGTCTCACACTTTTTCCTCTACCAGAAACTTATCCTATTCGCTGTCTTGCCGAGGTACAGAAACTTTTATCCATCTTCTATCCATCTGGAGGAAGAAGATCGTTTTGCAATGCTTTCCCGTTTTGGGCAGGAACACCACGCCCAGCTCACTTCCGTAACGTAATGGTACCCATGCGGTGCACATAGAAAATTCACGATGCACTAGCCTAGTGTCATGGCTTCCCAGAAACAATGGTTCCTCACGATGCTGCTGTTTGCGTTTGCGCTTACCACCGCTCATGCAGCAAACAACAAAGCGGACAAGGATAGCGACCCGAAAAAGCCGAAACCTGCGAAGCCGCCGCGCGTCCATTTTGTCGCGCTTGGAAGTGCAAAAAAAGTGCCTTACTCGAAAGAGGGCGACCCTGCCGGAGCGATCCCCGGTGAAAAAGATTTGAAGGTTCGTCCATTGATAGTCGATAGCCGTGTCAAGGAGTGGACCACCGGTGAATCGCATGATGTGACAGACCGCTCCTTTGCCGTGCGGCGCGCATTACGCATTAACGATGCCCTACCCACTGACAAAACCGAACACTGGGTATGGCAGCGAGGCCCATGGCTCCTGGTTGACCGCACAGCCGGCCATACTGTGCCGCTCAAACTGCCCGACTATGACCCCGCTGTCTCTGACGTAAGCTGGTTCCGTGATTACGCGGCCTATTGCGGGCTTACATCTACAGGCAAGCAGTTGTATGCAGTTGTCGCGCAGGTGTCCGCGCGCAAACCGCTGGTCGTCAAGAAGCTGGCACCATGGGACCCTGCTGCGGCACATACTTCCCCAGCCTGCGGACCGGCAGCCTGGCAACGCGAACCGCTGCGTATCACCTTCCAGGCCGCCGGTGCGGCTCCTGCCTCATTCGATTTGGTCGGTTCTTCAGCTGTGCTTGTAGAGGAGGGCGACGCGGAAGAAGCTTCCACCGCAGCCGACAAGGCACCTTGAGTCAGGGGCTACCATAGGAACATGGAACCTATGGAGTTGCTGCTGGCTGACGCGGAAGAAGCACACGGTCATTTGTGCGCCGGGCAGATCCTGGGCGTACGCATGGCTATGTTGGGTTGTGCCCGGTTGGAAATTGAGGAGCCGCGCGGCAAGGATCGTAAGCGCCTTGTCACCTTTGTTGAGATTGACCGCTGCGCTACGGATGCGATCGGCGTTGTGACCGGCTGCCGGCTGGGAAAGCGTGCGCTCAAGTTCCGTGACTGGGGCAAAATGGCCTCGACGTTCATTGATGTGTCGAGCGGCCGCGCAATCCGTATAGCGGCAACTGAAACTTCAAAGCAGCTTGCACGCGAGTTATACCCGGAGATTGACAACAAGAACCAGCAACAAATGCGCGCTTATCGTGAAATGCCGGATTCAGACCTGTTTTTAGAGGCATGGGTTGAAGTTCCACTTGAAGCCCGCGAGTTCCCAGGCTACAAAGGCGAACGGGTGCTTTGTGCGGTCTGTGAGGAAGGTATTGCTTATGATCGCTGGGTTGAGCGGGATGGAGTCAAGATTTGCCGTGGCTGCGCAGATCCGGTACGGCGTTATTATCAGCCGCTTCGTGCCTCTCTTGAAAATAAATTGGAGGACGCAGGAATGACTTTGCCACGTTGTGAATGCCCGTAATCCGTTGAAAGCAATAAACCTGGACCTATGGCAGCTTCATGTTTCAACTGCTGTATAGCCCTCTCAATACCCACTTTGATTTAAGGAGTACCGAGAGCTTTTACTTTCCCTCCCAATACTCCAGCAGCTTCCTGCCTCCGCCGCAGTCGCCGCGCGAAAATGCGCAATGTCGCGGCAACTGGAACTGCAATCAGCGCGCCTACTACTCCGGCGATTTCACCTCCGGCGAGCACCGCAAAGATTTGCAGCAAGGGATTAATCTCAAGTGATTTCCCCATGATGCGCGGAGCACTTACATAATCCTGTGTAAGCCTCCATACAGCCAGAAAAATAAATAACCATAGAATATGCGGGTAACCCGCAAGTACACTGATTACGATGATCGACACAGATGCTACGGCAGGACCGACAACCGGAATAAATTCAAGGAACCCGGCAATGGGGCCCAAGATAAAGGCATAAGGCGCACCTAATAGACTTAAAACCAGGGTATATGCCACCAGCGTCATGCCAGCTAAAGTAATTTGGGCGCGGATGTAGCTGCCCAGCATTACATTTACATCATCGAGCAAACCTTGGATGACGTCCCGCTCCGGTGTAGACCGCCCTAACGCCACAGCAGCTATCGCAATCTCATTTCCCTGACGCAGAAAAAAAAGGCTGAGAATCGGAATCAGAATTAGCCACCAAATATGGGTAAACGGTTCAGCAATCTTTGCACCCGCTATCTTGCTGTACTCAAGTATGTCACCACGATGACTTACAAGATAATTTTGCGCCTGTGTCACTACGGTCGGCTTAATATGGTGTGCCTGACCAAACTTTTGGATCAATTCGCCTGAACTCAACCGGTCCAGCAGGGAGGGTAAACTGCCGGTAAACTGCCGGCTTTCATCTCCTATGCTGGGTCCCGCGATGAATCCTACAGCTACCAGCAACCCTATCAATACTAAATACACAACGAGAATTGCTTTGCCCCGGCCTCGCACCGGTCTTTCGAGCATTTTCACAAGAGGTTCCAGAAAGTACGCAAACAGAACCGCAAACAGAAATAGTGTAAGGGTCTCATGTGCAGATCGAAGAAATGCAAGTACTACAACAAATACAGTAGCTGTGACCAGGATGCGAAAAGTACGTTGATCCCAGAGCCCATCTAAAAAGGTGCGATCGCTTTGCTGTACTTCTAAGTCCTGGGTTGTCATTCGTACTCTCGATCTATGGTGAAACGGTTCGCGCGACAGCTGAAATGCTGCCGCGCGACAAACTACAGCGTGCGAGTCTTAACTCAATCAGAATTTCGCGATCAACAATCGGCTTGAGTGTTCTGCTTATGAGACAGCATCACGAACCGCGTGCGCAGCCTTACCGGCGGCATCCTTTACCGTACCAATACCCTCATCTAGCATGCCTTCACCTTGTAGATCTTCATCGCCGGTCAGTTTGCCGACACCCTGTTTAAGCTTGCCGCCGAGTTGGCCTCCGGTCCCGGTTATACGGTTCTTTGTGCCCCAGTTGCCTACACGCTCTCCCAACTCGTCCAGCTCATCCCCCGACCCGCCTTGCGTACCTAAAGAATCAGTAAAAAAGAGGTAGCCGGCTACACCAAGACAGGTTGCACCAAGAATCCACATAAATTTAGACATAATTTTTACACTCCGCGGGTAGAGATGCCGCCGGAGTTCCGGGAGATGGCTAGCATCTTATCGCTGCTCCCGCCCGCTCATCCACTGCCCCAGAATGTGGTTCTCACCATCTAAAATCACCCATCCGCTCAGGGCTGCGTCTCTGCCTTCACCGCCCAATGTTTGAGAGGTGAAGCGCAGGTCGCGGAACAGGACGCTGTGCACACCTGGGGGCAACGACCCCGCATGGCCTGGAGGTGGTAGCTCGCCTACGTCCTCGACCAAGGGCCAGCTGGACCAGTCTCCGTATACCCGGCCCAGGTAGCTCCCCTTTGCTGCGATGACTGCGGGGGTGATTGGAGGTTTTTCAATCATTTCGCCGGGTTCCACTGCATCGTGCAGGGTGTGTACGGTTGCGAACCGGTAGGCGTTGGCTGTCTCCTCGATGGCGTGCCAAGTGAACGGGTTACCCATCACCGGCTCTGCGGCGATGCGGGTCGGGCCCTCTTGTGCCAGCAGTTGCATGGCGTGTGCGTGCTCGGCGTTGCGTAGGGCGTAGAGCAGGCCGATGCCGGTAAGCGCGGCAATGGCCCAGCCGCGCCCGCGCAATACGCCGGGCTGCGGGCGGCGCATTTCACCTTCTACCAGCCCCAGCAGCGAGGGCACCGCCAGGCCAAGCAGCAGGAAAGCAAATAGTACCGGCTCGAAGATGAACACTATGTCCCATGAGTACCAGTGCGGGTTGAAGGGGAAGAAGGGGCGCAGCCCGTAGTTGTTGGTGTAGTCCAGCAGCAGGTGGCTCAAGTCGGCGATGAGCGCCAGCAGCCAGATCCATGCCCAGCGGACCGGCTGCGCGGGCGGCTTGCGCAGCTTTTTTCGGAGGGCGGCGCTGACCCAGATGACGCCTGTGACGGCCAGGGCCATGAACGGCGCACCGATCAGCGTGTGTGTAATGCCGCGATGGTGGCAGAAACCTGTTACCGGCCCCCAAAAGGTGCTGATGACATCGATGTCCGGCGCTTCAGCCGCAAGCGTCATTGTGAGCGTGGCGTACGCGGTGCGCCGGTTGAAGCCTGTGCGCCCCAGGCAGGCGCCGGTCAGAAAGTGGGTTACGGGTTCCATGGTGTGCCTTAAGCATGCACTGGCCTACGCCCCTGCGCCAGCCTTCGCATTACCATGGCACTGGAGAGCGCGCCCATGCCCAAGCAACACGTTGATGATCAGAGCCGCCTGCACGCGCTGCGCGATGAGCTGCGCCACCATGAGTACCAGTATTATGTGCTCGATGCGCCGGAGATCGATGACCTGGCATATGACGCGCTGACGCGTGAGCTGCAAGCGATTGAGGCGGCGCACCCGGAGTGGGTCACACCGGACTCGCCCACGCAACGTGTCGGCGGTAAGGCGGCGGACGGCTTTGCCAAAGTGGCGCATTCGCGGCCTATGCTGTCGCTTGATAACGTAAACTCCGAGGCGGATTTACGCGAGTGGGACCGGAAGGTGCGCGAGCTTGCCGGGGCCAATGCGGAGATCAGCTATGTGTGCGAGTACAAGCTCGATGGGCTGTCCATGGCGCTGCACTACAGTGGGGACGGTAGCGGCGCACGGCTGGAGCGGGGGCTTACGCGCGGGGACGGGTCGGTCGGCGAGGATGTAACCGGCAATGTACGGACCATCCGGTCTGTTCCGCTGGTGGTGGATACGGTCCGGTTGGAGCAAGCAGGGCTGCCGGAGCGTTTTGAGGTGCGCGGCGAGGTGGTGATGCCGTTTACGGGCTTTCTGAAGATGAACGAGGAGCGCGAAGCAGCGGGGCAGGCACCGGCGGCGAACCCTCGCAATGCGGCTGCGGGGACTATCCGTACGCTGGAGCCGAACGTGGTTTCGCAGCGGCGGCTTGATTTTTATGCGTATTTCGCGCTCGATGCGACGGGTGAGCCGCTATTCCCGGGGCAGGGGCAGGCGCTTGATGCGCTCACCGCTGCCGGGTTTCGCGTGAACCCGCATCGGGAGGCGATTCACACGTTTGAGAGGCTGCTTGCATTCCTGGCAACGGCGGAGGCGAACCGCAGCAGCCTGGGCTATGAGATTGATGGCGTAGTCATTAAGTTGAACGCGACTGCGCTGCAACGGCGGCTGGGGTATACAGGGAAGGCTCCGCGCTGGGCCGTGGCGTACAAGTTTGCTTCGCGGTTTGCAATTACGCAGGTCGACGACATCAAGGTGCAGGTGGGGCGTACGGGTAAGCTGACGCCTGTAGCTGTGCTGGCACCGGTGGCTATCGGCGGCATTACTGTTACACGGGCGACGCTGCACAATGCAGATGAAATTGGACGGCTTGGACTGCTGATCGGCGACTCTGTTCGCGTGGAGCGCGGCGGCGATGTGATCCCGAAGGTTGTGGAAGTTGTTGCGGACATGCCGCGCGGGGTGCGGCATTTTGCGTTTCCGGAGACGTGCCCGGTGTGCGGGGCAGAGGTGAAGCGGACGCCCGGCGAGGTTGACCATCGCTGCGTGAACGCGACCTGCCCGGCGCGTGTTGCCGGTAGTTTGCTGCACTTTGCTTCGCGCGGCGTGATGAATATCGAAGGGCTGGGTGACGCGGTGGTGGCGCAGCTGCTGGAGCGCGGGCTGGTGCATTCTGTTGCCGACATTTACACGCTCGATGAGGCAAAGCTGCTATCGCTGGAGCGTATCGGCAAGAAGACTGCCGACGCACTACTGGGGGAGATCGCGAAGTCGCGGTCTGCGTCGCTGGCGCGGGTGCTGTATGGACTAGGGATGCGGTTTGTGGGGGAGCGCACGGCGGAGTTGCTGGCGGAAGAGTTCGGGTCGATGGATGCCCTGATAAGCGCGTCGCAAGAAGAGCTGGAGCGGGTGAACGAGGTGGGTCCGAGGGTTTCGGCGAGCATTCGTGAGTTCTTTTCAGAGGAGGCGAATCGACAGCTGGTGGAGGAGTTGCGGGCGGCCGGGCTACAGTTTACGGCAACCAAGCGGGAGCGTACGGAGCAGCTTGCCGGGCTTACGTTTGTGCTAACGGGTACGCTGCCGACGCTTACGCGTGAGCAGGCGAAGGAACGGATTGAGAGTGCGGGGGGGAAGGTGTCTTCGGCTGTGAGTAAGAAGACCGGCTATGTGGTGGCGGGGGAGGAGGCCGGGTCGAAGCTGGAAAGGGCGCGGGAGCTTGGGGTGGCGGTGCTCGATGAGGCAGGGTTGGTCGAGTTGCTGGAGGGTAGTTCGGCGGGTTGAGGGTGGGTTTTCGAGGTAGATGGCTGAGGGTTGAGGGGGCTTGTTTTTGCTGTTTTTTGACACTTTTGGGGGAGGGTGCGGGACGGCAAGATAAGGCTGTTTTTAACGTAAAACTGCTGTTTTTCGCGTGAATTCATCTCCCGTTTCTATACTTGCTGCGAATGTGGTGCAGTTTTTGCTATTGGGAATTGTGTGACAAAGTTATGGGAACTTCAGTAAGAAAAGTTTGGCGTGTTGTTTCAGGAAGTATGCATTCGGGTGCAATATGCAGATTTGGCCCGGTTTGTGAGCTTTGGGCTGAAGTTGAGCAGCAATTTTGATGGGCTGCTCCTTTACAAAGCTTCCATCACAGGGACAGTCTCTTCATATTTGGTAAGCGAGATATGTAAAGGCTATGCAGTTCCCCCGGAGCATTTCTCCATTAGGTGTACTCCACAAATCTGAGGCATGCATGATGGAGAAGCCGCGTTGTATTGTGCGGCTCCGGTTCCAGCGGAGGGAGACATGCATTTACCCCATTGGCTTTCTCTATGGGACCAGCGCGGCAATTTCTGCGCAGGCGAACGTGAAACCGCCGACCGTGCATTCTGTGACAGGCAGCCATGCTCCGGCCTGGTAGCGCTGGAACGCGCTTGTATCTGTGTCAATGAGGTAGATAGAGGGAATGCCCATGGCTTCATACTCGGCAAGCTTGCGCTGGGTGCGCGAGAATCTGTCATCAGGGCTTAGAACCTCGAAGACGGCGATCGGCGGGTGGGTGATGATTTGCTCGTCCGGCGCATCCGGGCCGAGCACAAGCACGTCGGGCGTTCGATAGTTGGTCAGCTTTGTCTGCGTTCGCAGCTCCGGAAGTGCATCGAAATGCCATTCCGGGTGATTCGCAAAAAATAGCAGAATGGCGCGTTGCCAGCGGCTATGATCTTTCTGTCCCAAGTAGCGCTCCTCTAATTCCCCGTCCACGTAGTCGGGTTCAACATCCCAATCGTGATCGCCGTGCAGGTATTCCTCTACGGACATGTGTGTCGTCGATGTCGCCATGGTGACCCTCTATGGACTTATCGTACCGCGGATTTCAGGACCGGGCGCTCCAGGGTTTAGCGTCGGCTGAGAAGTACATGCCGGGAGTAAGCTCTTACTCCTTATTCTGGAAGCTGAGCATTTAGCGTTTAATGGTGAGTAGCAGCGAAAAATGCTTTGCAGTGGGTGGCTGCTTGGAGGTAAGAGCGGTCGCGCT
>CAXSHS010000041.1:0-24439 GCA_964237325.1 uncultured Acidobacteriaceae bacterium | reverse complement strand
CTACAGCCATCCCGCTCATAGCAAGCACTTCCATGCCTACAGTGGCACCATATCGTTGCCGACGGGGATCTCCGCTCTCGTGGAAACGGTGCTGGGTCTCGACACGCGCCCCATCGCCAAGTCATACCTGCGCCGCCTGGATGGAGGCGCCAACGTGATCCGCGCCAATGCCGCCGGTGCCAGCTACACCCCATTGCAGGTCGCTGCGCTGTACGGTTTTCCCAAAACCCTGACCGGTGCCGGGCAAACCATCGGCATCCTTGAGCTTGGCGGCGGTTATGAAACAAGCGACATCACGACCTACTTTCAGGGGCTTGGGCTCACCCCGCCGTCTGTCGTCGCTGTCTCGGTAGACGGCGGCACCAACGTGCCCGGCGGCGACCCGAGCGGTGCCGACGGCGAAGTCGCGCTCGACATCCAGGTGGCAGGTGCGATTGCGCCCGGCGCGAAGTTCGCCGTCTACTTCGCCCCGAACACCGATCAGGGCTTTATCGACACCATCACCACCGCGGTGCATGACACCGCCAACAGGATCAGCGTGCTTTCCATTTCCTGGGGCGGTCCTGAGTCAGGCTGGAGCGCCGCCTCACGCACCGCGCTTGACAATGCCTGCCAGTCCGCCGCCGCGCTTGGCGTAACCATCACAGTCGCCTCGGGTGATAACGGCTCCACCGATGGAGGCACCGGCAACAACGTCGACTTCCCTGCCGCTAGCCCAAACGTGTTAGCCTGCGGCGGCACCCACCTCTCCGGCTCCGGCTCCACCATTACCTCGGAAGTTGTATGGAACGACCAGCCAAACGGCGGCGCAACCGGCGGCGGAGTAAGCAAATTCTTCCCCCTCCCCCCCTGGCAAACCAATGCCGGCGTTCCCGCACCGGCGAGTGGCAGCGGCGGTCGCGGTGTACCTGACGTGTCAGGAGACGCGGCTCCAGGGTCGGGCTATCAGGTACTGATCGATGGACAAGCGCAGGTAGTGGGCGGCACCAGCGCGGTAGCTCCACTTTGGGCCGGCTTGATCGCGCTGGTCAACCAGCAGCGTCAGCAAAATGGGAGTAGCCCCATAGGTTTTGTGAACCCGCAGCTCTATGCGGCACCCACAGCCTTGCGCGACATTGTCAGCGGCAGCAATGGAACCTACAAAGCTGTACAGGGCTGGGATGCCTGTACAGGGCTCGGATCGCCGAACGGCACGGCAGTGCTGGCGACTTTGAGCAGCAGCGCTACAACTGTCCCGCCTGTCAGCACACCCCCAGGTGGTGGCACACAGCCCCCACCTGCAACACCGCCTCCGGCGAAGAAGAAAAAGAAGAAGAAAAAGTAGTGCCTGCACCGGGAGTTTTCCAGCTCAAGCCATAAGCCTGCACTTGAGCAGAAAAGCTCCCGGTGTACTCGCCTTGTATCTATAATTATGCAGATACATTCTGCCTATAACTCTTTCTAAACATTTATGCGGAATCACTACTGAAATCCACCAGTCGGCAAGCGCTGCATGGGTGATTCCGGCGCAAGGGTATAGAGGTGCAGCGCACCCTCCGTAAGCACGGCAAGACTTATTCCAGCTGGAGAGAGCGCGAAGGTATCGCGCAAGTGAGAACCCGCAGCCAAGTGCGCGGTGAAAACCTGCTTGCCATTTCAAGTGGAGTACACCGAGACTGACAAAGGTGAAAAGTCCGCCCCGCGCATGGTTCCGTTCAGGGCTACACGCCTGTCAAACTGTGTAGAGGCAATGGCGAAAAGCTTTCCCGCCTCATCAGTTTCCGCCTGCTGTAGCAACTCAAACGGTTCCGGTTTACCCTTCAGCACCGTGGCCCCTTTCAGGTCCAGAACGCGATACCAGGAAGCTTCGCCATGCGCCGGTACGCAGCCATGCGTGAATAACAGATTGCCCGGTAGTGACTTCACCTCCATCTCACAGCCGGAAGCAAGGCGGCCCAGTGTCTTTCGCTGGCCGCTCCAATTGTCTTCCTCAATCTCCCAGCGATCCCCCCCGGTCGGGTTTCGCACGGACCATCGCGGATCGAAGCAGGGCCGGCTGCAACGGTTCCGCGCTCACCCGCTTTTCGCCGATCAACTGCAAATTTCCATCCAGTCCGGTCAGGTCGTAATCTTCGTCTACCAATCGATCGGGACCGAGAAATGCCGCAAGCTTCTCGTGCTCTTCCTTCGTATGTTTCTCATGGAGTGTTGCAACCAGCATGAGCTCCGCCCCGGGCGAGGCGCTTACAAACAGAAGTGGACCATGCAGCACGTAGTGCTGTTGCGCGACCAGGCCCGCGCCATAGGTGACCAATTCTCCGCCGACCTGCGCCAGCACGCGGCCACCCCCTAAACTCCACACGTACGGACCGGCTGCATTTGAAGCGGTCCAATCCTCTACGCGCAGCACCCTTCCATCCGTGCGAGAAAGCACAACAGCGCGAATGTGGCGCGGCCTCCAGCCCCGGCCTGCCTGCTCTGCGGAACGCCGAACCAGCGTGTGCAGGTTGAAGGTGAACAGCAGCTCGTCTTCGCCGAGGAAGTGAATGCTCGTGTCCTCATCCAGGGCATACAGCGCGTTATTGAGTCTGGGCGTAAAGCCAAGCCCGGCAAGCGGAAGGGTCCAGACCGCCGAGCCTGATGTTTGTCCTTTCTCCGCAGTAAGCTGCGTGCAACCGGAAGCCGCGCATACTTCCCTTTCCTCCAGTTCGGGGACCCGCGCTTTCACGGCCTCATCCACCCGGCTGCGAAAGGCCGGGCTCACTGTGGTATTTACGTTCCAAGCAACCTCGTGGGAACTACTCGGCTTAGGAGTAAATAGAAGTACAAACTCTGTATGGCGCTCCAATGCGATGTCATGGGAGCCGACCAGCGTGGTGGCCATGCCATTTTGCGGCAACTCCATTTTTATGCCGCGCAGGCCGCTCACCTCTCCGGTCTTTAACTGCTTGTCTGCAGCACCGCTGAAGCCATTTGCATTGAAAGTTGTACCGGAGTTCTGCAGGTTGTTCGTCTCATGATCTACCTTGACGCCTGCCGCTGCCGCCGATGCAGGGTTGGAGAAAAGATTCTGTATTTGCTGACCTTCAAACGCTGCTGTCCCCAGGCGTCTCAGCCCATTATCTTCAGGTGGAGGCGGAGCCTGCATCGCCACGAGGACCGGCAGCATCTCGCGGCCTTCCTGTTCAGAACAGGAAACCGGAGCAAAATGTACGGCAAGAACGGTTTTTCGTGGACCGCTCTTGTTGAGCTCAAGCGCAGTCACTTCTCCGGTAATGGTTGTGTTGGCGCGAATCGTACAGCCATCCGTCTGCCAGTCTACTGCTGTTTTTAGAAAGAAGGAGTCGCCCTGTTTCAGGCTGCGGAAGTTAATACTTTTTCCAGCTCCGCGCGTATGGTGAGGAAATTGGCTGAGGGTTGCGCCGGGCTGATCGCCTGAAAACAAGTTATTAGAAGTACAAATCCTATAAGTTTGACTCGAAGCATGAACAGGCTCCCGACAAGAAGCTACCAAAGTTACTTGGCGAGAGGCTGCCAAATTCTTAGCCTTGTTCAGCTACTGTTCGACCGGGCGACAGATACGAACTGACAAACAGTGCCAAACCCGGCAGCAGCGGGACGAGCCCACAGAGAAAGATAGGCTCCGGGCGGATCAAAGCTCGCAGAAAGATCATCAGAGCCAATCCAATGAATACTGTGACAAGCCGCCGATGCGCAGAGACGCTTGCCTGCGCGTCGCGGCAAGCCGGCTTTCTTCACGCAGCAGTGCCAGGGCAGCACCCGCGCCGGCGCCCTGCGCCTCGGAGATTTTCTTGAGCATTTCATTTTTGTAGTAGCTTTCACGCTCCTTGCGGCGCGCGCCGGACCAGAAAGCTACCGCCAGAAACGAAAACAATGCGACGGATGCAGCACTTAAAAAAAGAATACTGAAAACGGTGTTGAAAATAGACCCATGGTAACTGCCTCCTGCGTCTGTACGCGAGTTGCTGATTGGCCGCTTCACCAGGTACGCCCGACTCCCGATCTCTACGGTTTCAAATTCTTTTCGAAACAGTTTTGGCCAAGATAACGAAACCGCACGGGATAGCACGCGGTCCTACGAACAGGAAGTGAACAGTGAACGAGCCTCGCGGAGCACAGGAAGATCGGGCAAACGTCGATCGCGTGCTAGCCGGCGACGTAGCTGCGTTTGAGCCGATTGTGCGCCGCTGGCAAAAAGACGCTCGTCAATTTAGCGTGGCGCTTCTGCCGCGACCGAGGCCGTGCCGAGGAGATGGCGCAGGAAGCTTTTCTACGCGCCTACCGCAACCTTGGTCAGTGGCAACGGGAGTCCGCTTTCTCCACTTGGCTCTTCGCTCTTGCGGCCAACGTATATCGGTCCGAACTGAAATGCATCCCAGCCGTCATGCTCTCATTGATGACATTGCGGAGCCGGTCGACTTGCGCATCTCCAACACACTTGAGACAACCGACCGGGCTGAAAGCATACGGCGCGCGGTGCTCGCCTTACCTGAAAAGTACCGTGATGCCATTTTCATGTACTACTTCCATGAACAGGACGTACCCACGGCTGCGTTGACCCTGAGCATCCCGGAAGGTACCGTCAAAGCGCGGCTCTTTCGAGGCCGAGAGCTGCTGCGCAAGAAGTTCTCTCAAGCTCGCGGCATGTCGAGAACCGCCAATGCAGCCGCGCCGCTCTCAAAGGAGGCACGATGAACCGCTTTATAATCGCCGAGTTCGATTCCGCATTAAGTGCAGAGAGCGACAGCATTCTGCCATCTTCGGGTTTTATAGCTTCCGTCATGTCCGCCGTCCGGGAGGAAGCTGCCGCGTTGCCGCCCATCCCTTTTCCATGGAAGCGCGCTCTGCCGGGATTGGCCGCATGTGCGGCGGTACTCGGCATTCTTGTTGCCGCTTGCGTGTATGGTTTGCGTACAGGCAGCAGTCCTGCAATTACATCGTTCGTCTGGCACATCTCTCAAACGTCCGTCCCGCACCAGGCGAGCTCAGCCGGATTGCTTTGGCTGGTTCTATCCACGCTTATGACTATGTTGGGGATTGCTCTCACGCATCGTCTTAGCAGTTCGCGCTGAAGCAGGACGCTGAAACAGGATGAGAGTCATTGCACTTCTTTATGAGAGTGTTACTTGCTCACCGCGAAGCGCCCGCGCAGCCAGGTAGCGATCTGTCCTAGGGTGCGGTCACTCTGCGGGAAGCGCACTACCGTAGAGGGACCTACCGGGAAGTTGTGGTGCATGTCGGGCGAGTGCAGGTGGGTGACTGCGATACCGGCCTGCTCCAGTTTGCGTGCGTAGGCGATGCCTTCATCGCGGAGCACGTCGTACTCAGCGGTTGCGATCAAGGTAGGTGGCAGGTTCAGGACGCCGGGCATACGCAGAGGGGAGAGGAACATGTCTTCCGGCGATGCTCCTGCGGTGTACAAATCCCAGTACCAACGCATGGTAGCGGCTTCAAGGCCGCAGCCAGTCGCGTTTTCGTACCAGGAGACATGGGTGGCACTGCTGTAGTGGTCCGTAGCCGGGTAGAGCAGCAGAAGCGCACGCAATCGCGGACCATCCCGTCGTAGGGCGAAACGATTGGCGATTACCGCAGCCAGATTGCCGCCTGCGCTGTCGCCGCTTAGTGCGAGCAAGGTCGGGTCGCTGCCCCAACTCTCGGCATTCCGGATGGTCCAGGCGACTGCGGCTTCGGCGTCCTCAAGCGCAGCCGGGTAGGGCGACTCCGGAGCAAGCCGGTAGTCGACAGACACAATACTGACTCCGGCAAGCGGAGCAAGTAGGCGGCAAAATGGATCATGCGTCTCGATAGAACCGGCAACCCAGCCTCCGCCGTGCAGGTAGACCAGCACCGGGAATGGAGCCGCTCCGTGCAGAGGCGGTATGTACACGCGAACACGGAATGAAATCTCACCACCTGTGACGAGGTGATCCGCCGTCTGAACGCCATTCGGCAAACTTGGAACCGAGCGGCTTTCCAGCTGCTGCAGCATACGGGCTCGCGCATCCCATGGAGATCGAGCTGGCCCCCCTGACGCGGCAGCCTGCTCATCGAGAAAGCGGCGAAGCTGCGGGTTCATCGGCTGTCGCGGTTGAGGAGTCATGGCTTGCTTTGGAATGCAGTCTCTTTACGTACCATCGCACCGTTTTTCACGGCTTGAAGATATGCTCCCGGTTCGCCCGGCTCATGAGTGAACAGCACCAGCCAGTCACCTTGAATCGCCCGAGCATAGAAACGCTTCTTTTCTTCAATGACACGGAGTGGGTCAAGATCGAAGCCGAGACTCCAGGTCAATGGCAAGTGCGCGCGAGTCGGTACCAAGTCAGAGATATAGCAGGCACGCCGGCCTGAAGCCGCATCGCGAATGTGTACCGCCATCAGCTGCGCGGTGTGGCCCGGAAACAGCTCGACAGCAATGCCGGGTGCCACTTCCTGCTCGCACCCGGTGCTGAGAGTCAAAGCCTCCATCTGGCCGGAGAGCAGCAGGGGCTCGTAGTTGCCGGGAACGTAGGAGACGGCATCCCGCTCCAGGCGAGCGCGGCCATGGGCAATCTCACCGGCATGCGCAAGGTAGCGTGCCTTTTCAAAGGTCGGAATCAGGCTTTCACCGTCCGGAGCAAACCGCGTATTCCATCCGCAATGGTCCCAGTGCAGGTGCGTATTAATGACCATGTCCACAGAGTCGAGCAGGACGCCGGCTTCAGCAAACGCGGCAGGCAAACGCGCTTGCACACCGTAGATTTCCGCGAGCCTGGGCGCCAGCTTTTCGCCGAAGCCGGTTTCAATCACTACCGTCTGTGTAGCGGTGCGCACAACCACTGCGTTTAGGCCGATCGTCACGCGATTTTCGGCATCTGCCGGAGCTACGCGGCTCCACAAAGCTTTGGGAACCACACCGAACATGGCACCGCCATCAAAGCGTGCCGTGCCATCGGACAGTACCAGGATCTCCGTATAGGGTCCGAGCCGATAGCGGGCTCGAACCAGCCCTGACGATTGGATAGGATTGTCCATGCTGCTCTCGCGTGATTGTACGGAAGTTGCGAAAGCAAAGCGCTCGCATGTCTATAAACCCTACTATTAAAAGTTATGCTTCTGCTAGAGTAGCTCCCTTTGGCAGCTCCATCAGCCGGAGAGCGGTCGAGGTATCCAACAGCGATTCAGAGTGAATGTTGACCGTGTGTACAGATGCCGCACAGACCTGGTTGCGGCCATTATGCTTGGCTCGATAGAGCGCCTGATCTGCCTTGCGCAGCAATGCCTCCCCATCGGCTGCATCCGCCGGGTAGAGAGCTATACCGATGGAAACACTTGCCTTTGCACCTGGAGCAGTATCAATCGGCAGCTGAAGCTCGGCAACGGCGAGCCGAATTCTTTCAGCACATATTGCGGCAACCTGCGCCGTAGCACCCGGCAGGATGATGGCGAACTCCTCTCCGCCATAGCGGCAGATTGTGTCTTCGGTACGGACGCCGGCGCGGAAAACATCCCCGATGCTCCGCAGCATCGCATCGCCGGCGCCATGACCGTAGGCGTCGTTGAAGCGTTTAAAATAATCTACATCCAGCATCAGCATCGCGACCGAACTGGCTTGGCGATCGGCGCGCGCCAGCTCACGTGCCAGCACAATCTGCATGAAGTAGCGATTGAATAAGCCGGTAAGCGGGTCGCGGACGGACTGGTTCTCAAGCCGGGTTCGCAGGTTCAGTGACGCTACAGCCATACCGGTAAGCTGCAGCAGTTGCAGCATGCCATCTATGCGCCGCTGTAGCATCGCGTATGCCTCCGGCCGGTCGCACTCAATTGAAAGTACGCCCAACGTCTCTCCCTGAGCAACAAGCGGAACACAAAGATACCGCTCCGGCGATTCCGCGCTGAAGTGCGTGCAATCAATCTCAGAAATTCCCGTGTGACGCCATCGAAGCTGCCCAAGACGCAGCCCGCAGCAGGTCTCCGGTGCAAAGGTGTCTGCCTGTAGTGATGTGAAAGTGCCCCAATCGGAGACCGCCTCCAGCAAGTTGTGCGAGTGGTTCAGGATGCACAGTGAGCCGCTTGATCCGGGCAACAAACGGTCCAGGCAGACCGCCGCGGCTCGGTACACCTGCCGTACGTCGACACACAGCTGCAGCTCATCCCGGCACAAAGTCAGTAAGCGGGCATCGGTGATGCGCTCCTCCAGTGCCTGGACGCTGCCGGCAAGGTTTTCATTCATGCGTCCTATATACCTGGCAGTGCTGCGTCGCAATACCGCATCACGCAGTAAAAATCCGAAAAGTACCACCAGCGTGAGCAGAGAAAAACCGACAAAAATGCACTCTGTAGTAAGTGAGAATAGCGAGCTACGCTGCGACTTTGCAGTTCGCTGCTTCAGCAAGCCTCGCTCCTGCTCAGCCATCAGGCTGATAGCTTCACGGCAGCTGAGAAGCTTATAGATCGGCAAAGAGACGAGTTGCTCGTGCTCAGAAACATCCTGGCGGACGCTGCCCGCACAGGTTGTCAGAGTTTGCGAATTTTGGCTTTGCCCTGAATTGTCGCTGACCAACATGTGCAGGCGCAGGGCTACCGTTTCAAGGCCGATCGCGCTCAGATAGGCAATGTTGAGCTGGCTTTCGTCCTTGTTCAGTGCATACAGGCGTTCGCTGAACTCAATGCGATCCACAAGTAGAGATGCATTTTGCAGCGAGTTCAGCACCTCCTGCGTATGCTCTACCCAATCCTTGGCAGCAACAAGGCTTTGCGTATTGCTGTACACAAAAAAGCCTGCTGTGAGGGTAAACAACAGCGCGCCGGTACCTGCCGCTGCAAGCATGGCAATGTAGGAATTGCCGACTCCGGACAGTGCAGCCGCTCGCAGCTCGCCCATGAGCTTTGAAAAAAACAAAAGCATGTTCTTCGTATCGGCCAAAGTCACTCGCCTGACTAGCTCCGAACAAAGTACGAGTTACACCATAGTCACATCGATCTAACACTTCCTTGTTCAATCGAGCCCATGTTTCGGTACAAACATAGGTTTGTTATACGCAATCCCTACTCCCCAGGATCGGTAACCGGCATGAGGTAGCGTTCCCAGTGAGCCAGCATGCGCTCATATAGCTGCGTACGCGCTTCTTTCCCGGCAATGGAGTGCGTCTTACGGGGGTATAGCTGTAGATCGTAGGGCTTGTCGTTGTCGATCAGCTTCTGTACAAACTGCATTGTGTTCTCGGGATGTACATTGTCATCCCCGGTTCCGTGCGCTATCAGCAAATGGCCATGAAGCTTTGCCGCTGTTCCCTGCACAGCGGCAGCGGCATATACAGCAGGTTCATTCTTTGGCAGCCCCAGGTAGCGTTCTGTATATATGGAGTCATAGTCGCGAAAGTCCGTAACTGGTGCCACCGAGATGCCGGCACGAAAGCGATCAGAGTTGGTCAGCGCGTTGAGCGTAAATGTACCGCCCCAGCTCCAGCCCCACCAACCCAGGCGCTTGTTGTCCAGCTGCGGGTACTTTGCAACTACCTGGTCAATGGCTGCAAGCTGGTCGGCTAGCTGCACCTTGCCGAAATCTCGATAGGCGGCCTGCTCAAAGTCGCGACCTCGGCTACCCATGCCTCGGTTATCGACATGCAACACGGCGAAGCCGTGCTCGGTCAGCAACTGGTCAAAGTAGGCGGCCTGCCCACCCCAGGTATTTGTCACGGTAGCGGTTCCAGGGCCGCCATAAGGACTGGTAATCAGCGGAACGCTAGCGGCATCGGTCTTACTTTCCGGCAACAGCAGCGTTGCATAGAGAGCGGTTTTGCCGTCTGCGGCTTTCAGCGTCAGTATTTCAGGCGACCGCACCAGGTGGCTCGGCGAGAGACTTTTCCAGACGTTCGTACAGGCAGCAGCAGAACACAAGTCAAGCTGAGATGGTGTCTGCAAGGTGGAATGCATATCGGTCCAGCTGGCGCGACCTTCAGCAAAGGCTACCTTATGCACGCCGTCTCCGTGCGAAACCTGATGCTTGCCTGTGCCATCAAGCCGTATGGACCAAAGCTGTTGCTCTAATGGATTGCCTTCATTACTGGTGTAGTACACCGTGCCGCCGTTCCCATCGGGAACTATGGAATAAATCTCGGCAATTTCGTAGGGACCATCCTCCAGCGGATGCTCAGGACTCAGATTCTCGGCGGTTTCAGAGACATTATGGGTGGTGGAGTAACGAACCCGGTAAGAATCGATATGGGTGTGGCCTGAGTGCCAGGACCGCATCAGCATGCCGGTAGCTCTAGCGCCTCCGTTTGCCGAGTAGAAAACAAGGTCATACGCTTCGTCGAAGAACTTTGCATCGCTTAATGCGAGAGCATGCCGTACCGCGCCTGTATCCGCATCGGCAAACCATATGTCCAGATGCTTGTGATCGCGATTTAGTGTTTCAATCCATACCGTGCTCGCATCGAGCCAGCCGGAGCGTGGAATGTAGTCCTGATTGGGCCGCACAGCCGGCAGATCGATCCAGCGGGTGGCTCCTCCGGTTGCCGCCACAATGCCGACCTTCACCGTAGGATTCGGGTCACCGGCTTGCGGGTATTTCTGCTCGTCCACCGTGGCGTGTGTGGGAATCCAGTCCGTCAAAGGGTAGGTCGGGACTTTTGTTTCATCCATTTGCACATAGGCGATTCGTTGCGAGTCGGGGGACCAGGAATAGTTCGTGCGCACCTTCAACTCTTCCAGGTACACCCAGTCCACTTCACCGTTCAGTAGGTTGCTGTCTGTAGTTGCCGTCAGCGCCACCGGCTGTGAACCGTCGCGTAGCGCGTACAAATTGTGATTGTGGACATAGGAGATCGTCTTGCCGTCCGGCGAAAACTTTACATCATCCCCGGAACCCTGCCCGGTGTCGCCCACCTGCTGCACCGTGCCGCCTTTCAGCGAGTCCAGCCATAACGTGCCGTCTTCATCAAACAGCACCTGCTTGCCGTCGGGCGACCAGAAGTAGCCCTTCTGCCCGTACCGGTTCCGATGATCGCGGTCTTTTTCGTCCACGGGTCGCGCTGCAACTCCGGTGAGCTTCGTGCCCGGTGTCAGTCGCGTGCGTGCGCCTGTTGTGACATTCAAGGAGCTTAAGGTTCCATCCGGTTCGCGGTAGCTCAACATGCTGCCATCGGGAAACCATCCTGTTTCTGCGGGCGCAGCTAGCCCGGTGGTTACTGGGTAATAAATGTCATGTACAGTCCATTTGCCTGGAGGTAGCTGGGCAAGCGCGATGCCGGTGCAGAGCAATGCAAAGGGGAAGGTAAAAGCAGTCTGACGGAAGGTGTGCAATCGAGCTCCAAAACGTGTCGGATGAGCAACAGTGTACGCAGTTGCATTCCTTATAGTGTGCTCTCGTGGTAACCGTTACTCTCTTCCAAACAAAATCTTCGTGAAACAATACGTGCTGATTTTAGCTAGCGGCAGTGATGAGCATCGCTATCCTTCTAATTACGTCTCTTTGCAAAAGAAAACGGCAGCCTAATAGGCTGCCGTTTTCCATCCCTACCGCAATTACATTGCAGCACTAGTTCCATTCTGACGAAGAGGCTGTAGCTGCGGATGGCTACTCACTGGATGCTTCAATCCACCGCCATTTGCCACTGGGGTAAATGTACGACCTACATTCATCGGGCGCACAGTGTTCTGTGCATGCTGTGCCTGCTGCTGATGCATAGTCACAATAATGACCTGCGCCGGCGAGTCACCGCTGCAAAGGTAAGCATGTGGGGTGCTTGCGTCAAAATAGACACCATCACCTGCCTCGACCACGTGTGTCTTGTCTGCATGTCGGATTTCAAGCGCCCCATCCAGTACATACAGGAACTCGAAACCGGGATGCACATGCGGACGTGCCTCAGCCGACTTACGCGGAAGGAACTCCGCGAAATAGGGATCTAGCTGCCGGTCGGGCACCATGTACCCCAGGCTTTCAAAGAAATATGTTGGATCATCGACACCGCTTTGCGGTAAACGGGTACGCTCATTTTTCTTATGAACGCGGAACATTGGCTGTGGCTCGGCATCAAAAAAGTAGTTTAAATCTTTGCCGAACACCAACGCGACGCGAGCCAGATTCCGTAAGGTAGGTACCACACGGCCGGTTTCCAGCTGTGACAGAAAACTTGCGGAAAGACCGGTCTGCCGTCCGAGCTCTACAAGGCCCATAGAGCGTTTCAGCCGTAGGCGTTTGATACGTTCGCCAATGCGTTTTTCTGCGATAAACGCCTCTGCACTCGCTTGATCTATGGAACCTTTCTCATCGCCGGCAGCCTTCGTGGCGAGTGAGATTTCCTGCTCGAGTAGCTCGATCTTGACCTTGCTGTCTGCCATGGTAGCTGGGTCCTCCTGGGACCATGTTGGAAAATTATGTGGGTTACAAGGTTATAGATGCGAGTTCTTTTCAGGAGATCGATTATTTTTATTTGTTTCTCCTTATGTTCGCCCTGAGAGGCAAGTGCCACCCTTTCTTTTCAGCTCCTATACAAGATCTGTTACCACAATGCTTTAAACCCCTTTAGCCCCAAAGCAACACGCAGCATCACAATCCTGCAGCATTTGCATTTCCCGTATTCGTGAACTTTGTTCAAACTGAGAGTCAGCCCAGTAAGTTTCCCTACAAACCGAAACGCTCCGAGGACCTCTCCGCAATGGCTTTGCCCGACAACTCTGTACCTGCAACCTCATCGAATGACCCCCAACCGAAACCCATGCGGCTATTGATTACAGGTGCCAACGGCATGATCGGCCATGCACTGCTGGCAGCCGCAGGGAGGCGTGGCGACCACGCTATACCCGTACAGCGCCCGGCACAAAGTGGCGCAGTACCTGCTGCGCCAGGCACCATCCTGTGGCAGCCTGAGGCTGCACAACCTTTCGCCGATCTGGGGCAGTTGGAAGATTTCGATGCAGTGATCCATCTGGCTGGGGCCAACATCTCAGCCCATCGCTGGACGCCGGAGTACAAAAAGACCATCATCAGCAGCCGCACCTCAACTACTGGCGCGCTCGCGCTCGCCCTGGCGCGTCTGCGACGTCCGCCGCGTGTACTGCTGTCCGCCTCGGCAACCGGCTTTTATGGCTCCCGTGGCGATGATGTCCTGACCGAAACTTCCACCCCAGGCAGCGACTTCCTTGCCGGAGTATGCCAAGCCTGGGAGAATGCAGCATCGCCGGCTGTAGCGGCAGGCATCCGCGTGGCGTATCTGCGCTTTGGCGTAGTGCTTACTCCTTTTGGGGGAGCCCTCAAGCAAATGCTGCCCATCTTTCGCGTCGGATTAGGGGGCAAGTTGGGCGGGGGGCAGCAGTGGACCAGCTGGATTACGCTTGAAGATCTGCTCCGAGCTGTGTTCCATGTCGCCGAGCACGATGAAGTCAGCGGACCGGTGAATGTAGTCGCGCCCGAGCCGGTACGCAATATGGACTTTACGCATGCCCTCGGCCAAGCGCTACATCGACCCGCCTTTCTGCCGGCTCCTGCCATTGCGTTACGGGCTGTATTTGGGGAGATGGCTGACGGTGCCCTGCTGGCAAGCTGCCGCGCAATCCCTGAAAAACTTACCGGGAGTAGTTTCAAGTTCGATACACACGAGATCGGCATGGCGCTGCAGGGCATGCTCGCGAAGGCCGGTGGTATCTGACTTCAGCTATCAGCCTGTGAGGTTCTGCTAGGCTTGGCTTGCCCATGTCCCAGGTCTTCCCTCATCGTCGGCGCATACTGGCTGCCGCATTCTCTGTTTGGGGAGTTCTACTCACCGGCTGCGGCAATCCCGGCTCACCGCAGCCACCTTCGCTCAAGCTGCCAAAGCTGGTCACAGATCTTCAGGCGGCGCGCACCGGCAATATAGTCACCTTGCACTGGACTATCCCCGATCGCGCAACAGACAATGTCCTGCTCCAAGGTGATCAACGGGCTGTAGTGTGTCGCGCGCTTGCGGCGCAGCCATGTGCACGGACAGGCGAGCTGCTGGTACAAGCAGGCTCACCTGCGGAGTTCACCGACATCCTGCCCGCACCTCTGCGAGTGGGGCCGTTGCAATTGCTGCGCTATGAGGTACAGCTTGAAAATCACGCCCGGAGGAGCGCCGGAAGCTCAAACCCTGCCTACTCCGCAGCCGGAGATGCTCCGCCTCCACTCCTTGCAGTTACAGCCGTGGCTACACGCACCGGCATGCTGGTGCACTGGCAAACGCCGGCAGCCGGCCAAGTAGATGCACCGGGAACGCGCCTACTGGTGCGGCTACGGCGCGACCACATGCTTGCACCGGGTGAGAGCGGCATACCCGGTCACGAGGAAACCGCGGTAGGCGTGCCGCAGCCGCTGGAGCAGACCCTCGAAGCCGTCGAGCATTCACCTGCCGCAGCTGCTGGCTCCTGGTTCCCGGACCACACGCTCGACACGGAGGCCGCTCCAAACCGGAACTACCGCTACACGGCGCAACTGATAGAGCAAGTAACCCTTAGTGGTCATGCACTGGAGATCGACGGTGCCTCCGCACAGACTGGCATTGTTTCCGCAACGGATGTGTTTCCGCCTGCCGTGCCGCAGAATCTCGCCGCAGTGGCGAATGGGGAAAGCGGCACCATCGATCTTTCCTGGAGCGCTAGTGAAGATAAGGATGTAGCAGGCTACTTTGTGTATCGGCATACCGAAGGCAGTAGTGAGGCTCCCGTGCATATAAGCGGGCAAGCCCCACTACCCGCACCTGCCTGGAGCGATATGAAAGCTGTACCGGGCACGCGCTACAGCTACTCCGTCTCTGCTGTGGATACAAGTGGGAATGAGAGTGCCCGCTCCACTGAAGTCAGCGAATCCTTGCGGGTAGGAGGCATAAATACTCCCCAAAAAGGGAGCCACTAAGGGAGCTTCATATCATGCGCTAAGGAAGTGGAGTTCCACCGGGTCTGGTGTATCGCGAAATGAACCGTGAAGGCGTAAACCCTCGTACTCGCAGCAGCAGGCAGTACTGGGCCTCGATACAGCTCCGCATCGCCTTCTGGAACAAGCCGAACTCAGGGGGCCAGGGGGCGGCATGCGTGCGCCACATAATAGAAAAGTGCGCCAGAATCCGAGAGGCACGCGGCAAATGGCTCCACGAGCTCACCACCTCGGCCGAGCGCCAGCCATGCGCCTGCATGATGGCAACCGTGTAATACACGTTCTGGATAGTGTTATAGGCTTGGCGCTCCTGGAGGATGTCACCCGCAGGCACACCCTGCTCCCGGGCAATCTGGGCCATAGACTGGGCCTCAACCCAGCGATTGTGGGCCGCCGCGCCGCTCATTACCAGCTTTGGAGCTACCCCTCTACGCCACTCCCGCACCCCTTCAAGCACCCGCGCACGTTGCTCCGGGGTAGGGCTACCATCCTTTCGGCATGGTGAGCCAAGCACCAGGATCACGTCATAGCGGTTCTGCGCCGTGTTACCGGCAGGCTCGTGCCGCCACAGGCTCCATGCCGAGCCTATGTCTATGGCAAGCAAGAGAAGCGTAGTCAGCAATAACCAATGACTACGGGACATGCCTCAACCTAGCAGGGGCGAGCTGCTGACGAATGGAAAAGACTTGTAGTTCAAGCGGCTTCCTCTGCATGACATAATTAGTGAAGGGAACCGAAAAATTTGCTCGGCGCCGGATGCTCATTCTGTGTAACAAACGGCAATGAAGTGCATCTTAATACACGTAGCTCGCATCATGGAGCCGGTTTTACCATATAGGGAGAAATCTGATGGCCCAAACATTGCTGGAACAATTACGCACTATGACTACCGTGGTCGCCGACACCGGCGACATTCAGGCAATTGAGCAGGTCAAGCCGCAGGATGCAACCACCAATCCTTCACTGATTACCGCGGCAGCCGGCATGCCGGCCTATTCGCAAATTGTGGATGATGTACTGCTTGAATCGAAAAAACGGCTCGGCGACGGTGCCGCCGACAAGGATGTCGCGAACGATGCGTTTAAGCATCTAGCTGTCGCATTCGGTAAGAAAATCCTGGCCATCATTCCCGGTCGCGTTTCCACGGAAGTAGACGCGCGCCTGAGTTTTGACATGGATAAGACACTGGAGCAGGCACACGAGATCATCAAGATGTATGAGGATGACGGCATTTCGCGGGAGCGCATTCTGGTCAAGATTGCCTCCACCTGGCCCGGCATCAAGGCGGCAGAACAGCTTGAAACAGAAGGCATCCACTGCAATCTGACGCTGCTGTTCGGCCTGCACCAGGCTGTGGCATGTGCTGAAGCCAAAGTAACACTGGTTTCGCCGTTCGTCGGCCGCATCCTTGATTGGTACAAGAAAGATACCGGCAAGGACTACACCGGCGCGGAAGATCCCGGTGTGCAGTCTGTGACCACGATCTACAACTACTACAAAAAGTTCGGCTATAAGACACAGGTCATGGGCGCGAGCTTTCGCAACACCGGTGAGATTATTGAGCTGGCCGGCTGTGATCTTCTAACCATTTCACCCAAGTTGTTGCATGAGTTGGATGAGACGCAGGGCGAGCTGCCGCGCAAGCTCGATGCCGGCAATGCGGCTGCGCTTGAGATCAAAAAGCTGGATGTGGATGAGCAGGTCTTCGAGGACATGCATGCAAAAGATCGCATGGCGCACGACAAGCTGAAGGAAGGTATTGAAGGCTTCTCTGAGGCGCTCGGAAACCTTGAAGAACTATTGTCAAAGCGGCTTGCCGAGCTGGGTGCAAGCGAGCACGCAACCGTCGGCGCACGTTAAGCCGGAGCAGGATCGCATTGCGATCCTGCCGCTTCTCCGTTAGTCTTAGAATTCGGGCGCAGGCACTGCCTTGTCCACTACACATTGAAATCTGGAGTATCCACATGGCAGCAGTCTGTGCAATTTGCCAAAAAGGCCCGCAATTCGGTAATAACATCTCGCATGCCCACAATGTCACGCGCCGCCGTTGGAACGTGAATCTTCGTCCAGTCAAAGCTAGAATCGGTACTGCCGCAAAGCGGATTCGCGTATGCACGTCGTGCATCAAGAGCGGCAAGGTCGTAAAGGCTTAAACGTTTCCAGGGATGCAAAAGCCCCGCCGAAGATACTCGGCGGGGCTTTCCTGTACTTTACTACTTTCCTGCAAACTTTAATGAAGCCGAGTTGATGCAATAGCGCATGCCGGTCGGCTTGGGGCCATCCGGAAATACATGACCCAGGTGCGAATCGCATCTGGCACAGGTGACCTCCACCCGGCGCATCCCATAGCTTTTGTCCTCATGCGTCTGGACCGCCTCCGGGCTTACCGGCAGGAAAAACGACGGCCAGCCGCTATGGGACTCAAACTTCTCCTCAGACCGGAACAGCGGCGCATCGCATCCGACGCAGTGGTAAATACCGTCATCATGGTTCTGATATAAAGCACCGCTAAAGGCGGGCTCAGTTCCCTTTTTACGCGCGATATGGAACTGCTCCGGGGTGAGCAGCTCACGCCATTCCTGCTCTGTACGCTCAATCTTTTCTGTTGTCTCTATAGCCATGGTGACTCCTTCCTTCTTTAGATGGATGTCGACGGCTACAGGATACGGGCAATCACTTCAATTTCAACGCGCGCATCGCGTGGCAGCCGAGCCACTTCCACAGTCGAGCGCGCCGGAGCTACGACACCTTCAGGTGCCAGGAAGCGAGCGTACACCTCGTTCATGGCTGCGAAGTCGTTCATGTCCTTGAGAAATACAGTCGTTTTGATAACAGCAGCAAGGCTGCTTCCCCCTGCGTCCAGCAGAGCGTCGAGGTTACGCATCACCTGCTCAGTCTGCTCCATGATGCCGCCCGCAATCAGCCGCCCCGTAGCAGACTCAAAACCTACCTGGCCGGATGTGTAGAGAAAGCCATCGCTTTGCACCGCCTGCGAGTAGGGTCCGATTGCTGCCGGTGCGTTTGGAGTAGAGATACCTTGTTTGTCTATGCTCATCTATTTCATTGTGCACAGATATGACGAAGGTTTAGAAAAAATGCTGAAGACCAGGAACAAATAGGAGACTCCTGACGTACCATGCTGTTTTTGCTTTTGTATCCTCTATTTAATTTTCTATGATTTTTTGTAGATTAGGCATTTGGCGGCATCTTCTTAGGCGGTTCTGCCTTATATTGAAGGCCCCTCTGCCTTGCACGCTTTGGCTATCTACGTGCAATAAGCTCTCTCAGTAACGCGGTTCGACGCTACTTCCTGGGGGAACTCTGCATGCAGTTTTTGGTACGCCGCTCTGTTTCGCGGCTTTGTGGTCATAGCTTCACACGTAGGGCAGGAGCCGCCGCTCTGGCTAGCTCGCTTGTTTTTGGCTTTACAGCCGCTACGCCTGCACTTCATGCGCAAGCCGTGTCGGTCAATGGCGGCTCAATCCAAGGAACGATTACGGATGCTGCAGGCGGTGTGCTGCCGGGAGCATCTGTCACCATTACGAGCGTTGAAACGGATGTCACGCGAACGCTGAAGACAGACTCCGCAGGTTTTTACAGCATTGGACCATTGAATCCAGGCAACTATACGATTGATGTCACGTCGAACGGGTTCCAGAAGCTGGATGTAAAGACCGTTGTACGCACCGGCACTGCGACTACCGGAAGCTATAAGCTGACGGTGGGCTCTTCCAATGAGACAATCCAGGTAAACGCAGGTCAGATTCAAGTCAATACAGATCAACCTGGTGTTTCCGATGTAATCACGCGCGAGCAGATTGAGGCGCTTCCGATTAACGGGCGCAACTTCTTGGACATCGCCCAGCTCCAGCCGGGCGTCATTCTGCAAAGTGGTGAGACCTTCGACCCGACCAAGGCAGGTTACTCAGCTATTTCGGTCGGTGGTGTCTCAGGCCGCACAACCCGCATCCTGCTTGATGGGCAAGACATAACAGATGAAACCGTAGGCACAACCATCATGAATGTGGATGAAGGTGCCGTCGATGAGTTTCAGTTGAATCGTTCGACTCAGGATGTTTCGGGTGAGGTAACCTCAACCGGTCAAGTGCTGGTGGCAACACGTTCCGGCGGCAATGCTTTTCATGGAGAAACTTTTTACAATTTTCAGGATCACCGGGTTGGATTCGCAGATACAACCGGAGGCTTTGACGCCCCCTTTCAACGCAACCAATTTGGCGGCTCCATCGGCGGCCCCATCATCAAGGACAAGCTGTTCTTCTTTGGAAACTCCGAACGCATCAAGCAGGATGAGCAAGGCTCAGCGACCACCAGCCCGACTTTCAGCGGCATCCAGGGCCAGTTTCCTTTCATTCCATCTCCCTACCGGGAAACGTACAGCACCATTCGCCTTGACTACAACGCTCCGCATGGAGTTCATCTGTTTACCCGCGGCGCTTACAACGTAAACTCCTCGGTATCCAATTTCGCAAATCTGTACTCGCTCTATCAGTCGCGTAATAACGTGCCCGCGATTGTTGGTGGTGCGGATTTTGTCACCGGCCGCTTTACACACTCCTTCCGCGGCGGGTACGAAAAGTTCCACAATCTGCTCACAGATGGCACCGGGGGCCTGACCTCGATCTACAACCCGCAAACATCGATTCTTACCTCAACAGGAGTGAATCCCGGACCTATTACGCTCTCCGATACCTCGGATGGCTTCTACGCCGGACCCAATTTCCTTGCTCCGCAAGGCACCTATCAATCCGATAAGCAGCTCCGCTACGACGGCACCTGGACCAAGGGCGCGCACACAGTAAAATTCGGAGCGAGCCTGAACCGTATTCTTGGCGGTGGATTTGCCTCATTCTACGGACCTTCCCTCTATACGATTTTCGGCCCTGCTAATCTGATTGCCGGCACCGGCGGCGACCCCGTCAATGATTACTCTGCGGCGGAGTACATTCTTGGCAACGGCAATGGACTCTTTACAGAGAAACCGGGCTTTGGACTGACAGGAGGAGGACAGTTTGATTGGCGCAGTGGAGCCTACGTCGCAGATTCCTGGAAAATCAGCCCGTCATTTACTGGAGTTGCGGGCTTGCGTTGGAGCACGGACACAGATCGTGCAAACCAAGACTTGGCGACACCTCTTTGCTCAAGCGTGGCACCTGGGCTGCAATTCCCAGGCTGCACAGGTAATACGCCACTTTTTGACCAATTTCAAGCCGGACTTGGAACTAAAACGCACCAGCCATACGGCAATTTCGGACCGCAGCTCGGCTTCGTTTTCAGTCCGGGCGATCACAAAACCTCCGTACGCGGGGGCATTGGTATCTTTTACGAAAGCGATATCTTTAACAACACCGGAAACGCCCGAAGCGCGGTAGTAAACGCAAACGGAAACTTCTTCAATAACACGGCTGTTTGCGGTGGCAATAATTCCATTACGCTTCCTAATGGCATGGTAGTCAACCAAGTGAACGGTACGCCGCTTTCAACCATATGCGGGGAATCGATCGCACAAGCCGCGCCGTTGATCAATCAACTCAAATCGCAATACCAAGCGGCTTCACAGACCGGCGGCCCCAACCCAGGTTACATCGGCAATGGCGGTGGACTTAGCACCGGCGGATTCGGCATTTACGGTGGGCCGTATCTCACGCCGTATTCGATTCAATTCAACGGCGGCATCCAGAGGGAGCTGGCCAAAGGCACGGTTTTGACGGTTGATTACGTACACAATGCCACACTTAAGATTCCGTTGGCGATTGATGTAAACCATGTAGGTGCGGCCAGATTTCTAAATGTAGCTGCCGCACAAGCAGCGATCGCAGCAACACTTACTGCTTGCGGCGCAACATCTGTAACTAACGCAGCGCAGCCCGGTGGCTGCCCGGGTTTGCACCCGGCTACACCCGGCACTCCGGCTGGTGCGGCAACCATCACTGATTTTGCAAATAACGGGCTAGATTCTGGGAATCAGTTCTTGGGAGGCCAAGCTGCTTCGTTCAGGGGTCAACCTCAAGCGGCCTTTGGGGGAGCCAATCCAAATGTCGGCCTTGGCAAATTCATCTTGCCTGTCGGCCGGTCAGGTTATGATGCGCTACAAATCGTGGTACGGCAGCAAGTTGCCCATCCAGCGCCTGGCATTGTGAGCGCGAACTTCCAAGCCTCCTACTCTCTTTCTGAGGTTGTCAACCCGATCAAGGCAACAAACTCGGGAGACGAGTTCTTCGCTGCCTCACCTTATGATTATGACAACCCAAACCTTTACCTGGGCCGCTCCAATCTGGATCATTCCAATGAGCTGAGCTTCGGCGGCGCGATCCAGGTCAAGTACGGTGTGGAAATCGGCGTCATCGGCCACTTCTTCTCGGCCGCGCCAACTAGTCTTGTGCTTGATAACACTTCCGGCGCGCCAGGCGAAATCTTCCGCACCGATGTCGATGGCGACGGCCAGACCGGCGACTTGATTCCCGGCACCAACCCGGGCTTCTATGGGCATCAGGTCAAAGGAGCAGGACTCAATCAGCTTATCAACGGTTACAACGCAAAAAGTGCCGGTCAGGCTACACCTGCCGGCCAGGCTTTAATCAATGCCGGTCTTATAAATGGTACCGATCTGGCCACTCTCGGGGCAGTGCAAGTACCGATAGCCACGGCCCCAACCACACCGATTAACAATCCAGCATTCCGCGCTTTCGATGCAAGCGTCGGCTATCCCATCACCCTCAAGAAACTCCATGAGGGCATGAGTCTGGAGCCGAAGGTCGCACTCTACAATGTTGCTAACCTCAGTAACTTCAACCAAAGTGGACTTACCGGTGTTCTGGCCAATATCAACACAGCTAATGGAACGGTAGGGACAGTCAACAGCTTCCTGAACGGTCCCAACAATGAGTCCGTCTACAACGGAATTCGTACACAGCGCGGTTCCGGTACCTTCGCTCAAGGGTCGCCGCGTACCACGGAGTTTCAGCTCAAGCTGAACTTCTAAACTAAATTGCTACTAGCAGAAGGGAGGAGCGAGAGCTCCTCCCTTCTTTTTTGTCCTCGATCCATCGCTTAGGTAGGTTTGAGCCTGTCACCAAAAATCCCTATCCGGCATCCGACATTTGGACAGCCAGAAAGGTACCGCGCCCATGATCGCACTACTCGCAATGCTGCTCTTCGCTCCTGCTCCAGAATCCCCCATGCTTGGCAACTGGAGCACACCCGATGGCTCCATCGTGAAGGTGTACCCCTGTGAATCGAACCACCTATGCATACGTATCATGACGATTGCACTGAAAGACGTGCCGCGCGTGGACGCGGAGAACCCTGATTCCGCATTAAAAACCCGCAAGCTGTGCAATCTGCAGATCGGTACCGGCTTTACCGCCGATGGCGAACACAAGGCCCAGGACGGCAAGATTTACGACCCGAAATCAGGCCATACCTATTCCGCAATGATGATGGAAGGGGATAACATGCTGAAGCTGCGCGGGTATATCGGCATCTCGCTGCTGGGCAGAACGGAGACCTGGCATCGAGCACCTGTGGACGTGCCCGAGTGTAAGTAGCCGAGGTCGCGCCTAAGTGAAAATCAGGTTTTTCGCTTCGCTCAGGGCGACATAACTATTTCACTAAACAGGTTGCATAGCAGGTTTAGCACGAGCTACAGCTTCGACGAGCGCACCACATCCCGCACGCCTGCAATGCGGCGCAATCCCAATTGCAGGCGCTCCAGATGCTTTAGGTCTTGCGCATCAAGCGTAAGCTCGATGTGGGCGGTCGCATCGGTTGAGCGCGTGTCCATCGAGCGGATGTTTGTGTTCTCTTCACTTGCAATGGCGGTGATCTCCTTCAGCATGCCGGGGCGGTCGTCGCAGATTACCGTCAGCTTTACGGGGTAGGTCGCGCGGGGCGCAGGTGTTGCCTCACGGTCGCGCGCCCATTCCACGGTGATGCGGCGATCAGATTCGTACAGCAGGTTCTGCACATTGGAGCAGGCGCGTGCGTGCACGGCCACGCCCTTGCCCCGCGTGACGTAGCCGATGATTCCCTCACCGCGAATGGGATTGCAACAGCGAGCACGGTACACCAGCAGCTCGTTTGAACCTTCGACTTCCAGAGTGTCTGATGCAGCGCTTGCATGCAGCTGCAGCCGCTTGGCATCTTCGGCACTAGTCGGCAAGCTGGGATCGTCCGGTGTGGATTGCTGGTGCAGGATACCCGGCGCGAGCCGGTTGAGCACCTGCCGGGCAGAGTATTTGCCGAAGCCGATGGCCGCCATCATGTCGTTCGGCGTAGCCAGGGAATAGTCGGCAGCCAGGCGCGCGTAATCCGACTCCTCAAACTTCGACAACGCAATCTTGTACTTGCGCGCCTCGCGCTCCAGCAGCTTGCGGCCGATTTCAATAGCGCGCTCCCGCTGGTGCTCATTGATCCAGTGCTTAATCTTGTTGCGTGCGCGCGAACTTTTGACAAAGGTCAGCCAGTCGCGCGAAGGCGTGTGGCCGTTCTGCGTAACGATCTCGACGATATCGCCGTTGCGCAGCTTGGCGCGCAACGGCACGATGCGGCCGTTCACCTTGGCCGAGACGCAAGCGTGGCCCACCTCGGTGTGCACGGCATAGGCAAAGTCGAGCGGACTCGCGTCCTTGGGCAAGGAAACGACCTTGCCCTTGGGCGTAAAGGTGTAGACCTCCTCCGGGTACAGGTCGATCTTCAGCGTCGAGATGAACTCGTTCGGGTCCGTCATCTCGCGCTGCCACTCCACCAGCTGCCGCACCCAGGCTAGCCGCTGCTCATCGCGGGCAGAGACGGGCGAGCCGCCGGCCTTGTACTTCCAGTGGGCTGCAATTCCCTCCTCGGCGATCCGGTGCATCTCCTCCGTGCGAATCTGCACCTCAAACTGGTGCCCGGCATCACCCATTACGGTCGTGTGCAGCGACTGGTACAGGTTGGGCCGCGGCATCGCGATGAAGTCCTTAATGCGGTTCGGCACCGGGCGAAACAGTGAGTGGATGAGCCCGAGCACGGCATAGCAATCCGCGACAGACCCGACAATCACGCGCAAGGCCAGCAGATCATGCACCTGGTCCACGCCGGCGCCCGCCTCCTGCAACTTTTGGTGGATGGAGTAGAGCCGCTTGATGCGCCACTCCACACGCGCGGTGATATTGTTCTCAGCGACGCGCTCCGCAAGCAGTATCTCCACGCCGCCCAGGAACAGCTCGCCCTCCGTGCGGCGCGCCTCGATGGCTGCATGCAGCTCCTCAAACGCCCGGCGATCGGTGTACTGGAATGCGAGATCTTCAAGCTCGCCGCGCACCTTACCCATGCCCAGCCTGTGCGCAAGCGGCGCATAGATATCAAGCGTTTCGCGTGCGATGCCGATCTGGCGATCGGGCCGCAGGTGCTCCAGCGTGCGCATGTTGTGCAGCCGGTCAGCCAGTTTGATGAGCACCACGCGCACATCGGTGACCATGGCCAGCAGCATCTTGCGCACGCTCTCGGCCTGGCGGTCTTCGCGGTTGGCAAACTGGATTTTATCGAGCTTGGTAACGCCTTCGACAATGTGCG
>CAXSHS010000040.1:0-24870 GCA_964237325.1 uncultured Acidobacteriaceae bacterium | reverse complement strand
GCCCAGCCTAGCAGCCTGTTTGCCGTGGCGAACAGGGCGGCTTGCCTGCCCTTGCCTACGCGCGGTACAGTCGCATCGTTTGTGTCTCTGACAAAATGGGACACAACTGGAGAAAACCCTATGCCCCAGCTGTCCCGTCGCAATCTGCTCGCTCTCGGTTCCGCGTCCGCCGCTTCACTTGCCCTGCCATTCTCGTTCGCGCCGCACGCCGCAGCGCAAAGCCTGCCGCCGGGGTTGCCGCAAGCCCTTACCGGTGAGGCGCAAGCGCTGCTCACCTCCATCAACAACGGCTTCAATTTTCAAAACTTTATGATGGATGCATATGCCACCGGCTCGACCGTGCGGCTGACCCAGAGTTACAGCGATGAGGCCGTAGGCGCGACAGCGTTCACCTATGACAATGCCGTTGCGATTCACGCATACTTGGCCGCGGGCGACACAGATGACATTGCGCGTGCGGAGATCCTGGGAATGGGCCTGCTGTATGCCCAGGCGAACAATTTTCCCCTTGCCGACGGGCGTTTTGCGCAGGCTTACTTTGTGAACAAACCAAGCGCCGACGGTGTCTACATCACCCCTGCCGCCGCGCCTTTCTACTTCTACGGTTCAGCAGTAGGCGACCAGGCATGGGCGGGCATGGCGCTGGCGCAGCTGTACCAGCGCACCGGCAACAACCGTTTTCTTGCCAGCGCAATTTCGGTAGCCAACTGGATCGTCCGCTTCACCTATGACACCAAAGGCCCCGGCGGCTACAGCTTCGGTACCACCATCAACCCGCAGAACCAGTCCATTCCCTCGACCAACGGCAAATCGACTGAGCACAATATCGATACATACGCCTTTTTCACCATGCTGAGCCGGTTGACCCAGGACGGGGGCGCAGAGAACGGCATAAGCTGGGCGACGCTCGCTGCCCATGCAGGCAACTTTGTGCTGGCCATGTACAACGCAGCCGGACCGTATTTCTATACGGGCACGCAGGCTGATCAGATCACCATCAACACCTCGCCCATCCCGGAGGACACGCAGACATGGTCGTACCTGGCGGGCTTGCTGGCGGCGACGCAAGGCACTATCGACTGGGCGCTCGGTAACCTGGTCACGACGGACACGGCGAGCGCACCGCACTCGACGCTAACGGGCAACGAGACGATTCGGGGCCTGGTGTTCGACACGGCCAGCCTGAAACCGGGTGTCGCGGGAGCCGACCCGAATGCAGTATGGCTTGAAGGCACGGGCCACACCGCGGCGGCACTCATTTCACGCGTGTTGCGCGGGGGCGAGAGCTTTGCGGCCATCTACAGGGACCTAACGCAGGCGCTCACTCTGCTGAACCAGTGCATTCTGGCGCAGCAGACGCTCGGCTTGGGCAAAACTGTGGGCGGCAAAGCCATACAGCCCGGCATGGGCCTGGTTGCAGCCACCAGCCTGCTCGATACTGGCTTCGGTTACACCTATGGACCATCGCTGCACATCGGTGCGACCGGCTGGTACCTCATCGCCGGGCTGGCTGCGAACCCGTTCCAGCTGGGATACCGGGTCATCGGCTAGCCCGGCAGTTTGGGGTGCTGCTTTTCAAAGCCTGTCGCCTGCTGGTAGGCACGGGCCAGCAGCAGTGCCTGGGCATCCCGGTAGTGCCCTGCCAGAAAGGTGAGGCTTACCGGGGTGCCGGGGCCGCCGATGGAATCGTCATCACCGGCATCGTCGGCGAGCCTGCGCGGACCCTGCGGCGCGTCGTCTCCGCGCAGGCCGTTGGGCACGATCACTGCCGGGTGGCCGGTGAGGTTAGTGGCCAGCAGCTGCTCGCCGCCGGTGGGCGCGACAATTACATCCACTTGCTCGAACAGCTTCGAAAGCTGTGCGATAGCCAGCGTACGAGCGCGGTTGGCCTGGATGTACTCGACCGCCGGGTAGAAGCGCGCGGTGCGAAAGCTGTTCGGCCAGTCGTACTGACCTTGCGCCGTCAGCAGCTTGTCGCAGCCTGTCATTGTCAGCGAGTCGAAAGCGGCAGCAGCCTCGGCGGTCAGCAGGGGCACCATCGCACCGTACGGCAGCTTCGGCAGCTCCAGCGGCTGCAGGCGGACACCCATGGCGCGCAACTTGGCAAGTGCGGCTACGTCGTAGCTGTGGTCGTACCTGCGGCGTGCATCGCCGGCAGTACGAGCGGCAGCGCGTTCCGCTGCACGCTTCTTTTCAGCTTCGGTAGCCGGAGCCGCTGTCTGCTTGCCGCCAGCCTCGGCGTCAGGCTTGGGTTCGGCAAACGCGCTTTCCAAGTAGCCGACGCGCAGTCCGTGCCAGTCGGCATCGGCGTTCCAGTGGAAGGCAGCGTCTTTCACTGTCAAGTCATGCCCATCCGGCCCGTAGATGACGCTCATCACGGCAGCGCAGTCCTCTACCTCGCGGCAGATCGGCCCTAGCTTGTCCATGGTCCAGCTCAGCGCCATGGCACCTGTACGCGGCACAAAGCCGAAGGTGGGCCGCAGTCCTGTGGCACCGCAACGGGTCGAAGGTGAGGAGATCGACCCCAGCGTCTCTGACCCGATAGAGAATGCAATGCAGCCCGCTGCAGTCGCTGACGCCGGTCCGGCAGAGGAGCCGCTTGAGCCCTGCCTGGGGTTCCACGGGTTACGCGTGCGGCCGCCGAACCACACATCTCCAAGGGCCAGCGCGCCCAGCGTCAGCTTGGCCGCCAGCACGGCACCTGCTGCGTCAAGCCGTTGAACGACGATTGCATCCTCGTCGAATCTCTGGTGCTCAAAGCCGCCTGCGCCCCAGGTGGTCGGGTAGCCCTTGACTGCAAGCAGATCTTTTGCGCCCCAGGGCAGTCCGTGCAGCGGTCCTCGGTACTTGCCCTTGGCCAGGTCTGTATCTGCCGCGCGCGCGCTTGCCATGGCACGTTCTTCCGTCAGGGTCACGACAAAGTGCAGTAATGGGTCATAACGTTTCAACCGCGCCAGGTACATACGGGTCAGCGCGACCGAGCTCACCTTCTTGCGCTTGATCAGGTCAGCCAGCTCCATTACCGAGAGGAACGCCAAATCTTCCAGGTTCACCGGTACCGTGCGCGGGGCAGGGGCTTTGCTGTAGCGCACGGGCTGCCTGGCCGTCTCAAGCACCGCACCGGGCGGCAGCGGGTCGAACACAAACGCCGGGGCTACCGAGTTCGGCAGATCGAGCGCGCGGATGGCGGCGTAGGCATCGCGCTGTTCGTTCAAGCCTTCCATCATGAGCTGCCGTTGCGCGGGTGCAATCGGCACCCCTGCTAGCGCAGCCGCGGCGTCGATCATCTCCGGCGTTATCGGCTTCAGCTTCGGCTCAGAGGGACTTTCGCCCCCTTGCGGCTCTGCAGCCAGCGCGTACAGTGCACCCGGAAAGAGCGTGACTGCAAGACCGAAACGTCCGGTAATTTCCAAAACTGATCGGCGATCAAGCGGCATGCAGGCGTTCTCCCGTTAGAAAGCATTGTCTTGCAGAAATGGAAGTATGGCACGAGCAGTCGCTTCCTCTGCAAACAACTGCTGCTGAAAGGGATTTCTGAGTGTGTCATCTCTATAACGCAGGGTTTTCCCAGTTCGGCTGTCGATATGGACTCATCCAGAACAATTTATTGTGCTAGTTAGTTAGCTAAGATAACCTAGCACTCACGGAGTACAGCCATGACAACCGTAACTATCTTTGAAGCCAAAACACATCTTTCCGAGCTCATTCGTAAAGCGCAGGCAGGAGAAACAGTCATCCTTACCTCCGGACGAAAGAAACTGCCGGTCATTCGACTTGAGCCGATCCAACCTTTCAAGCCAAAGCGACTGGGAGTACGGGAAACTCCGGGATTCGAGCTTGGTCCCGACTTCTGGGAGCCGCTTTCTGAAGAGGAGCTGCGGCTTTGGGAGGGCGAGTGAAGGTTCTACTCGACACGCACACACTGCTCTGGGCAAATCTCGCCCCTAAGAACCTGAGTCGGGCCGCGACGACAATCATCCTGGATGAAGGGAACATCATTCTTGTTTCTGCCGCGACAGCCTGGGAGATTGCTACAAAAGTGCGTTCCGGCAAGATGCCGGAAGCAGCAGCGATGGAGCGCGAGTTCATGAGTGACTTGCACGAGCTCGGGTATACCCTTCTGCCTGTGACAGTAGAAGAAGGGCTTAGGGCCGGTCGCCTCGTCGGGCACCATCGCGATCCTTTTGATCGCATGCTGGCTGCTCAAGCTTTGGCGCAGGATATTCCGATCCTCAGCATCGACCCACAACTCGACCAGTTCCATGTCCGCCGAATATGGTGACTTGACAAAGCGTTAAATCAAGATAAGTGTTACAACACGTATTAAGGAGTGCCTATATGAAAATTGCTGCTATGATCGCTCGCCTGCTGCTTGGGCTTATGTTTACCGTATTCGGGCTCAATGGGTTTCTGCACTTCCTGAAACAACCGCCGCCAACCGGTTTAGCTGCGCAATACCTCGGTTCTATCGCACAGGGGCATTGGTTTCCCGTCATCTTCGGCATACAGCTGGTGACCGGACTCTTGTTGCTTTCCGGCTACTTTGTGCCATTGGCACTGGTACTGCTGGGACCGATTCTGGGCAACATCTTGCTGTTCCACGTCACGATGGCGCCTAGCGGTCTGCCTCCAGGCTTGCTGGCGTTTGTATTGTGGCTGGTGGTGTTTTTCTACTACCGAGCGAACTTCGCGGGTATCTTTCGCGCGCGAGGTTTAGACAGCGACGACCGACTGCCCGGCAGGGCATAGCGGCAGCAGCGGGCACTGTGCACAATGGTCTTTCCAATCCGTGCTGGTACAGCGCAGTTGCCCATGTAGCTTCAGCAGGTCATGCAGCTCGGTAAGGCGTGCGGCTGGCCACCGCTCTTCCGGAAGGTAGCGCAACAACGTCATTTCTGTTTGCGCCGGGGTAGCATTGGCGTTAACCAGTCCAAGCCGCTGCGCGATACGATGATGACTATCTACTGCTAGCGCGCGCAGTCGCAAGCTGGAGTGGTTGGCAACCGCAGCTGAACCGCGCGCCCCCACACCCTCAAAGCTTTCAAGCCAGCGGCGCACGCGCTCCACCGGTTGCCCCTCAAAAAAGTCAAGCGAGAGCACCCCGGCATTTTGTCGCGTGATGCGCCGCAGAGCTGCTTGTAGCGTGGGAGCTTTTTTCTCAGCAAACGTAACCGGTGCCAGCAGCTTTAGCACGTCAGCCGGCGGAGCATCGCGCAAACTGCGCCAGTCGTCCAGCGCCGCACCATAGCGCAATTCAAGCTCGGCTAGCACCGCGAGCGAGGTCTCGGTGCGTGTGCGCGCCGAGATGAGGACATAGATCAACTCTTTAAGCGGGCTCCAGAACGGGCGAGGACGGGGTGACCCATCGCGTGCGAGCAGCCGCTGTTCGATGGAGGCAAGCTTTTCCTCGCCCGCAGCAAGCTCGCGCTGCTCAAGGGCTTGTTCCTCATCTTGGAATAACGGCAGGCTCACGCTCGTTAAGACGCGCGGCGCAGCTTGGAAGGATTGCCGATTGCTGCTATCACAGCTTTACAGAATCACTCACCCTGAGGGCGTATTGCGAGCCCGGCATGGATTCCAGTCTGAGCGTTCTGAATGGAGTGCTTGTGGAAGAGGACGAACCTGACCAGACCTACATAGCCATATCGATAGTCGTTTGTATAGAACTCCGGAAGAGCCCACACTGCGGCATACACGGCCAACAGCATGCCAGCGGCAAGCTGCCTGGGAGGCGCAGTGCGCATATGCAGCTGTTCGGTTGTGGGCTCCTTGTACTTGCGCTCATCGTACTCGCGTCCACTCAGAAATAGCAGCAGCAGCCCGATGCAGAAGGCGTGGATATAAATCCAGCGGCCCCAGTCAATGGCGTAGGTGAATAGAATGAGCGTACCGGCGGCAGATACGGCAGCCGTACCGACCAGCACCCACACTTCGCGGCGGCGTGCACGTGCCAGCTGCAGAGCTCCTGCGAGCAAAGGCAGAATGGTGAGCAGGGCAACGGTGCCATAGACGGCAAAGTAGTGGTACCGGCTTACAGCGCTCTGTACCTGCGCCCGAGCCACAGCCCGCGTAGAGCGCAGGTATGGGATGGCCCCGCCGTCGCAGACTTCAGTGCCGTTGTACTGCAGATGCATAGGGTAGCCAAGCGAGGCGCAGATGTGTTGGGCTGTATCGAGAGTACCCGTATACCGGCCGCAGAAATATGCCGCCACGATGCATAGAGCGAACGGCACGGCGCATTGTCGCGCAGCTTGCCTCAGTGAACGGCCACCTAGCACCAACGCCGCAAAAAAGTAGGGCGTGTAGAACACCAGTGACTCATGCGACAGCGTAGCCGTCAGCAGCGTGACCGTCATGTACAGGCTGGTTGACAAGGGGCTGAGTGCATCCCGCCGCAGCAGGACCAGAAACAGGGCGAGTGTGGCAAGAAAGAAGACTTCCTTGTGAAAGCCGGCTTCAGATTGCAGCACCGGGAAAGCCAGGATTGCCGGAGAAAACACAACGAACGGCACCCAAAGGTTCCATGAGGCACGGCGGAGAATGGCACGAAACGAAAGCAGCAACACAGCGTACATCACCAACACCGCCGGAACTACCAGCTGCTTGGGGGCGATGTGAAGCAAATGGCCAAGCCGGTATAACACTTCACCGGCAAGGCCACGGCGTACAAAGCCGCCTTCATAGTTGATGAGCCAGTCGGAAAGAATCCATGATGAAGACCAGCGGTGCAGCAGGATACCGTAAGCGATGGTAGCAAGTGCAACGAATGCAAGGTAAAGGTCAGTCCCTGTCAGCAGCAATCGTCGTGTCTGTGCCCGGTCCATGCGCCAATCCTCTGGGGCTTTCTTTAGAAGCGTAGGCATATGCTATCCGGACTATTTCCTCAGGTTTGCCGGAAAAGAAGAAACGCTTGAAAGAAAGCCGACTCCACACCTACAGTTACCTTCTTGACGCAACAGCGATACAAAATCTATTTCCACCTCAGTATGCAAAGTGATGAAAGTCTACCTAAAAGTTGTGACCTTCGGCTGATTCCGGTATCAGCTAAATGTCGAGGTTCTTAACATCCAGTGCATTGTCTTCGATGAACTTGCGACGCGCTTCGACATCCTCACCCATCAGTGTGGTGAAGATTTTCTCTGTTTCAAGGATGTCCTCCAGCCTGACAGAAAGCAGAGTACGCCGTTCCGGGTCCATCGTGGTTTCCCATAACTGCGGTGCAGTCATCTCACCCAAGCCCTTGTAACGCTGGACCTGGTACTCCTTGCGGCCTTGGTCGATAACGTACTCGAATAGCTGGCTGGGGGATTGCTTTGTAACCGGCTCGTGCGAGCTTTTGCCGGCACGCTTGGGTGCCGGGCGGCCTGCTTCCACTTCACCTGTGGTTTCTATATCGGTATCCTCAGGGTCAGGCTCCGGTGCGGCCGCAGCTTTCGCGGCGTACTGCACGGTAAAGGGTGCCTGCAACTGCTCGCGCATGCCGGTGTACTTGGCCATCATCTGCCGGTACTCTGGCGTGGATGCCAGGGTCCAGTCCAGCCTGCGCACGGAACCCTGCGCATCCATGTAGCTCACCGACCAGGTCTGGTGCTCCTCGTCAAAGGCCAGCGCGTGGACCGTCTTGAACTGGTAGGTCGGCGCAAGCTGCTCCAGGCCCGCATACAAGGTAATCAGCTTTGCCGGAGCAATGCCCGGCTCCGGACCTTCAAAGTCGCTACGGCGCAGCAGCTCACCATCAGCCAGCAGGCGGAGTACGTCTTCATTGCGAATACGGCGGTTCACCTTGTCGTAGAAACCCAGGTACTCATTCAGCTGCCCCATGAAGCGGGTCAGCGCCGGGCCGTCAATCTGGCCTTTGGCCGTACCGTCCGGCTGGATGCCGTATCTCACAACCATGCCGTCCGAGGCGCGCTTCACCATTACATCCACAAACTCGCGGTCATCCTTGATGTACTGCTCGAACTTGCCCTTCTTAATGCGATACAGCGGCGGCTGCGCAATGTAGACGTGGCCGCGCTTAATGAGCTCCTGCATGTGCCGGAAGAAAAAGGTCAGCAGTAGCGTGCGGATGTGTGAGCCGTCCACATCGGCGTCCGTCATCAGGATGATCTTGCCATAGCGTAATTTCGACGGGTCGAAGTCGTCCTTGCCGATGCCGCAGCCGAGCGCGGTGATCATGGCGCGGATTTCTTCATGGCCCAGCATTTTGTCGTACCGGGCTTTCTCCACATTCAAGATTTTGCCTTTGAGAGGCAGAATAGCTTGGAACTTCCTATCGCGGCCCTGGCGTGACGTGCCGCCGGCGGACTCGCCCTCAACCAGGTACAGCTCACAACGCTCCGGGTTGCGTTCGGAGCAGTCGGAAAGCTTGCCCGGCAGGCCGCCACCGTCAAGCGCGCCCTTGCGCCGGGTCAGGTCGCGGGCCTTACGAGCTGCCTCGCGGGCACGTGAAGCATCAATTGCCTTGTTGATAATCTTTTTGGCAACTTGTGGGTTCTGCTCCAGAAACATGCCCAACTTCTCGTTGACCAATGCCTGCACAGTACCGGCGATGTCAGAGTTGAGCTTGCCCTTCGTCTGGCCTTCAAACTGCGGCTGCGGCAGCTTGACACTAACGACTGCTACTAAACCCTCTCGGACGTCATCGCCTGACAAATTTTCCTTCATGTCCTTGAAAAGTCCAAGGGACTGCCCGGCGGCGTTGATGGTCCGCGTAAGACCCGTACGAAAGCCGGAAAGATGCGAGCCGCCATCGACCGTGTTGATGTTGTTAGCAAAGGTAAATACGGTCTCGGAGTACGCGTCGTTGTACTGGAGCGCGATCTCCATATCGACGTTGTCGCGCATGGCCTCCATCATGATGGGTTGCTCATGCAGCACAGCCTTGCCTTTATTAATGTGCCGGATGAACTCGGTGATACCGCCTGCGTACTTGAAATCCGAGTGCTTCGGTTCGTTCGTCTTAGGGTCAATCGTCCGCTCATCGGTAAGCGTGATGGCCAGCCCTTTATTTAGGAAAGCGAGCTCGCGCAGCCGCTGGGCCAGCGTGTCGAAATTGTACTCGGTCGCTGTAAAGATGCTGCGATCGGGCAGGAAGTGAACTTTAGTGCCCTTTCGCTTGGATAGACCCATCTTGCGCAGTTCCGAAATGGGAGCACCCTTGGAATAATCCTGCTCCCATGCATGATCATCGCGCCAGATCTCGACGTCAAAGGCTTCAGATAAAGCATTCACGCAGGAAACACCTACACCATGTAGACCGCCTGATACCTTGTAGGTAGAGGCATCGAACTTGCCTCCGGCATGCAATTTTGTTAAAACAACCTGAACGGCAGGCATCCGCTCGCCATTGTCCAGTGTCTTGAGATCTACGGGGATTCCTCGGCCATCGTCAATAACGGTGACGGAATTGTCTAGATGGATGATGACATCAACATGTTTGGCGTAACCGGCAAGCGCCTCGTCGACAGAGTTATCTACCACCTCGTATACAAGGTGATGGAGACCCTGCTCACCAGTCGAACCGATGTACATGGCAGGTCGCAGGCGCACTGCCTCCAAACCTTCTAAAACCTTGATGTTGTCACTAGTATAGGTCCCGCTCAATGGCGGGACGGCTGCGGGCGGTACGGGAGTAAGGGAACGATCGTTCAGAGACATGCAGCTCCAATGTGCGAAGTAAGGGTGCAGCCGATAGGCGACAAAACCGTGTAGCCATGGTTTCCACCACGGAGTGCGCAGCATTTTTATTTTATCATTTGGGCTGGAAGTGGCCGGTTGTTCACTAGATCTTTAGACACTGCCTGGAGTAATCATTTTTGTTCAAAAACTACACATGACTTTTGAATGAAAGCTTGTAGTTGGAGGCTGAAAGCGGTAACTTCTCCTTCGAAGAGTGTGTCAGAGCGCTGTTTAAGTCTCCTGCTTTGCATTGTTTGTTGCCTGGCAAACTTTATATTGTAGGAAAAGCAGTATAGATTTTGCTCTTACACACCGGTGAACTTTGGACTGGGTGTCAGTGGACAGTGGAACTTGGCTTGTCCCCTGCTACCCGTGATAGAGACAGACAGAGACGGCCTCGTGAATGGAAATGACACACTCGCGCTCCTGTATCAGCTCCGGCCTTTGGGCTGGCTTATGGTACTGCTCGCAGTGTACTTCTGTGGAGAGCGGCGGCGCGGGGGCATATTCACTACCGTAGAAGATGAACTGCCGCCAAACTACAGGGCACTTGGCATCTTCGCCGCACTCAGGCTGTGTTGCTGCCTGTTCTCACCTCTATTTACAGACCGGGTACTACCTACAGGCTTATCCCTACATGCAGCGCATCGGTTGTATGTAGGCACATACTGGACGTTCAACCTGCTTTCTTTCCTATGCATCTTCTTTGTGCTGGCTGCGGTGCTCCGCAACAGCCTGAAGTCTCTTCCTGGTCTTTCTGCTGCTGCCACGCTCGTCTTTCGTTGGACGGCCGTATTTGCGCTGACGCTTACACTGACTGCCCACCTACCCATTTTCGGCATTCACAGCTTCCAGGCATGGCTGGCGGAAATGGATCTATCATTTGCCCTATGCGTGCTCTTTTTTGAAGCGACCATGCTGGTTTTACTGATCATGCGGCTTGGGCGCCTGGGCATGTGCCTGCGCAGCCGCTCCGTAGGCTTAGCCTTCGGTTTGACCGTTTTTGGCACTACCTACTTACTCTCAGCCATTACTTCACGTCTCCCAGGCGGTGGAGCGATTTGGCTTCAATGGCTAATAAATTTGACGGTACTGGGCGTACTCGCTATGTGGGTGCTATACATCGTATTGCCGGAGCCGAAGCGGCACTCGCACTCGCTTGCGCCTGCCTCCAAGCTGATGCGATGGAATGAAATTGCGCTGAAACTGGAGCTCAGCAGTCGTCCATCCGAGCCGGCACCATTTATCTCCGGTGTACAGCTAATTGTGGACGGGATTTTAGACAAGTACAGAATTGGGGAGCAGTAAAGCTTTTCCGACACGGAAAAGGCCGATGCTACTGCATCGGCCTTTTTACATCTAAAAGCTTTTTTCAGCTCCAAGCGACTTGAAGGATCAGACAGAAAGCTAGTCTGCAGCAACTTCCTGTGGGACTTCGATGATGTCTACAAGCGGCTCAATCGCTACAAAGCGCCCTGTGCGTCCTCGGTCGATAAACTTCACATGGCCTTCGATCTTAGCAAACAAAGTGTCATCGCTACCGATGCCGACATTCAGGCCGGGCTTCAAACGGGTACCACGCTGCCGTACAATAATCGAACCGCCGGTTACCAGTTCCCCGCCGAACCGCTTGACGCCAAGCCGCTGTGCATTGGAATCGCGACCGTTTTTGGAACTGCCTAACCCTTTTTTATGTGCCATTGCTTCTTCTCCGGCAGGCTGGAAACCTGCGTATTGCACAGGTGTTTAGGCCTGCGCTCCGTGGCTAGTACCGTCAATCTGGATCTCGTTGATCTTTACCTGCGTAAAGGACTGCCGGTGCCCCTGCATCTTTTTGTATTGCTTTTTGCGCTTGTAGTGAAAGACCAGAATCTTGTCGCCGCGACCTTCGCCAACAACAGTAGCTAGCACTTTGGCACCGTCAGCAGGCTTTCCCACTGAGCCGGCTTCACCTGAAAATGCGAGTACTTCGCCAAACTCAACGATCCCGTTCTCATTAGCAATGACTTTTTCTATCTTCAACACATCGCCTGGAGCTACACGATACTGTTTTCCACCGGTACGAATGACTGCGTACATTAAATCTCCTCTCGACCGCCACCCTCGTGGGAGTGCCGTTATTTCTGTTCAGGGTTGGCAGAGGCGAAGATACGCTACAGCACCATATGGAGCGGCTACACAGCCTGGGAGAACCACAGGAGCGCGGCTACCGAACTACATAAGTGTAGCTGGGTGCCTGCCTCCGGTCAATAGCGTCATAGTGCCTGCCTGCTCTGCGTGGCTGACTGGAACAGGTACACGCCAAGGATGGCGATCAACGGCTCAAAAGGGTGGCGGAAGCGTGCGTGCACTGTCACAAAGTAGTAAAGAAGCGGCAGCAGCAGAAAGCACGCGGCAAATAAGCCGGCCGCAGGAACACGCCTGCGCAAAGCCAATGCGAGGCCAAGCAGTCCTGCAATCGAAGTGAACTGGTAATTCAGATTGCGCCCGTACTCAACCAACGGCGAGTCGTCCGCCGGGTGCGGCACGGAGAACCAGAAGTAGTAGAAGCGTGTGGCGCTCAGCTTGAAAAATCGCGGCCAATTCGCGCGGATCAGCTCCTTGGCCCTGTCGCCGCGCAGTCGGGCGTAGTTCACCTCTCCCAACTCACGGTAGAGCTGCAGCTGCTGTACGCTTTCACCGGGGTGGTTGTACTCCATCAGTAAGCCAACCGCACCGGGGCCATTGCCCAGGTATAGCTCCGCGCCGAAGTTGCCGCGCAGCGGCACCCAGTGATGAAATGCCTCCCAGTTGCGCCGGCTCCAGGGCGCGATCAGCGCAAGGCACACGACAGCTGCCAGTGCTGCATTGCCCAATTGCCCAGGCCCCATGCGGCCTGCACCAGTCAGAATCCAGATACCCATAACCGGCAGCATGATGCAGACTTCAGGGTTCGAGAGGGCGATGAGCCCCCACAGCATGCCGAACACCATCCAGCGTCCTCTCGTTTGTGTCAGGCTTCCCGCAGGTGAGCCGATCCCTCGCATCCGGAGCGCCAGCACCAGTGCCCACGAGAATAGGAACGCAGTCAGCGTCATCTCCCAGATCCACTTGACCGAGTACTGCATGGCCGCCGGATACAACGCCCACAGCCAGGCCGACCACCGGGCAACGCGCAGGTCGAAACACCGCGCGGCGATCTCCCAGGTGGTGCGCACCATGAGTGCGTTCAGCACGCAATTGATCGCAAGCAACACCCAGGCCGAGAGTGCCGTGTACACACCGAACACTTTGAAGACGCCCGCGATTACTAGAGGATAGGCGGGCGTCACCCAGGCGGTGGGCCCGGTGTGCCCGTTAAACGGGTCTGCGTAGCCGTAACCGGTGACCAGTGCTCGCGCAATACGAGCCATCTCCCACCCGAATGAGAAATGGTCGCCATAGGGGCGTACGCGCCAAGTATGGGCGAGCGTCATGTACGCGATGCGGATAGCCAATGCTATCCAGAAGATGTACCAGGGGGCGGAGAGTTGATGGGGAGGCTCAGACGGTTTGCTGCTGGAGAAGCTGACCGGACGGCTGACAGGAAGGGCGGTCACAGCACGATTGTACGTTGCCCCCGCCTGACGTAGCATCGGCACGATTTTATTGCGTTATGCGGCTCTTTCAAACTTTGTACAACCGCTTTTAACGGCGGTATCGCTACTTGCTTACACCTCTTGCTCAACGTCTTCATCCTCCTCCTGCACTAGTTCCGGCGCATCCTCCACAGCCTCCGCGGTCCCGACGTTGTATCTCGCGGCAAGCTCCGGCGCATAGCGCGCGATGTCGTTCCGCAGCCGCAGCAGAGCCAAATCTTTTGCCTTGGCTTCAAGCATCACGTCAGCGTCCAGATGCGCAATAGAGCGCAGAAACGCGATCGTCTCAAACGGGTTGTTGTAATCCGCGTGGCCGGTCCAGATAGGCGGCTGCAGCACTGTTTCAATCTTCTTTGTCTTGCGATTCCTGCGCTTGATCTCGCGCAGCTCCGTGCGCGCGCAGGAGAAGTGCAGCTTGGGTCGCTCACCCGCAGGCCAGGTTTGCAAAAAGCGTTCCAGGGTCGGCAGCAGCTCCAGCTTTTCAGGGTTGAAGCACCAGAAGTGCTGGTAGTCGAACACCAGCGCCACGCCGGTTTCCTCATGGATGCGCAGCGTATCGGCGGCACTATAGCGGATATCGTCATTCTCAAGCACCAGCCGCCGCCGCACCGGCTCGCTCAGTCGCTTCCAGGTCGCGCACCAGCGGTCGCAACCGCTCGCACGGTCCCCATACGCGCCGCCTACGTGGATCACCATGCGCGCCTCAGGCCCGCATTCCATATGGTCCAGAATGTCTGCCTGAGACTCCAGATCCCACATGCTTTTGCGCGTCAGCTCTTCATTCTCGCTGTTCAGCACAATGAACTGCGAAGGGTGAAATGACAGGCGCACATCGGCCTCTCGCGCGAGCCTGCCCGCGTACGCCAAGTCTGCCGCCGACTCGCGCACCATGCCGTGGAACTGCGGCATATCCGGGTGCGTGGCATACGGCGCCAGGTCCGAGCCCATGCGGTACATATGGATGTTGTGCTTGCGTAAGTACGCGAAGGTCTCGCACAAGTGGCCAAGCGACACGCGCAGGTGCGGGTTCTGCTGCCAGCGCCGTGTGTCGTTGCTCTTCAAGCCCGGCTGGCCCATGACCTTCACGGCAAAGCCGAGCCGCATCGCCTCCGCAGGCCAGCGCACCGGTTCCTGATTCTCCAGCGGCTTGCACGGGAAAAGCGGCTCCGCAAGCCGTCTCGCCAGATCGGCTTCAGCAAGCTCCTTCTTGCTGGGTGCCTTCTTTGCAGGAGCCTTCTTGGCTCGCTTCTTCGCGGCACTCGAAGTCTTCTTTTTGGAGGAAGGTTTGGTATCAATCTCACCCATAACCTGGCTTATTTCAGCCAAAGATGCAGAGGATTCGGCATCACCCTCTTTCACAGCAGCCGCCTTCGGCCTGCCGCGCTTTTTCGTGCTTTTTGGAGGTTCCTGTTCTGGCATGCTGAACTGAGATGCGCTTCAGCTAACCCGGCTGCCCAAGCTGCAACTCCGGCCCAAAGCCCAGGTCAGCGGCAAAGTCATCCCAGGCAGCCACCGGCACCGCCCCTCCGCTAGCCTGATCGTGCCCATTGCCGTAGCCCTGGTCAGCTCCGGCGGGCGCGTGCTCGCGTAGAAACTGAATCACGTTAACGCCCTTTGGCCCGCGTGCCGAAAAATGTACGTACCCGGGCCGAAAGCCGAAGTTCACGCCCATCACAATAGAATCCTTGAAGCGCCCGCGCCAGGTCTGGGCTACCAGCGGATGCACTTGGCAGGGCGTGTCCATACGCAGCGCGACCAGGTCGGCACCCAAAGTCTCACGGTACTTGCGGCTGAACTTGGGCGCAGCCTTTTTCGCCACGGCGAGCGCCGCTGCCACCTCTTCCTTGGCAGCCAGCAGCATGGCAGTTTGCGCAATCTCGCCCTTGGCAATCTGCTTCGGGTTCTCCGCTACCAGCAGCGCCTCCAGCGCAGGGCCGGCATCGGCCTGCGCGGTGCGCCTGGGGGCGTTCAGCAGTGCCACTGCGTCCCGCATAAGCCCGGCAGGCCATATCTTGCGTGCCTCGGCGAGTTCCGCAAACGGCGCTTTATCGCCCAAATCGCTCAGGATACTCAATGCCGCGAGCCACAGCAGCGGCTCATACTGCGCGGGCGCAAGCATACCCTGCACACACCAGTACACCAGCAAGCCCGTGGTCGGCGTGGGTTCCGTGCCATAGCCGGTGATCAGCTCCGCACCCGGCGGCACCCCGCCCGGCATATGATGGTCGATTAGCAGCGTGGGCACCCCGGGCAGCATGGCATCGGCCCGGCTGCCCAGGTCCAGCACAAACAGCGCCTGCGGCTCGCGCTCCGCAAGCCGTGCCAGCACTTCCGGGTTCCAGGCCGACTCACCCTTGCGCTTGGTTTCGACGGATACCTGTGAGTACTCCGCAAGCCGTAAAGCCCGCACCAGCAACGCTCCCGCGGGCAGCCCGTCGCAATCCGAGTCGCACAGGATGTGCATGCGCGTAACTTGGCCCTGCGGCAAGGCCCGGAGAAATTTCTGGAAGCGCGAGGCAGCTTCTGTCTTGAGATCCATAGCAATAGGGATGCACACAGATGCGCCTTGGCGTCTCGCCTTGTTTACAGGTGAACCAGCTGACGAGCCGCAGCCAGAACATCCGGCGCATACTCCGGCAGCTCTCCGTGAGTCATCGCGATTTCATCGCAGTGCGTGCGACGCGGGCAGCGGATACAGTCCTTGGCTACCTTGTCAGGCACGGACCCGGCACTTACGGAATGGAAGCCATAGCGCGCAAAGAAGCCGGGAATACGGGTGAAGAGGCAAGCGCAGCCGGTCCCATTCTGCTCGATATCCAGGAGCAAACGCTCCAGCAGCAGCCCTCCGGCGCCTACGCCCCGAGCCTCGGGCCGCACCGCGATGGAGCGAATTTCAGCAAGGTGCTTGCCGTAGCGATGGAGAGCAGCACAGCCAAGAAAAGCACCCTCCGCAGACTCGGCGACGACAAAGCTGTCCATATGCTGCCGGATTTCGCTGAGCGGCCGGCGAAGGAGGGTTCCATCGTCCGTCATGCTTTCTATCAGGCTGAAAATGCTGTCAGCATCGGAAGCGACTGCGCTGCGGACGTGCGGACTCAAGGATTGTGAAGAACCGTCGGGCATTGTGTTGTCTATGCTCCGTAATCATGGTAGGGCAGCACGGCGTTAAGGATTTGTAAGGACTTTATTAGGCCTTGATAAAGCAGTTCAGGGATTACTGGAAAAGACCGGGTTCATAGTTCTAGTTATGGGTAGTGCATATAAGACTTAGCTTGACCGGCTTCATCGAAGGAAACGAAGTGTTCGCCTGTATCGTCCTTGTAGTCAATCCATAGTACATATCATTTTCATCGCAGTTCTTCCTTAAGGCCTTTTGAGTACGTTAGCTAGCTGCCTGTGATACCGCACTACCTCTTACGCAACAGCCTCTTGCACCACCAGCTCATCCAGCAACAACCGTATCTCCAAAATCACCTGCACCGGGTCCTTTGACGTCAACGGGAACCGCAGCACCCCCTGCGGCGTGAACTGCGCTCCTGCCTTTATATTCTTCGCCACCAGCTTCATCAGCCGCGTCGGGTCGATGCCGGCCTGCGCGGCAAAACGCATGTGCACCTGATCGCGTTTGCGGTCTACCTGCGAGACTCCCATACGCTCGCACTCGGCGCGCAGGGCTGCTGCTTCAAGCAGGTGATCCACGCTCTCGGGCACCGGGCCATAACGGTCCGTCAACTCCACGCGTACATCATCCACAGCCTTTTCGCTACCCGCCGCGGCTATGCGTTTGTAAATGCGCAGCCGCTGGTTCTCTTCCGGGATGTAGCTCTCGTCGATGCGCAGCGAAATGCCCAGGTTCAGCTGTGTCGCAATGTGGTCGGTTGCGACCTCGCCCTTGATGCGCGCCACAGCCTCCTCCAGCATGCCCGAGTACATCTCGAAGCCGACAGCCTCAATATGCCCGCTCTGCTGGCCGCCGAGCATATTGCCGGCGCCGCGCAGCTCCAGGTCGAGCGCCGCGATTTTGAAGCCCGCGCCCAGGTCGGAGAACTCCTTTAGCGCCGCCAGCCGTCGCCGCGCCACGTCCGTCAGCTCCTGCTCCGGCGGGATGAGCAGGTACGCATACGATCGCCGATTCGACCGTCCCACGCGGCCCCGCAACTGGTACAGCTCCGACAAGCCGTGCCGGTCGGCGCGGTTGATGATGATCGTGTTTGCCAGCGGGATGTCGATACCGTTCTCAATAATGGTGGTTGCCACCAGCACGTCGTACTCATGGTTCATAAACGCGAAGATGACTTTTTCAAGCTCGCCTTCGCTCATCTGCCCATGCCCAACAACCACGCGCGCCGCAGGCACCAGCTCACGAATTTTTGAGGCCAACTCGTAGATCGACTCCACCCGGTTGTACACGAAAAACGTCTGGCCGCCCCGCTCCAGCTCCAGCTCGACCGCCGTGCGAACCAGCTTTTCGTCGAACTTCGCCACTACAGTCTGGATCGCCATGCGATCCTTCGGCGGCGTCTCTATCACGCTCATATCGCGCAAACCGATCAGCGACATATGCAGCGTGCGCGGAATCGGAGTCGCCGACATGGTCAGCACATCAATCTGTGCACGAATTTGCTTCAGCCGCTCCTTGTGCCGTACGCCGAAACGCTGCTCCTCATCGACCACCAGCAAGCCGATATCCTGGAACTTCAAGTCCTGCGCCAGTACCCGGTGCGTGCCGATCAGGATGTCGATACGCCCGGCTTCGAGCTCCTCCAGAATCTTCTTCTGTTCTTTCGCCGTGCGGAAGCGCGAGATCATTTCAATGTTGACCGGGAACTGCCGAAAGCGCTTCTTGAATGTCTCGAAGTGCTGGAACGCGAGCACAGTGGTCGGGGTAAGCACCGCGACCTGCTTGCCGTCCTGCACGGCCTTGAACGCTGCCCGCATGGCAACTTCCGTCTTGCCGTAGCCCACGTCGCCGCACAGCAACCGGTCCATGGGCAGCTCCGACTCCATGTCGGCCTTGATGTCGCGGATCGCCGCCAGCTGGTCGTCGGTCTCGGTGAAGTCGAAAGCATCCTCAAACTCGCGCTGCAAGCCGTTGTCCGGCGGAAACACATGGCCGCGCGCCGCCTTACGCTGCGCGTAGAGCTTCAGCAGCTCCTCCGTCATGTCCTCCATCGCCTTTTTGACACGCGCCTTGGTCTTGGCCCAGCCTTGTGAGCCCAACTTGTTGAGCACCGGTGCCGGGCCGCCCTCGCTTGAGCGGTACTTCTGGATCAGATCGAGCCGAGTAAGCGGTACATAGAGCCGCGCGGCATCGGCGAACTCCAGGATCATGAACTCGACGTTCACTCCGTCCTGCTCAATTTCACGCAGGCCCACATAGCGCGCGATGCCATGCTCCACGTGCACCACATAATCGCCGACAGTCAGGTCACGAAAATCGGAAACAAACGCAGAGGTCTTCGACTTTTTGACCACCGGTCGCGCGGCTACGTCAGCATCGTCTGACACATCATTGACGCCGATGAGAACGATGTTTGAGTCTGTCAGTGCCACACCGTTGGCAATGGCAGCACGCACCAGAGTCGGTGCTTGCTTCTCACCGGGTCGTATTGTTCTTTCGTTGGAACTCAGCTCGGAGTCTGCCTGCTCCGACCGCCAGCCGATGCGGTATGAAATCTCGTACTCGCGCAACAGGTCGGCCATGCGCTCCAGCTCGCCCTGGTTTGCACTCGCAATCAGCACGCGCTGGCCTGCTTCCACATGCCCGCGCACCTGGTCCGCCAGCGCGACAGAGTTGCCGTGGAACCGCGTGGTGGGCCGCGTTGCAAATGGGATTTCTCCCAGTGTCATGTCGTCTTCAAGCACGTCGACAATACCGAGCTGGTCGAGATCCAAGCCGGGCTGGTTCGAGATCAACGCCAGCATGAGTTCCGGCTCGCGGTATAGGTCACGCGGCTGCACTAGCGAGCCGATGTTCGACCGGTCGTGCCGCTGCTCCAGCTTGTTCCACCAGCGCTCCAGATGGTTGCGCAACATGCCCGGTTCTTCCACAAACACGACCGGGCGCTTGAACAGCCCCAGCAGCGTTGTTTCCGCACCCGCCACAGCGGCGAAGAACTCCCATCCTGGGAACACCGTGACCCCAGCCGCAGCGTATCGTTGCGGCGCATCGTCCAGGCTTGAATCCAGCTGCGAGCCCGAAAGTCGCGCATGCACAGCAGCCAGCAGCTTTTCCGTCACCGGTGTTTCCGTCAACGGCAGTAGCACCGCCGCATCGAGCGGTTGTAGCGAGCGCTGCGTGTCCGGGTCGAACCGCCGCAGCGACTCCACTTCGTCGCCGAAAAACTCCAGCCGCACCGGTCGCTCTGCTTCGGGCGAATATACATCCAGGATGCCGCCGCGCCGCGTGTACTGCCCTGGCATCTCGACCAGGTCCACTGCGTCATAGCCCACGCTCGACAAGTGTGTGGTCAGCTCATCCAGGTCGTGCTCTTCGCCGCGCTTCAGCGTCCGCGCCAGCCCTGCATAGTAGCTCGGCTGAAACAGTTTTTGCGCCGCAGCCTCAACCGGCGCAATCACGATGGAAGCCGCGTCGGTCGCGATCTTCCACAGTGCAGCTGCGCGGCTTTCCTGCACCTCGCTATGCGGCGACAGGTGCTCAAACGGCAATACATCGTGCGCAGGTAACTTCACCACACGCTCCGGCGGCACGGCCCCGGTCAGCTCGCATGCTGCGCGTACAGACAGATAGAGCGCGTCTGCGGCTTTGTTGTCAGCTACCAGCACAATGGCAGGCAGCCGTGCGGCGCGAGCCAGCAGGGGCAGGTACAGCGCGCGGGCCGTCGCGGTCAGGCCGGAAACACGCCTGCGCCCGCGCTCAAGGGAGAGGTGGCGTGTGGCTTGTTCAAAGGAGGAGGATCTCTCCAGCTCCGCCAGCAGGTCGCGGACAAACGGGAGAATCATGCTCCCATGAGCTTAACAGGACCGGCAACAAGGCTGATCCTGAACCATACCGATACCTCAAATAACGCAACCGCAGGCAATGGCTTGCCCATGAGTATGTAACGAGCAGTACGCTCCCTTTTTCGCGGAATCAACCTTGTCTAAGGTCCGGCTCCACTTCATCCGGTGTGTACTCGCGGTCTAGCGCCAGGGTGACCGTACCGTCCGGCCACCGTACAACAATCACCTTCATGTTGTCCTGCTTGGTTTTAGTTGTGTCTTGTCCCAAGGGTTGCCTCCGTTTGCTGCTTTTTTTAACCGTTGGCTGAATCTAGCCGACCGGCAATCCCAGCGAAACAACTTTTTTGCCTGGAGGGTACCTTCGGCACGGTACCGGTGAGGAACTGGTTGCGGTAGCGGCTTGGTACACTCCGGATTATGGCAACCACGGCCACGCTCCCATTCGACCTGCTTACTCGCTACGAGCCCGTCATCGGCCTTGAAGTCCATGTGCAACTGCTCACCCGCACGAAAGCTTTCTGCGGCTGCCCAAACAAGTTCGGGGCAGCACCCAATACCCTTATCTGCCCGGTATGCCTGGGGCTGCCCGGGGCGTTGCCGGTGCTCAATGCGCGCGCGGTTGAGTTTGCTGCCCTTGCCGCGATGGCCATCAATGCGGCGATCCGCGAGACCAGCATCTTTGCGCGCAAGAACTACTTCTATCCCGACCTGCCCAAGGGCTATCAAATCTCACAATTCGATAAGCCGCTAGCCGAGCACGGCTGGCTCGATGTCGAAACACCCGGAGGCACCAAACGCATTGGCATCACGCGCCTCCACATGGAAGAAGACGCAGGCAAAAGCCTGCACGACGGTGTACATGATTCGGCTGTAAGCACTTCGGTTGATCTAAACCGCTGCGGTACGCCGCTGATCGAGATCGTGTCAGAACCGGACATCCGAAGCCCCGACGAAGCCTACGAGTACCTGACAAAACTCAAGGAAATCCTGCTCTACACCGGCGTTTCCGACTGCAACATGGAAGAGGGCTCCCTGCGCTGCGACGCCAATGTGAGCGTACGCCCGCGCGGGCAGAAGGAGTTCGGCACCAAGGCTGAGGTCAAAAACGTCAACAGCTTCCGCTACATCCGCGCGGCTATTACCTATGAAATCGAGCGCCAGGTAGACGTTATCGAGTCCGGCAACCGCGTGGTGCAGGAAACCCGCCTGTGGAACGCCTCCGAAGGCCGCACCTACTCTATGCGCTCGAAGGAGCAGGCACACGACTACCGCTACTTCCCGGAACCGGACCTGCCGGGGCTCACGGTCTCCGCAGAAATGCAAAACGCGATCCGCGCTACCCTGCCGGAGCTGCCTGAGGCTCGCCGCGCCCGCATGATCGCCGACTACGGCATTGCGGCTCAGGACGCGCAGACTCTGACCGCGACCCGTGCCTTTGCCGACCAGTTTGAGGCAGCCGCAAAAGCTGCGAAAAACCCGCGCCGCGTCGCCAACCTGGTGCTGAGCGAACTTACTGCGAGGCTCAAATTGCACAACCTGGAACTTTCGCAATCCCCGGTCACCATGGCCGGCATTGCGCAGGCAGCGGATCTGGCTGAAGCCGGTGCGCTTTCAAGCAAGCAGCTCAAGCAGCTGTTCGATCTCGCTTTTGAAAGTAGAGAGGATTTCCCTGCCGTTTACGAACGTGAAAAACCGCAGCAGATCTCCGACACCGGTGCGATGGAGCGGATGATCGACGAGGTCATTGCGGCCAACCCCAAGCAGGTCGAGCAGTACCGCGGCGGCAAAAAGACGGTCGCCGCATTTTTCGTCGGCCAGGTCATGCGCCTCAGCAAGGGACAGGCCAACCCGGCACTGCTCAACCGGATGTTAGAGAAGAAGCTAGACTCATAGCACACAACATCTTGATCGTGCAGTAGCTTCGGCTGCATAGCGTTACCTGTCGAACAGACTTCCCCCTCGCCATGTCATACGTTTTAGATACGCGATGGCAGTCCTTCATACGATATGTCGAAGCGCGCACCTTGTACGGAAGGCGCGATAGACACTATGCAGATAAACAGTTTAGAACGAGGCGATCCTACGACTTTGCAGCGCAACTTGACGCTCGCCAAGCTCTCCCGGACTGCGCTTGAGAGATTAATCCCTTACTTTATTCCATTGGATTTGCCGCAGGGGTATTTACTGGCAAAGCCTGAGCAGACTATTCAGTGGATTTATTTCCTCGATCGTGGCATGTGCTCCATGACCAGTGTAGACATGTTGGGTACAGCTGTTGAAGTCGGCATTATCGGCCGCGAAGGAATCGTAGGTGTACATGCGCTTCTAGGTACCGCGAAGACGCACACCAAGATGGTGATGCAGGGAGCCGGTTCGGGCTATCGAATCCGCGCGGAACACCTGCAGCGGGCCATAGCTGAGGATCGTGAACTTCTGCAATCCATGCATCAGTTTGTATACGTCTTGCTTGAGCAAACCACGCAGCTCATCCTCTGCAATCGCCTACACGATTTGGATTCCCGGCTTGCACGTTGGCTGTTGATGACTTCCGACTTCCTGGAAAGCTCCTCTTTGGCGCTTACCCAGGAGTACCTGGCAGAAATGCTTGGTGTGGGTCGGCCCGCAGTCACCATTACTGCCGGTAACTTTCAGCGTAATGGAATTATTTCCTACAGCCGCGGCTTAATTGAAGTTGTAGATCGTCAGCGGCTTACCGCCTGCGCGTGTGAGTGCTACGGACTTATACGAAGCACATACCATTCGGTTTACCCAACCCTGTACTAAATTTCCTTTTTGTAGCTTCTTGGTCCGTTAGCAAACAGTAGCTCAGCCTTCTCTTCTGGTATTTCTGTCCAGCGGGTTTCTGCAGTTTTTATGTGAAACGTGCAATCTTCCCATATAAATGCGTGGCGATCTAAAGGCAATGGTATGAGCCAAATACTGACTATTGGCAATGATATAAGTCTGTTACACACGCGGGGTCTGGTTTTAGAAAAAACCGGCTCTCCTGTGTATTGCGAATTACCTGAATCTGCGCTTGCTCGGCTGCAAACAGAGTTCTTTGAAGTCATTGTGCTATGCCACACGATTTCCGAAAGTGAGAAGGCAGCCATTCGCAGACAAACCAGCTACTTTTGGCCGTTAAGCAAAATAGTAGCCGTTGAAGTCTCGGCTATCAGCTCTACGGCCGATGATGAGTCGGACATCTGCATTCCGTGGCAGCGTGGCCCTCAGGCATTAATCGATGCGGTCATCCCTTTACTGCGGCAGTCATCCGGCTACGATAGCGACCATAAAACGGTTGCCGTCGTATCGACAAAAGCTGCGCACACTGCAAGTTTCATATGCTGTAGTAAAGGTTTATAACCCCAGTGCCAATTTGCGGTGGAACACGGTCAGCATCATGCCCTTCAGGTGCCATTCCAGTTCCGGGTCATATCGGTAGCCTTCATCCCGTAGAAACGCATGCGCCCCATTCACTTCAAGCCACTGATAGTTCGCCTCTACTTCGTCCAGTCTCGTCTGCACCAACCGGCGGCCTGCAAGCGGCACGTGCGGATCTTCCCGCCCCCAGATGTGCAGCAGCTCACCCTTGATTTCCCCTGCGCGTGCCAGTGAATTATCCTGCTTGCCCTTGCCGAGCGAGCCTGAGTGGATGTCAGTCGCGTAGAAACACACAGCGGCTAACACCTCCGGGTTCATCGCTGCACGGAAGGCCAGGTGGCCGCCCAGGCAGATGCCCACTACACCCAGCCGCCCATTACACTGCTCCATGCCGGCCATGTGCCGCAGCAGGGAGCGCGCATCATCGTCATAGGCCGTAAGCTCTTTTGCATATTTGTCGATGTTGCCCTTATCGGAACCTGCCTGGTCGTAGGCCAGCACGGTTCCGGCGGGTTCAAGCTCGTGGTATACCTCCGGCACTGCCACTAGGTAGCCATGCCCGGCCAGGAAGCTCGCAAAACGCTTGATGGGCCCTGTCATCTGAAAAATTTCAGAGTACAAAATAATGCCGGGAAACTTGCCCGAAGATGTATCCGGCACCGCCGGATGAAAGAAATACGTTCGCATGGAACCGGTTTGCGTCGCGACATCGACGACCAAATCATCTTTAAGAATCATTCTGTTACTCCCTGTGCCGGTTACAGCCCACTCTGTGCCCTACTTCGCGCGATGTCCCGCCGAAAGTACATTCCTTCAAACCGGATGCCGCTCATGGCTGCGTACGCGCGGTACAGCGCTTGCTCCAGCGTGGCACCGGTCGCGCTTACGCTCAATACACGCCCGCCCGCTGTCCTGTACTCTCCGTCGATCAGCACGGTGCCCGCATGGAAGATTTCCACGTCGGGCATGCCGTCAACTTGCGGCAACCCATGTAAACCATGGATCGGCAACCCAGTTTTGTAAGCCGCCGGGTAGCCTCCCGAAGCTGCGACCACGCACACAGAAGCCCCCGGTTTCCAGCGGAACTCTGTATCGCTGAGGCGCCCGTCTATACATGCCTGAAATGCCTCATACAGATCGCTGTCCAGTCGCGGCAAGATTGCCTGCGTCTCCGGGTCGCCGAAGCGCGTGTTGTACTCAAGCACCACCGGCCCGCGCGCGGTCA
>CAXSHS010000039.1:0-25046 GCA_964237325.1 uncultured Acidobacteriaceae bacterium | reverse complement strand
CTTTCTACGCGGGGTGTGAAGTGATTCTGGAACTGCTTCCTGACGGTACTATTCAGGTCGGAGGACGCGAGCGCTCTGTCATTCCGATCAACTCACCGCTTACTGCAAGGCGTCAGATTCGCCGTGTGGCCGTAGAGCCGTACACTGAATTACTCGCACTCTGGGAGGCAGTCCATGGCAAAGCTTTCTGACAAGGAAATCGACCGTGAAACTGACCGGCAGTTTGAAGATTGGTTCGTGTAATACGGTGATACGCCCGAGCAGCCTTATGCCGAGCGGGTCGAGATTGATGATCGGAGCCGACTCCTGATCCTCTGTATGTCGGACAGCTGCCGGGTCAAGCTGCCGCTTGACGATATCCAGGGCCTTGCCTTCGCCTCCCTCACGCAGCTGCGCGAGTTTGAAATGCTGGGTCGAGGAACGGGCATGGACTGGCCCTTGCTCGGTGTGTCGTTCAGCGTGCAAGGCCTGCTCGAAGGCTCCTACGGCAACCGACTCTGGATGGAAGCGCTACAGCGCAGGCGCGATGCGCAGAATCCCGAGCGCAAGCAAGCCCCTTCACCTGCAAACGATACAAAGGTCCGAAGGTCGCGCAAGACGAAGTCGAGCGCAGCGTAGCTTAGGAGTAGTCTTACTCGATCTATTTACGGCTCGGCGGCGAGCTCCGAGAATCAGCCTTTCCTCCAATAGCCTCGGTTTCTCCAGTATTCCGCATCACAAAGATTGGAGAAACAGATGGAAAAGATTGCGCTAGAAGAACATTTTCGGGTGCCGGAGCTGCCGGAGTATGCAGCCTCGTCTCAATATTTATCTGACAAGAAGCTGGCCAAACAGATCGATGACCATCTTGCTGATTTTGACGACCTCCGGCTACAGACGATGGATGAAGCCGGTATAAGCAAGTCCATCTTGAGCCACACCGTTCCGGGCATAGAATCTGCCGTTAACCCAAAGAAGGCCGTAGCCGACGCACAAAGAATCAATGACTTCCTTGCGGCGCAAATTCAGCGACATCCGGATCGTTTTGGAGGCTTTGCCACCCTGCCGACACAGTCACCGCGGGATGCGGCAGATGAGCTGGAACGCTGTGTTCGGCAGCTCGGCTTTCACGGTGCACTGATCAATGGACACACCCATGGGCACTACCTGGATGAAGACAAGTATCAAGTTCTATGGGAACGTGTCGCCGAGTTGGGAAGTCCGGTTTACATTCACCCTACCAATGCTTTTCAGATCCCGCAGAACTATCAGGACCACTCTGAGCTCATGGGAGCACTTTGGGGTTGGGCACCGGAAACGGCAACTCATGCGTTGCGACTCATCTTCGCAGGTGTCTTTGATCGTTTCCCGTCCGCGCAGGTGATCCTCGGCCATGGAGGCGAAAGCCTGCCGTACTTTCTCTGGCGCTTTGACAGTCGTTTTCAAGTAAACGATTTCGGATTGCCGTTGAAAAAACTGCCTTCCGCCTATCTGCGCGAGAACATCTCCGTCACTACCTCCGGCCTCTTCTCCACGCCGCCTTTGCGTTGCGCCATAGAGGAACTTGGAGAAGATCGCGTCCTGTTTTCCGTGGATTGTCCCTATGAGTCCAGCCGGGATGCGGGCGATTGGTTCGATGGAATCGATCTTCCGCAAAGCACGCTGGAGAAGGTTGCTAATGGAAATGCACGCCGCCTTTTGCGACTGAATGCATAGCGAGCATAGAGGTCCGCTCACACCGTTGAACGCCGGTGCACCCGAAACAGGCTTTGCCGAAGTGAAACGGCAGAAGACTGAGGGCTCGAACTTTATCAAGATGATCCCCGTTCCTCGAAGCGGTGCAGAAGCGATTCGTCATTATCTGCTGCCAATGAGGCTTAAATCGCGGCAGTAGCCCGTGCCCTTCACAATATAGAAATGATCCACCCCGGCGCACTCACCCCAACCCCGCGCATCCTCTGGCTCTGCTCCGCCTCGTTCATCGCGGGCCTGCTCAACGCGGTCGCAGGGGGCGGCTCGTTTCTGTCCTTTCCAGCCCTGCTCAACATCGGCGTGCCGCCGATCGAAGCGAATGCCACCAACACGGTCGCTCTGTGGCCGGGGCAGTTCACCTCGATTGCCGCCTACTGGCAGGACCTGAAGCACAACCGCCACCTCCTGCTTCCGCTCAGCGGCGCGGCGGCCATCGGTGGCGTGGGAGGCGGCGTCATCCTGCTGCACACCGGTCAGGCTACCTTTCTGCATCTGGTCCCGTGGCTCCTGCTCGGTGCAGCCAGCTTGTTCGCTGTATCCACACCCATCTCGCAATGGCTTCAGAAACGCGCTCGCGGCAAACGTGCGCGCACCGATGATCAGGCAACAGCCAGCCCGCTGATCCTGCCTTTAGTAGCAGGCATGGTCGTGGTCACGCTCTACATCGGCTATTTCGGCGCGGGTGCGGGTTTTCTAGTCATGAGCCTGCTGGCCGTGTTCGGCATTGAAAACATCAATCAGATCAACGCGCTCAAGGTGGTCACCACCACCATTGCCAACGGCATGGCGGTGCTGCTGTTCATCTTTGAGGGGCGGGTATTGTGGCAATATTGCCTGCTGATGATGGTTACCGGCGCCATCGGCGGCTATGCGGGCGGACGCAGCGCCCGGCGTCTGGACGCGCGGCTCATGCGCGTCACTGTCACAATTCTGGGTTTTGCCATGGCCGCGTACTTCTTCCATCGCAACGGCGGCTTGTGAATCTAAAGAGCCATGAGCCATGAAGGATTTCGCCTGCTGAGCGAAGAGCAGGCACGACGCCAAGACGCAGCCAACGCCCCGCTTGCCCCCGCCGCCGTAGAGCCGGTTAAGGTCCGCGTAAAAAAGACTGAAGGCACCGGCCTCGAAATCGACTGGAAGGACGGCCACAGCAGCCGCTGGAGTTTTGCCTGGCTGCGCCACGCTTGCCCCTGCGCCACTTGCCATGACGAGCGCGAGAAAGAAGGCCGTGCCGTCGGCACCCCGCCGCCCGCACCTGCCGCTTTACTGCCCCTCTACAAAGCCCCTGTGCGGCCTGACACTGTGCAGCAAGTAGGCCGCTACGCCATCTCCTTCGGCTGGAATGACGGGCACACTAGCGGTATCTACTCCTGGGATTACCTGCGCCGGAACTGCATTTGCGCTATTTGCTCAACTGCTCATACGTAAAATCTGTACACTGGGTGCGCCATGAGCACACCTTTTTCGCGCGTCCTTCTGCTCCTCTGCCTGTTTGCCCCCACCAGCGCCTTGTTCGCGCAACAAACGGCACAACAGCCTGTACAGCAGCATCGGCCGCCGGCAGTGCCGCTCATCACGCACAACCCGTACTTCTCCGTCTGGTCTGACAACGACAAGTTGACCGACGGTCCTACGCGCCACTGGACTGGTTCTGACCAGGCCATCACCAGCCTGGTGCAGGTCGACGGCAAACCTTACCGCATCATGGGTAACTACCCGCGCGAGACGCCGGCCATGGAGCAGACTGCTTTGCGCGTCCAGGCGACGCACACCGTTTACACCTTCCGCGGCGCCGGCATTGAGCTGGAACTCTCTTTTTTCACTCCGGCTTTTCCGCAAGACCTTGACCTGCTCTCCAGGCCGGTAACGTACATTACATGGACGGCCAAGGCAATAGATGGCGCGCAGCACACGGTCAATGCGCTTCTGGATGTCAACCCCGAAATAGCGGTAGACCAGGGAACGGATGCGGTGACATGGGGCCGCTCGCAGACCGGTGCGCTCGACGTGCTGAACGTAGGCTCGCGCGACCAGCGTGTGCTCGACAAAAGCGGCGACAATCTTCGGATTGACTGGGGATACTTTCATCTGGCGGTACCGCACGCCACACATGGTATGACCGTGGCGGTCGGGCACAACCAGCTCGACAAAGCGCAGAAAGAGTTTGCCGCGCAGGGCACGATAACGGTCGCGGACAGCCTGGACTTTCCAGCGATCGCACGTGAGAATGCAGCGCACCTGGATGCCATCGTCCATCTCGGCCCCGTTGGCACAACTGCGGTCTCGCAGCACGTTCTGGTGAGCTACACAGACAATTTTGCGATTGAGTATCTAAACCAACGGCTCAAACCCTGGTGGCAGCGCAACAACCAACCCATAAGCGCCATGCTTGATGAAGCCGAGCAGCAATATGCACAGCTGGACGCGCGTGGCCTGGCCTATGACAAGCAGCTCGATACGGACATGACCGCAGCCGGCGGCGCGGACTACAGCTACCTGACAAATCTCGCCTACCGCGAGTCGCTAGCCGCCTGCGAGCTGACCGCCGACACAACAGGCACGCCGCTCTACTTCTGCAAGGAAAACTTTTCAAACGGCTGCACAGGCACAGTCGATGTCATGTACCCGCAGTCGCCCATTCTGCTGTTCTTCAACCCGGCCTTGATGGAAGCACAGGTGGAGCCGGTGCTGCGCTACTCCGCGCTGCCGCGCTGGAAGTTCCCGTTCTCGCCGCATGATGTCGGCCAGTACCCGCTGGCAAACGGACAGGTGTACGGCGGCGGCGAGGAGACTGAGGACGACCAGCAGCCGGTAGAGGAATCGGGCAATATGCTCATCATGGCGGACGCGCTCGCGCATATCCAGGGTAATGCGCACATAGCCGAGCACTACTGGCCCGAGTTCACCAAGTGGGCAAATTATCTCCAGAGAGAAGGCCGTGACCCGGTGAATCAGCTCTCAACTGATGACTTCGCCGGACACCTCGCGCATCAAGAAAATCTGACAGTGAAAGCTATTCTAGGCGTAGGTGCCTATGCAGATCTGGCGCACCTGTTGGGCCGTGAGGACGTAGCAAAGCAGTACCGGGGGCTCGCGGAAGGAATGGTAAAACAGTTTTTCGCGATGGGCGTCGAAGGCGACCATACCAAGCTGGCCTTCGATAAGCCGGGAACATGGAGCCAGAAGTACAACCTCGTTTGGGATCGGCTGCTGAACCTGAAACTTTTCCCGCCCGCTTTTGCCGAGTCTGAGGTGAAGTGGTACCTGGCGCATGAAAACCAATACGGGTTTCCCCTCGACTCGCGTAAGGACTACACGAAACTTGATTGGGAACTATGGTCAGCAACGATGGCGAGCGACAAGGCACAGTTTCAGCAGATGATCGCCCCATTGGCGAAATGGGCCGATACGACCGAGAGCCGCGTCCCGATGACCGACTGGTATGACACCAAAACCGGCAAGCAGGAGTCCTTCCAGGCGCGATCCGTGGTGGGCGGGTTGTTCATCAAGGCACTGGCGGATGAGAACCTGGCGAAGAAGTGGCGGGCGCTTGGTGCGGTGCCTGCGCCTTCTACTGTAACCCGCTAGTTTGTGAGGTGCCGAGCGCAGCCTCGATCAGGCTCAGGGCTGCCTCGGCATTTGTCACAACCTCAATCGTGTTTCGATTCGCCTCGCGTACAAAGCCCTCGCTCACTGCATGGTCCAAGAAGCGAAGCAAACCATTGAAATAACCGCGCGTGTTGACCAGTACACATGGCTTGCTGTGGATGCTGAGCTGCGCCCAGGTCACGATCTCGATAAACTCATCGAGCGTTCCAAAGCCGCCGGGTAGCGCGACGAAAGCATCGGAACGGTCGGCCATCATGGCTTTGCGCTCGTGCATGCTCGCCACATAGTGCAGCTCGGTCAAGCGAGGGTGCGCGATCTCGCGATCCTTGAGCACCTCTGGCAAAACGCCGACAACCGGTGCGCCGCCCGCAAGCGCGGCATCGGCAACTGCGCCCATAAGCCCGACTGAGGTGCCGCCGTAGACCAGTCCGAAGCCTCGCTCGGCCAGCAGCGTGCCGAGGCAAACCGCTTCGGCCTGGTACTTTGGGCGAGCACCATCGGTGGAGCCGCAGAAGACGCAAACATTCAGCAATCTCGTTCTGTCCGCTTTCATCTTTGAATGAGTTGCATTTTTAAGTCCCAAGCCGCTCTGCGGTCAAAGGTCGCGGTGTACTCGCATCCCGCTGTGGCCCCTGCGCTAGCAATTAGACAATCGGAAAAGCTCACCTTGGCTTCAAGAAACAGGCGTAGCGCACGAGCCACGTCTTCCGCCGCTTCTAAGCGCATCTCGGCGGTTTCGAGCAGAGCGGAGACGAGCTCCGCCACCTGCTCACGGGTGAATTCATGTATCCGCACCAACGCCCAGAGCACTTCAGCCAATGCGATTGTCGAAATGAATCCGGGATGCTCAGTTGTAAGTTCGTCGATAAGTGCTTTTGCTTGGGGGCTCTGTACCGCGTCATCCATCAAAATGGAGCGCAGTAACACGTTCGTATCTAAATTAATCAAGATCGTTCTCGATGGCGATCTGTTCTCCTATCGCTTGGTCAATCTGTTCAAGCGTCGGCGCGGCCTTATCGCTCCTAAACATGCCGACAAGCGATTTCGCCGAGCGTGTTTTCCGGGTCAGCTCGTAACGATTGGTACCTTCAATCTTCGTGAACACAATCCGATCGCCGATGTTCAAGCCGAGTTGCTCTCTCACTTCGATAGGTACGGTGATCTGGCCTTTGGAAGAGACAATACAAGTCGCCATGACGGCCTCCTGGAAAAGATGCTACTACGTATCCTTACCTCTGGTAAGGACACACTCGCCATCGTAGACTAATGGCAGTGCATCGCCTCCTCCAGAACATGAACCCCCAGCAGGCCGCGGGCATTGAAGCCGTGGACGGCCCCGTGCTGCTGCTTGCCGGCGCAGGCTCCGGCAAAACGCGTGTCATTACCCACCGCATTGCCTACCTGATCGAGGAGCGCGGTGTCGCACCTGACTCCATCCTGGCTGTGACCTTTACTAACAAGGCCGCCAAAGAGATGGCCGACCGTGTGGAAAAGCTGATCGGCAGCACCACACTGGCCAAGCCGCTACTTGCGACGTTCCATTCCTTTTGCGTGCGCATGCTGCGGCGCGACATTGAAGTTTTGCGCACACCGGGCGAGCAGGGTGGGCTTACGCGCACCTTCGCCATCTACGACGATAGCGATCAGGGTTCCGTCGTAAAGGCCATCATGCGTCGCATGGGCATGGACGATAAGCAGCTGACGCCACGGACAGTGATGTCGAAGATTTCGTGGGCCAAGAACCACATGCTGAACCCGCAGGAGTTCTACCTGCAGTCCGCGGACCCTACCAGCGAACGCGTGGCGCATGTGTATGAGGCGTACATGAAGGAGCTGCGCAAGAACAACGCGCTCGACTTCGACGACCTGCTGCTTGAGGCTGTACACCTGCTCAAAGCAAGTAGTGAAACTCGCGAGCGCTACAACCGCCGCTACCGCTACCTGCTGATTGATGAGTACCAGGACACCAACCGCCCCCAGTACGAGCTGATGAAGCTGCTTACCGGCCCTGAGCACAATGTATGCGTCGTCGGCGATGAGGATCAGAGTATTTACAGCTGGCGCGGAGCGGACATCCGCAACATCCTTGAATTCGAAAAGGATTTCCCGGCAGTGCAGACCATCCGCCTGGAGCAGAATTATCGCTCGACGCAGGTGATCCTTGAGGCGGCAGGCGCTGTAGTGGCCCGAAATGCGCAGCGCAAGGGCAAGGACCTGTGGACCTCACGCGAGGGCGGCACCAAGATCGGCTACTACGAAGCACCTGACGGTGAAAATGAAGCCTTGTTCATCGCGGACTACCTGAACAAGTACCTGCGCAAGGCGGGTGAGACGGAAGAGCAACCGCGCGCGGCCGTCCTGTACCGTACCAACTCGCAGTCGCGTCTGGTAGAGGAAGCGCTGCGACGCTACGGCATCAGCTACACCATGGTGGGCGGCTTCTCGTTTTACGAGCGTGCCGAGATCAAGGACATTCTCAGCTATCTGAAACTCGTCCAGAACCCGAACGACTCCATCGCTTTGCAGCGGGTCATCAACACGCCCGCGCGCGGCATCGGCCGCACCACGCTGGACACTCTGGAACGGCTTGCTCTTGAAACCGGCACTAGCACCTGGGTTGCCATCGGTCACACGCTACGGGAGCGCCTGCTACCCTCGCGCGCACTGATCGCGCTCGACGGTTTCCGCCGCATGATTCAGGATGCGCACGCGATGCTGGGACCGGACTTTGCAGACAAGCTGAGCGCCGATCTTGCGGATGCGGTCGCGGATGCCGCCGTCGTCAACGCGACGGACGCACTTGGCAACGTACATAACGCAGATACGCGGGATGACCAGCCCACGGAGCTCGACCTTACCCTGCACGCGGCGGATGACACTTCGTTCTCCTTTGGCGATGCGGCACAAGGCATGCTTTCCCTCAGCGATGTCATAACAGATGCAGGTACGAATTTCGATGTTTCCAGCTTTAGCAATGGAGGAGAGCGGGAGCAAACGATTGACTCTGCCGCTTTCAATCCATTCGCGGAAGCACCGGCACCCAAGCGCAAGCCTGCGGGCAAGCGCGTGCAGCAGCTGGGCATTCCCGCGGCGATGGAGGAAGCACGTCAACATCGCGAAGCGGAAACAGCAGCAGCCTTCCGCAAGCCGGGCGATGCAGCCACGCTGCCCGAGCTCATCCGCTTTATCAATGATCGCTCCGGCTACATCCGCTCGCTTGAAGAAGAGGGGACACCCGAGTCGTTCTCACGCATTGAGAACCTGAAAGAGCTCGCCAATGCCGCGCAGGACGCGCAGGAACGCGGTGAGACACTCGCCGACTTCCTTGACCACGCCGCGCTTGTGAGCGATACCGACAAGATCAACCCGGACGCGCGCATCACGCTTATGACCCTGCACGCGGCCAAAGGACTTGAGTTCCCGGTGGTCGTACTTGCCGGGCTTGAAGAAAATCTCTTCCCGCACTCCCGCTCGCTCAACGACCCGGCGCAGATGGAGGAGGAACGCCGCCTTTGCTACGTCGGCATGACGCGCGCCATGGACTCGCTCGTGCTGACGCGCGCCCGCTACCGCCGCCGCTACGGCAATGACATGCCGGAGGCAAGCATCCCTTCGCGCTTTCTCGAAGAGGTACCCTCGCACTTGATTGAAGATATAAATGGCGGTGCTGCCGCCTCTCAGACCCGCGTCAGCGGTTGGGGCAGCTACGGGTCCGGATCGGGCTACGGTGGTGGTTCACGGTACGGTGGCGCGGCTCGAAAGAGCGAAGGTGATGGTGAGCGTCATTACTCTTACGAGGATGAAGACCAGAGCTATAAGCCCGCTGCAGCAAACTCCGCTTCACGAGCCGGTCAGCCGGCAGCGCGTACAGGGGCGAAGCCTGCAAACTCGCTCGACAACATTGCACAGTTTTTCGGCGCGCGCGGCGCGGCCGGCTCCCGACCCAAACTTGAAATCGAAGCTGCTAGCGGTGCCACGGGCTTCCGCAACGGTCAGCGCGTCCGCCACCCCAAGTACGGAGAAGGCCAAGTCGTACGCCGCGAGGGTGACGGTGAAGAAGCCAAATTGACCGTCAGCTTCGCCCAGCACGGTGTCAAAAAGCTGGTTGAAAAGTTTGCCAAGCTGGAGCGGGTCTAGCTTTGTGGAAACACGCAGGGCCTGAAGCGTAATGCCTGCGAAAATTACCCGGAAGCAAGTCTGAAGTTAGAAGAAGTCATCAAGAAAACGGATTTTCTGCTCGAGCGAGCCACAATGAAGCTGCTTCTAAGCTGGAACAGGAATCTCAAATCCGTTCAGAAGAACGCAGGTCATTAGATACAGACCGATTAGATAAGACATATCAACCAAGCCCTGTGGACCAAAGGCCTGCTCTGCTTCCTGATATAGCAATGCGTCAACACGATGCTCCGTGATCAGCTGCCGCGTGTAGCGCTGAGCGAGCTTTTCCTTTTCCGTAAGGTCGTCGGCAGGTATACCGGATGCAAGCGCCTTGATCGATAGTTCAGAGTGACCGGCTTTTCGAGCTACGGCAGTGTGGGCGTATATCTCATATGCTGAGTTCCAGACAGCCCCAACGCTGAGGATGACAACTTCGCGCTCGCGTTTGTCCAGAGAAGTGGACTTGGTCTCGGCATCCAGCATCGCAAGGTAGCCCGCAGCAACACTAGGGTTTAAGAGAATTGGGTTGAACGGACCAATCAGCTGTTTATCTATGGTTTCAGCCTTGAAAGGTGCGTTAGCCGCCCATGGAACCAGGGTCGCCTGGATCTGATCGTAAACTGCTTTTTGCGATGCCGAAAGGGCTTGCGGGTCCAGAAGCGGTAAGCGGCCGCCTAGCGAACTATTCTGATGCAGCATAGTTCAGTCTCCTGCTTGCTTGATCTATGTGTTGCGTTTCAGCTAAAAGCTTCTACGTACTATGGGATGCAAATGCTGCCTCAGCTTTGAATGCTGCCACTTATCGCAGTGTCTTGTAGTAAAACGAGAGTAGTGAACTGAGTAAGACAGAAAGTAGAGAGCCTCATGGCAAACACCACGAAGATTGAAAGCACCGAAGAACGCAAGACGCTCAAACGCGCCGCTCGCAAAAAGGCCGCCCCCAAAGCAAAGCGCACCTTGCCGCGCGGTTCCGGCAAGAAGAAGCCCAAGAAGCTGATACGCGGCACCGGCAAGCGCTAGTGTTTTGTGCCCTGTTGGCTCTATAAGCCCGGCAGGGCGCGCCGTCTCCAAATACCTCTTCCTGGAGTACGCCGCTGCCGAGTCAACTATTCGCCACCAAGTCCATTGACAAGCTGATCGCGCAATCCGAGCTGCCGGAGCATGCGCTTAAAAAGACGCTCGGTCCAGTATCGCTGACCTCTCTCGGCATCGGCGCAGTCATTGGCTCGGGTATCTTCACGGTCATCGGCACAGCAATCTCGGGCGAAAAGTTCGACACGACATCCGTTCTCAACACCCCGGTCGCTGATTACATCGTCCATCACACAGCGCTTATCGGCCGCCCCGGTGCCGGTCCTGCGCTGGCACTTTCGCTCGTACTGGTGGCTATCGTCTGCTGTTTCACCGGCCTTTGCTATGCAGAGCTGGCCGGCATGATCCCGATTGCGGGCTCTGCCTACACCTACACCTACGCCACCATGGGCGAGCTCGTCGCGTGGATCATCGGCTGGGACTTAATACTCGAGTACGCGTTCTCCAACATGGCGGTTTCTGTCGGCTTCGCCGCGCATGTCGTTGACCTGCTCGACTGGCTGGGTATCCACCCTAACCTGCGGTGGATTTCGCCTGCGTACCTGCCGACCGGTCTCTCGGACTTAGCCGGCAAGCCTCTCTACAGCGCCGGCTGGCACCTCGGTTTCAATGTACCGGCATTTCTTATTGTCATGCTGCTTACAGTCGTGCTCGTGCGCGGTATCCGCGAGTCGGCAGAGACTAACAATGTCATGGTCCTGCTTAAAATCGCGGCCATACTGATCTTCATTGTTGCCGGCGCGAGCTTCATCCATCCCGGCAACTGGCGCCCGTTCGCTCCCAACGGCTGGTCGGGTGTGCTCACCGGCGGCTCCATCATCTTCTTCACTTACATCGGCTTCGATTCGGTTTCAACCGCAGCGGAAGAATGCAAGAACCCGCAGCGCGATATCCCCATCGGCATCATCGCGACCCTGATTATCTGCACCGTACTCTACATCGGCGTGGCGGTCGTGCTCACCGGGCTCATCCGCTGGGACCGCCTGCTTGACGATGCAGCACCGGTCGTAAATACGCTTAAAAAGCTCTCCGTCGCAACCGGCAGCCCGCTGCTGCACTGGGTCCGCCTTGCCGTGCTTATCGGCGCGATTCTCGGCATGATTTCCTCTATCCTTGTTTTTCAAATCGGCCAGGCGCGCGTCTGGTTTGCCATGTCGCGCGACCGCCTGCTGCCCTCCGCTTTCTCCCGCATCCATCCAAAATTCCGCACTCCCGCGGTCTCCACCTGGGTCGCGGGACTGGTCGTCGGCATTCCTGCCGGTCTGCTCGATATCGGCACATTTGCCGACCTCTCCAATATCGGCACATTGTTCGCTTTTGTTCTGGTATCTGCCGGAGTTATTATCCTGCGCGTCAAAGACCCTGCACGCCGCCGCAGCTTTCGCTGTCCCGGCGGCCCCGTACTCCCCGTGCTATCGATTTTTTTCTGCACACTGCTCATGGCCGGGCTGCCCATTGTGACCTGGCTGCGCTTCTTTGTCTGGCTGGCTATCGGCTTGCTGATCTACTTCTTCTACAGCCGTAAACGCAGCGAGTTCGCCGCCCGTGCACCCGGCCCGCGTCCTTGAGCATCGAAGTTCCTATCCAGGGAGCCACGGAAAAACAATACAAGAGGACATCATGATTCAAGCTAAAGGCTATGCAGCCCAGAATGCTACTACCCCGATCGCACCCTTCTCCTTTGAGCGCCGTGATCCCGGTCCTCACGATGTCGTCGTCGAAATCGAGTTTTGCGGCGTCTGCCACTCCGACATTCACCAGGCGCGGGATGAGTGGGGCGGCTCGCTATACCCGATGGTGCCCGGCCATGAGATCGTCGGCAAGGTTTCAGCCGTGGGTAGTGAGGTAAAGCGGTTCAAGGAAGGGGATGCCGCGGCGGTAGGTGTAGCCGTAGATTCGTGCCGCCAGTGTGAAAACTGCAAAGCCGGCATGGAGCAGTACTGCGAGAAAGGCATGGTCCCCACGTACAACGGCAAGGAGTATACCGGCGAGCCGACGCACGGAGGCTATTCCAATGTGATCGTAACGGAGGAGCGGTTCGTGCATCCGATCTCATCGAAGCTGGACCCGGCCGGGGTTGCGCCGCTGTTGTGCGCCGGTATTACAACGTGGTCTCCGCTGCGGTACTGGGGCGCGGGGCCGGGCAAACGGGTCGGCATTGTCGGCCTGGGTGGACTGGGGCACATGGGGCTCAAGTTCGCGCACTCTCTGGGAGCACACACCACGCTGTTTACCACATCACTCAGCAAAGCGGAAGACGCGAAGCGGCTAGGTGCAGATGAGGTCGTCAGTTCCAAGGACGAAGGGCAAATGGCAGCACAGAAAGGTAAGTTCGACTTCATCCTTGATACAGTGTCCGCTGAGCACGACCTGACTCCCTATCTTGAAACCTTGCGGCTCGATGGCACGCTTTGCCAAGTGGGTCTGCCGGAGCAGCCCACGCCCGTCAGCGCGTTTACGCTGTTAAAAAATCGTCGGTCGCTGGCTGGCTCCATGATCGGCGGCATGCAGGAAACCCAGGAGATGCTGGACTACTGCGCCGAACACGGCATCGTTTCCGACATCGAGATTATCTCTATAGATAAAATCAATGAAGCATTTGAGCGAGTGATCAAGTCGGACGTGAAGTATCGTTTCGTGATTGACATGAAGACGCTGGGTAAGTAACAAGCTGGATGACAAAATTATCAGCTATTCATTGTCATAGTCCAATGCTGAGATTTGCCTTGCAGCTTTTCTGAAAATTGCTGTTTCCACCAAGCCGCCAGCCCGCTCATCTCGATAAAGCGCCTGGCGGCTTGCTCGTTGAAGGCAAGATACATGCAGCGATTGAGAGCGGGGATAGCTCCATCCGGGTTCGGACGGTTTTGCACACTCCAACTGTCGCCCGGGCAAAGCTGGCCCGGCTCAAGAACACGCAGGTAAAAGCCTGTACGATTTTCTGAGATTGTCTTTTTAACCCAGTCAGAACGCCCGATGCGACGGGCCAGGTTGGCACATGGAACGCGCGCACCGCTTACCTCGACGAGAGAAGTTCCCACCTGAACGATATCTCCAACACAGACCTCATCCTCCGTGATGCCGTCAAGCGTGAGGTTTTCACCCACGCTGCCGGATGGCAGGTTTAGGCCGAGCGCGTTGCCCCAGAAACGATAGTGATCCTTCAGGTGCACGCAAAGAGCTGCATCGGGACTGCCATGGTAGGGCTGGGCAACGCGGTCCCCTTGTAGGCCAGCAAGCGTAACTTCAACAAAACCTGAAACAGGTTCGCGGCAGATGGAAGAAACCCAGGTTCCACGCTCGTCTTTAAGGATCGTAGGCTCACCGACGAAAATGGATTCAACATAAGGCTTCACGGTTTATATCTCCCAAGCTTGATTTGGAGATGAGTTTACCTTTACCGGTTTTCTTTGCTTCCATAGACTTCGTGCATGTCTTCTCAACTACCATACCCGCCCGATCCCCCGCAATCCGTAGTTATTACCGGTATCGATATACCCCTACGGTCGCTTTTCCAATTCACTCTCAAGCTCGCGGTTGCGATCGCTCCGGCAGTTTTCTTAGTATGGGGGATCGTGGTTGCACTTTTCCTCGCAGGCGTCGGTCTAATTCACCTGATTGGGTCAGCTTTTCATAGGTAATTTGCCGGGATCGCTTACAGCGCCAGTCCCTTCAAATACTCCCGGAACTTCGGTCCAAGATCCTCACGTTTCAATGCAAAATCCACCATCGCCTGCAGCATGCCCTGCTTGTCACCGGCATCGTGCCGCACACCATCGAATGAGAAGCCGTACACTTTCTCCTCACCCAGCAAGGCCTTAATAGCATCTGTCAGCTGCAGCTCACCACCAGCCCCGGGCGTGATGTTCTCGATCTTCTCGAAAATAGCCGGTGTCAAAATGTAGCGACCGATGATCGCGTTTTTTGAAGGCGCGTCTTCAAGCTTCGGCTTCTCCACCATGCCGCTTACGTCGAACAACTTCGGTTTGCCTTCTACCGGGTGGCCGCTGAGTACGCCATAGGCTGAGATCGCCGGACCTTCCACCACCTGGGTCGCGATGATCGAGCCTTGCACATCGTCATAGGCGTCGATCATCTGCTTCACGCAAGGCACTGTGCCCGAGATCACATCATCGGGCAGCAGCACGGCGAAGGGCTCGTCACCAATCAGTTCCTTAGCTTGCAACACCGCGTGGCCCAGTCCAAGTGCCTGGCTCTGCCGCACGTAGGCCAGTTTCGCCATGCTCGCTATGCCGCGAGCAAGCTCCAGCAGCTCTTTCTTACCCTTTTTCTCAAGACTCGCTTCCAGCTCAAAACTGGTATCGAAGTGGTCCTCAATCGCGCTTTTGCCGCGCGCGGTCACAATGATGATCTCTTCAATGCCGGCGGCAAGCGCTTCTTCCACGCCGTACTGGATGATGGGCTTATCGACCAGGGCTAGCATTTCTTTGGGAATGGCCTTGGTTGCGGGCAAAAAGCGCGTACCGAGCCCGGCGGCGGGGAAAACTGCTTTACGAACCTTTTGCTTCATGCGCTCCTGAGTATTCCCTTCTCGCTCGTCGTGCTGGCAGTGCCAGAAGCTATTGTGCCAGATCACCCGCTCAGTCGACAGCTGACTACCGTGCCTTGACAATCTGTTAAAGACTTGGGCTTGTATCGCCTAACAGTGCCTGGCGCACGATTGGGATCGGTGCCCCACCCTGCCGCATAAACGCGTCATGGAACTGCTGCAGTTTGAATGCCGTGCCCTGCTTCTTCTCCATATCGGCTCGCAGCTTCAAGATCTCCAGTTTCCCTAGGGTGTAATACAGATAAATTGCGTCTGCCGTGCCCCGTTTTACTTCAAGCTCGCCGATAGACCGGGATTGATAACCATCGCTCACAAAAAAGTCCGCTGCCTGCGGCATGGTCATAGAGCCGGTATGCATCTGGATCGCCACGACAAATCGTGCATCGCGCAGCAGCGCATCCTGCAGCTGGCCCAGCCGAATCAGGTTCGCCTCGCGCGCGTCTTTCGCTCCCGCGCCCGGCTGCCCATACCCGGCATCGAGCATCATCTGCTCGCAGTAATGCGCCCAACCCTCCACGTTTGTATTGGCGGTCACAATCTTACGTACCTTGCTTAGACCTGCTGTATTAACCCATAAAAACTGCACATAATGGCCGGGGTACGCCTCATGCACTGATGTACTGGTAACCGTACCCACGTTGAACGCTGCCATATGCTGCGCGATGTGCTCCGGCGTCCAGCTTTTCTCAGGCAGCGTCGCGTTGAAATATGCGGTTGTCGAATGCGTTTCAAACGGTCCCGGCGGGTCCATGGAAGCCTGCGTGGTCGCACGCTCAAATGGCGGCGTCTCCTCTACTACCGGTTCCACATCTGACGGAATGGTGATGATCTGCTTGTCGCGGATGAACCCCTTCAAGCCCGCAAACTGGTCACGAAAGTCCTGCAGCAGCCCGTCCGGTGCCACATGGTCTGCGGCCAGGTCTGCCAGCACCTGCTTCGGGTCCTTCTCGGGATCGACCAGCTTGGCCACCCGCGCAAACTCGGCCTGGTTCTTGTGCAGGTCGTCCATTGCAATCTGGAGCAACTGCGGCAGCGGCGTGGTCACCATTTCGTCGTACTGCAGCTTCTTCGCAAATGTATCCGCGCCAAAGCGGAAATCGCCGTGCGAGCGCGGCAACAGGTCGCTCTTGATCCAGTCCGCGTAACTGCCCAGTGCGGCAATCACCGCCGCGTTCGTCTTGGTAAATTGTGCTTTCAATGCCGGGTCGGTCGCTTTGCTGAACGCTTGCGGTACGTCGTTCTGGAAGAACGAGATGTCGCCGGGCAGCTGCTCCAGTGCAACTTCCGTATAGACCTGCGGCGGGTTGTCGAGGTTCTTGCGCGCCTCGTCCAGCACCTTCGGCATCGCACCTTCGCGTGCAATCAGCGAACGCAGGCGATCGTCGGGCGAGGCAAACTCGCGCTCCATCAGCGTGAACGCCGCGTTGGTAATGCCTGACGGGTACGTGTCCGGGTTCCGCTGCCACATCTTGATGGTTTCAAGCGTCAGCAGCTGCGAGCGCAGGTAGTTCCGCATCATCTGGAGATCACCCTGTGTCGCCTGGTCCAGGCCGTCTGACGGAAAGGCGTCAAACTTGCTCATGAAATAGTGCAGGCCCCGGATTTCCGTGCTTCGTGTGCCTTCGCTCCAGTCCTCAATCCGGTTATCGTAGTCGTGGATGCCAAGCCCAGTCGCCTGTGTAGGCTGGAAGGGCAGCGCCAATGTAAAGAAGCGATCCACCAGCGCGCGGAACTGCTGGCCCTGATCTTGTTTCTGGTCCGCAGAAGCCGTGGTAACTGCCCCTGCAAGCAGGGCGATGGTGCAAACAATCGAGGAACACCGGATAAGCCGCATCGACAAAAACCTCGTACGAATCAGGGCCTAGTATACCCGCGCAGATTTTTACAAAATAATTCTAGAAAAAGCTGAAGTTCTCAGAAGCCTTGCCGATAAGGGGGTCAGCCGCAGATGAAGCTACAACGAGCTTCTGATGCAAGCAGCAAACGCGCCAAACAGCGCCGCCTCTGTCCTGGGTCGGGTCTCTTCAAACAGAGAGAATCCCGGCCTATCCCCCAACAAGCACATATGCCTAAGTAACTCTTGATGGGAGCCGTGTTACATCCCACGGTAAACATCCTGAAGTGAGACATGGACCCGCTAGAAAAAGCTCGCGTTTTCCGCAGTGTTGGCAGCCAAGCTGTTCGCGTTCCGGCCGCATACTCGTTCAAAATAGATTACGTAGTATTGATACAGAAGCCTTAACTCACACTGCGCGTTTCCAAGTCCACTTGCACTACGTCCATGGGCGTTCCAGTTGCGCCGGCCGGGTGGTATTCAATGCGCAGCGTTACCGGGTCGACGGTTACGCGCAGAAAGCCGTAGTTTGTATCGTCGTAGTTCTCCAAGGTCAACGTGTCGTCAACCACCATGGGTACACGCAGAGTTTGCCCATTCACCTCACGAATCAGATCGATGCCATGACCGCCATTACCGACCACCATATACGGCATCGTCGTCGAGCCGGAGGTGCCCGGGTTAAGCGTCCGCGTAAATCGTTGATAATTGTGCGCGTGGCCTGAGAACACGGCATGCGGCCAGAAGTCGGCGGCAGTGGCGGCAGCGTCCAGATCCTGGAGCATGCGCGGTGAGCCGCCATGCGTGGTGCCTGCGGTAAAAGGTGGGTGATGCACGACCACAATCACCGCGCCCCCAAACTTTTCCGTTTTGCAACGTGTCAGGGCGGCCTCAAGAAACGTGATTTGCGTGTCATTGAGCGAGGGCCGGGTGCCGCTTTCTGTCGAGATCACACCGGGGTCCTCAAGCACGTTGCTGTAGATCGCCAGGATGCGCACAAACGGCGCGTCAAAAGTGAAAAACACGCCCGGCTGCGTCATGGCCGTGCGGATCAGCCCGCCTACCTCGGGCGTCATCACCGGCACAGCAGACGCGAAGTTGCGCAGCCACGCATCAAGCGTCGGCGCAGGGTCGCCCGAGTAGACCACACCGTCATGGTTGCCGGGCACCGCCAGGATGGGCGCTTGGTAGGTACGCCATGGCGCGTAGAACTAGTCATAGTAATACTTGGCTTCTCCAAAGCTGTACACCACGTCGCCGAAGTGGAAGAAAAACGTGGGCACGGCGTTCGCCGGGGAGCTTGCAAGGTCAGCCTGTGCCGCGTCAGCTACCAGCGACTCGGTCGCCGGACCGATGACGCTACCGGTATCACCCGCGCCGTGGAAGACAATCTGCCCGGCGGCCTCAATGGCCGCTACCTTGGCGGGGCCAAGCGCAGGACCCCATGCCTCAGCTAACGTAAGTACAGGCTTGCTACCACCGCGCGGGGCCGGGAAGGGCTCAACCAGCTTCCCGTCAACCTTACCGTAGAGCGTGTTGTCAGAAGGGTGCGGCACTTTGAACCCACTGGGGTCAGGACCTGGCTTCGGTTGACCGAAGGCCGGGAGCCCCGGAGCTGTTGGCGCGGTTGGTTTGGGGTGCTTGACAGGCGTTTTATGGGCCGGCATGGGGGAACCTCGCAGCGGCAGCTTACACAGTTTAGGCTGCGGTTGGATGAACGGGTTCGCAAACTTTCCCTTTGACTGCTACCTTCTTTCGCACAACCGTAACATTGCACCTTGTCCGCGAGCGCCGGCCCGTGCGATGGTGTGAAGTACGAAAGTTATAGAAAGCGGATTGAAACGGTTGAACTCACAGATTGAGGAGGCACCCTCGCTATGGTTTCCCCAACGCACCCCCTGCGCCGCATCTTTCACGAGCTGGTACGCGATTGCTTCCGCGACACCCTGCCCGTAGGTCGGGGTAAGACAGACAGTGAAATTGCCGCCTATGTCGCCGACCTGCTGACCGAGTTCTCCTCAACTGACAAGTTGTACCCGATCTTCGACGAGCAGGGCCACCCGGTGCGCGACCTTGACAAGCTGCTGCTAGCCTCAGACCCGGTCCATGGCACTGCAGAGTCATTCGATGCCGAGCGCCGTTTGCGCAAGCACATCGGCGACTACCTGCTATTTTCAGCCGGCATGGCACCACGCACAGCCGCCTCGCCCGAACGACTGGAGCGCATGGTTCGAGCCGGGCAGGAGAGCTACTGGGTCGTGTCGCAGTTCAACCTATTTGAGTACGAGCGAGAAGCACCGTTCTTCGCCCGGCTCAGCCGGTCGTTTGAGCCCTGCGTATATGGGCTGATGCAGGTGTATGAGCGGTTACAGCGGGATGGGCCGCGGATGCTGATGTAAGTCACCGGGTTGCGGCCAATGCTCGGGTAAGCGTTTCTGCGACGGCTTCCGGTGCTTCGCGATGAATGAAGTGGCCGATAGCGAGAAGCTCAACACGTTGGTAGCCCCCGGTAAACCAATCTTCCTGACCGATTGACCCCTCAGGATGGTTACAGGCATCGGCAAGGCCTACAATAAACCAGGTGGGCACTTTTACTTTCGGCTTCTTCGCAAGTTTCGCCTGTGCCGCTGCGTAGAGAGCGGCTCCCGGCGCGTTGCCGTGCCGAACACGGTAGTAGGAAAGTACGGTGGCGACAAACTGCGGATTGTCCCAAACCTTTGCCGCTTCCCTTAATTCTTCTTCACGGAACCGCCAAGTGGGTGACCACACTTGCCACAAATAACGGCACAGGCCGACACGGTCGCGGGTCAGGGATTGTTCACCCTGCGGCGTGTGGAAGAACCATTGGTACCAGTAATCACGTTCCTGCTCGTGCGGCAGCTCGCCCGTATTGCGGTGAGAGACATACTCCGAGGCAAGCGCGACAACAGCGCGTACGCGGTCCGGATGCAGTGCAGCCGCTGCGTAGGCAGTGCGAGCGCCCCAGTCGTGCCCGACCCAGGTAGCGCGGTCGATGTAAAGAGCTCCCTGGAGCAGCAGGAGGTCATCGGCCAGCGCGGCGATTTCTCCGGTCTCAGCTTCGGGTTCGGTGATGCGGGTTGCGCCGTAGCCGCGCAGCATGGGCACGATCCAGCGCACCGGCTCACCTTGCCACATGGCAAGCAGGGCGCGCCAGCTTGCGGCACTGTCAGGGAAGCCATGGAGCAGGAGCACGGGCGTGCCGTTCGGGTCGCCGTGCTCTTCGTAGGAGATGTCAATGTGGGGTAAGGAAATAATAGACATAATGTTTGTGTATTCCGACATTCTCGTCCGCAAACTTTACAGTCGCTTACATCAACTTAAGATCATACAGACAATAATTTAGCAGATCGCCACCTGAGAGTAAATCATGATGGTTTCCCGATTATAACTTTAGCCTTGTCTGGCGAGTTTAGGGCAGCAAGAGCAAAGTTTTTACCTATATCTGGAGTTACTACCGTGATATTGATGTCAAAAGAACAGCTGTCTAGCTGTAAGTTGTGTAGTGTATTGTCAAGAATTGTTTGACTTGAGCCGGAGTAGAACATTTGGCAGCGGAAACAATGGAGAGTGCCGGTTACAAAGGGCATTCTTGTATCAACAGTGACGTTAGGAAGACCTGAGCTTAAATCTAATCGGCAGTCTTTCAGTAAAGGGGCAAGCATACCTGCGGAAAAAGTACGTTGGCTTGGGGAGAGAGGAGCAAGGCTTATAGCTTCAGCTGTTTGTGATGTGCATGGTGGCAACTGTTTGAACTGAGCAGGAGATCGATACGTTACCAAAGCCGAGACAGCGGGCCAGTATGTTTCGTTTCTGCTGTCAGCCATAATCAGCTTCACCCTAAGCGTGTTAACGACCAAGGGTGCAACTGATACTTGCATGTTGGTCGCAATTGAAGATAAGCGACCGACCCTCGGAAGATCATCTTGGAACTCTTTTGGTGACAGACGGGATGCCTGCTTGAGTCATGTTCAAGAAGGCGATCAATATTTTGTCTTACCTGTTCCATCCCCCTTTTAAGGTTGAAACGTCTGAGCGCATCTGCGAAAGCTGATTATCATTAAATTTCTTGTCAATAGCTTGGTTAACTGTATTAGTAAAAGCCTGATCTTGTACTGTATTTCGCCTCGCCCCCAGAAAAGGGCAACGGCAGTAAGTGGGCCAAGTAATGCCAACCAATTCTGCTTCAACCAGGATTGCTTTGAGGGCTTAACAAGGGGCATATTTACTCCTCGATCAATTACAAAATATACCGGCTTAAATCCTGATCCTTCACAATACTCGCCACCATCTGCCGCACGTACTCCGGGTCAATAATAACGACACGCTCGTGCCCAGTCGGGATTTCACGGTCTACCACCGGTAGCGGCGTGGTCGATGTACCGTCCTTGACAGCGACTGATAAATCAAACACGCCAGCCTCGCTGCGCGGGGCCTTCAGCAGGTCCGGGGCCAGGAAGCTGATCTCGTCGAGCACGCGCTCCATAATGGTGTGCAGACGCCGGGCACCGATATTTTCAGTCTGCTCGTTGACGCGGAAAGCGAACTGCGCCATCTCGGCAATAGCCTCTGGCGTGAACTCAAGCTTCAGCCCTTCCGTTTCAAGCAGTGCAATGGATTGCTTGGTGAGCGAGGCTTTCGGCTCGGTCAGGATGCGGATGAAATCTTCGACAGTGAGCGAGTGCAGCTCGACGCGCACCGGGAAGCGCCCTTGCAGTTCCGGGATGAGATCGCTCGGCTTGCTCACGTGGAACGCGCCTGCGGCGATGAACAGGATGTAGTCGGTACGCACCATGCCGTAGCGAGTGTTCACCGTGGTGCCCTCGACAATGGGCAGGATGTCGCGCTGCACGCCTTCGCGCGAGATGTCCGGCCCATGACCGCCTTCGCGCCCTGCGATTTTATCGATTTCATCAAGAAAAACGATGCCTGAGTTTTCGACACGCTCGACCGCCACGCGCGTGACTTGCTCCATGTCGATGAGCCGGCCTTCCTCCTCCTGCACCAGGTACTCGAAAGCCTCGGCGACCTTCATTTTGCGCTTCTTGGTGCGTGGGCCGAACAGCTGCGGCAAAATGTCCTTAAGATTCTGGTCGGCATCGTCGGGCGCGTTGTTGGTCACAATTTCAATCTGCGGCTCGCGGCGTTCGCGCACATCGATTTCAACCATCCGGTCGTCCAGCTTGCCCTCGCGGAACTGGTCACGCAGCTTCTCTCTCGCGCGGGTATGGGCGGTCGCATCCGATGTGGAAGCGGCAGCGCTAATAGCCTCGCCTCCTGAGCCTAGACTGGGACCGGCACCATCCGGAGCCGCCGGCATCACCGTCACTTCGGCTACAGGCAGCGGCGCGGGCAGCAGAAGCTCCAGCAACCGGTCTTCGGCGTTCAGCTCGGCCTTGTCCTCAATCTCCTCAAGTTTTTCATCGCGTACCATGTCGATTGCATTCTCAACCAGGTCGCGGATCATCGACTCCACATCGCGGCCCACGTAGCCGACCTCGGTAAATTTCGAGGCTTCGACCTTGAGAAACGGCGAGTTGGTCAGCTTGGCCAGACGGCGCGCAATCTCGGTCTTGCCTACACCGGTCGGCCCGATCATGATGATGTTCTTCGGCATGATCTCGTCCGCTACCTCGGGCGCGAGCTTTTGCCGCCTCATGCGATTGCGCAGTGCCAGCGCCACGGCGCGCTTGGCGGCACGCTGGCCTACAACGTACTTGTCGAGCTCGACGACGATTTCGCGCGGTGTCATCTCGTCGAGCGCGATTTCCTGGTCGTCTGCGGTTCCCGGGAGGTAAATTGCCATGAATGCCTTCTTGAGTAGGTTACGGTGCGGCTCGGCGCTACCTGGCTTCGATCAGAGGGGAAGGCGTTGTGCTCAGCTCTTCGACCAGGATCACGTCGTTGGTGTAAATGCAGATCTGCCCGGCGATGCGCAGGCTTTTTTCAGCAACGGCACGCGCTGGCAGATCGGTATTGTCGAACAAGGCGCGTGCGGCGGCCATGGCATACGAACCGCCGGAGCCGATCGCCGCGATACCCTCATCGGGCTCGATCACGTCACCGGTGCCGGAGATAAGAAACGTCTGCCCATGGTCGGCGACGATCAGCAGGGCATCGAGCGAACGCAACATCTTGTCCGTCCGCCAGTCTTTGGCAAGCTCTACCGCTGCGCGGTTAATGTTGCCTGCATACTGCTCCAGTTTGCCTTCAAACCGGCTAAAGAGCGAGAAAGCATCGGCGGTAGACCCTGCAAAACCGGCCAGCACTTTGTCCTGGTACAAACGGCGAATCTTGCGCGCTGTGTGCTTCATCACCGCATCGCCCATGGTGACCTGCCCATCGGCCGCCATCACTACGGAGTCGCCGCGGCGTACGCACACTACTGTCGTGCTGCGAATGCGACGGGATGAGTTACCTTCTGTTCGCTGAAGGTGAATATGGCCGGAACGCGCTGCGGATTGAAGCTTTGCCATGAACCACTGAGTATAAATCAGCTCCGCCGCGCCTGTTTGGTGACCATGGTGGCTTGGTCAGGCAGGTATAAATCGCCGAGGCATGATTCCCTGCGGTATTCTTTTGGTATTGCGGCACGCTATGTGCCCCCTTCCGGAGTGAGTGCAGCCAAATGTACGGGCTATCCCTGCGCGATCACCAGATACTTGCTACGATGGCTGCGGCCGCTGCCTGCATGGGCGGGGTTGCGTGGTACATGGCTACGCGCACCCACACCAGCGAGGAAGAGCTGGAGCGCACGCGCCGGCAGGATCTGGTGCTGGGGGGTCGCATCATCGACGGGACTGTGCTCGATATCTCCGAGCTGGACCCCTACGATGCCGGTCGGCCTGAAGGCATGCAGCTCATCCTTTACAAGTACGAGATCGCCGGGGTCTCCTATGAGTGCTCTCAGGACATCACGCACCTGAAGGATGTAATCAACATCGCCGACATCCGTGTGGGATTTCCATGCTCCGTCCGCTACGATACCCACCAGCCGGAGAACAGCATCATCATTGCCGAGAACTGGATTGGGCTGCGCGATACAGCAAATTCCGTACCCATTCGGCGTTCGGCCCCACGCAGGCGCTGGTCGGCTCCGGTTTCTTAACCGCTTGCTAGCTGCTCGCGTCCCCGTACACTAAAGAAACGCGATGCACACCCACGGCTCACCTACGGGCAATACGCAGAAGGTACTGCAAGTCTCCCTGGCAGCGACGGTGCTGTACGTTGTGCTGTGCACGGTTGCCGGCTTGCGTGCGCACTCGCTTTCACTGCTGTCTGAAGCCGGCCATAATGTGTCCGATGCAGCAGCACTGCTGCTCTCGTTTGTCGCGGTATGGTTCGGCGGCCGTCCTGCTACCGACGCCAAGACTTTCGGCTACCAGCGGGCCGGGGTGCTGGCTGCGTTCTTTAATGCAATCACGCTGGTGGCTGTGTCCACCTGGATCGTGATTGAAGCCGTCGGTCGCCTGCGCCACCCCGAGGCAGTTGCCTCTACGCCGATGATGGCCGTGGCTGCTGCCGGCGTAGTGATGAACGGGCTTATTGCCGCCATGCTGTGGCGCGCTAGCAAAGGCTCCGGCCACGCCGATGTGAACCTGCGTTCTGTAATGGTCCACATGCTTGGTGACACGCTTTCAACGGCTGCCGTGATCGTGGGCGGCTTCATCATCCGTCTTACAGGCTTTGGATGGATCGATCCTGTACTATCGCTCGCAATTGCGGCGCTCATTCTATGGTCCTCCATCTCCATCGCGCGAGAGACGCTCAACATCCTGCTTGAAGGTACCCCGCAAGGTATTGAGATCCCTAAGATACGCGCCGCGCTCGCGGCCATCGAAGGCGTGGAGGATGTGCACGACCTGCACGTATGGTCGCTCGGCTCGCAAACGCATGCACTTTCCACGCACATTCGCATCGCCGACATCCCGCCGTCTGAAAGCAGCGCCATCCTGGACCGGGTAAAAGCCGCCCTGCGAGAGCGCTTCCGCATCCTGCATACAACCATCCAGTTTGAAAACGCCGGCTGCGAGA